>DASXFX010000210.1:0-3405 GCA_036489375.1 Binataceae bacterium (SeqCode) | reverse complement strand
TGGCGGTGTGCCCGGCGTCGCCATTGTCATTTAACCCCCGATATTTACGGTAGCGTTCCCCGTTGCCCAGAATGCGCCGCTTGCCGACGCGAGGTCAAATTGTCGATGTCTATTCCCGCCCTCGCCGCCGCCGCGCCTTTTCCCTCATTGCCGCGACGCCCCGATCTGCGCAACGCTTCCCTCTGATTCACCTGCGCGTCAGCCGTTGCTTGCTTTGCTCCGTCCCTTCGGCGCATGCTGCCGATCACTTTTATCACGGCGGCGATTGCTCGCCCCACGGAGACACCCATGGCCAAGGCGAATAAGGCGAATGGCACCCGCGGCTTCCCCAAGGAAATCAAGCTGCCCAACGGCTCCGCCATCACGCTGCGCCTGATGGAGCATGGCGACAAGGACAAAATTCTCGCCTTCGCCCGCTCCCTGCCCCAGGACGATTTGCTCTTCCTGCGCACCGACATCACCGAGGCCTCCAGCGTTGACGAATGGGTCCGCAATGTTGACAGCGGCGATACTGCCACCGTCATCGCCGAGGCCGACGGCCACGTCGTCGGCTACGCCAGCGTTCATTCCGACCAGGCGCGATGGACCCGGCGCGTCGGCGAAATCCGCGTCCAGGTCGGTGCCAAGTTTCGCGGCGTCGGCCTCGGCCGTCATCTCGCTGCCGAGATCTTCCGCCTCGGCCAGATGCGCGGGCTCAAGAAGATGGCCGCGATGATGACCCCGGATCAGGCCGGTGCCCGCGCCGCTTTCGAAAAGCTCGGCTTCCAGGTCGAAGCCCTGTTGCAGGATTGGGTCGTCGATCGCGACGGCCGCCCGCGCGACCTCCTCATCATGAGCCACGACCTCGAGGGCCTCAGCGACCACGTCTCCGCCTAGAGTGTAGCGCTCGGATCTTCGTGGAGAGCGCCCCTCCGCTCGCTGACGTGCGTTCGACCGGCGTTTTGAATAAGGTGGCAGCCGCTCTCATTCTGAGCGCGGCGCAGCGTATATCTGAGATCCAGAAATCCGACTCCGCTCCCGCTCCACTTGAGCGGAAGCAGTTCGACAGTTAGGTCTCCACCCGCGGAGGATCCCTCGATGCCATCGAAGCGAACCACCCCTCGCCCCGCCTCCAAACGCGCTCCCGCCGGCCTCGCCACGGACTCCGAGCCGCGCGCTTCCCGCTTCAGCCCCGGCGCGTATTTCCGTGATCGCACCGTCCTCATCACCGGCGCTTCGAGCGGTATCGGCCGCGACATCGCCCTGACCTTCGCCAAAATGGGCGCGCGCGTCGCCCTCCTCGCCCGCCGCGCCGACGTGCTCGAATCGCTCGCCGCTGAAATCGCCGAGGCCGGCGGCGAAGCCCTCGTGCTCGCCGCCGACGTAACCCGCCGCGCCGACGTCCGCGACGCCGTCGATCGCGCCCTCGCCCACTTCGGCCGCATCGACGTCCTCATCAACTCGGCCGGCATCGCAATTCCCGACCGCGTCGAGACCATGCCCCCCGAGGACCTCGAACGCATGATGTCGGTGAATCTCATGGGCACCCTGCATACGATGCAGGCCGTCCTTCCCGCGATGCGCGCGGCCGGCGCCGGCAGCATCGTCAACATCGCCTCGCTCGCCGGCCGCCGCGGGATGCCCCCGCTCGGCGCCTACTGCGCTACCAAGTTCGCCGTCGTCGGCCTCACCGAGGCCTTGCGCGTCGAACTCTACGGCACCGGCATTCGCCTCTCGCTCGTGATGCCGGGCGTTATCGACACCCCGATGGTCCACGGCGCCAGCTCTTCGCCATCGCCCGCAGCCTCAACCTCCGCCGAACCGCTCAAGCTCCTGCCCGATTCGATTCCCGCGATGCCCCCGCAATGGGTCACCTGGGCCGTCATCGCCGCCGTCGTCCTCGGCCTCACCGAGGTTGACGTTCCGCCCGGTGCCGTCGTGATGGAAAAAATCGCCGCCCTCTTCCCCAGCTTCACCGACGCCGTCCTCGCCCTCGGCTCCCGCCTCTTCGATTGGGCCACCCGCCACTAACCCGTCGCTAAGCCCCTCTGATTCTACCGGCCCAACTCCCCTAGCAGTGCCTTCGCATCTACTAAGTCAGCCGTATCGAAGCCTTCACTAAACCACCCGTAAATCTCCGCGAGCACCGTGCGCGCCTCTTCGCGATGCCCTTGCTTGTCGAGCAATCGCGCGAGACTCATCGTCGCCCGCAACTCCCAAGACTTCGCGCTCTGTCGCCGCGCCACTTCAATCGCTTGACGAAAGCATTGCGCCGCTTCAGACGTTACGCCGGTGTCGCCAAGTAGTAGTAACTCGCCCTTGAGTCGAAGCGTTTCAGCTTCAAGGGTGTGCCTTTCAAGTTTCCTCGCAACGGACGTTGCTTCCGCCAAGATGCGTTGTCTTTCATCAAGGGACTCAATTCGCGTGCATGCATCCACCAACAAATTGAGAACGTAAGTCAGGACAAGGGACGATCCAGCTGGGCGGAGTCTGACGACAACTTCACGTATCTGGCTAATGCCATCTTCGTAGCGTCCCTGTTGGACCAGCGCCCAGCCGCGTTGCGCTATCACAATAGGCAGAACTTCGGTCAACCCGTGCCTCGTACTTAGTGCGATCACCAGGTTCGCATTCTCTTCGACTGCGACTATCTCTCGCCGATATAGCCGCACTGTGCCGATAGCACCGGCCGCAAATGCGAGACCCACCGGATTGGATGTCGCCTGCGCTATCGCGAAGGCTTCGTTGCTGCGTGCAAGAGCCTGATCGGGATATCCGAGAGCGCTAAGAGTGAGAGCCAGGTATGCTAGGCCATGCACTCCCACGTCGTACCCATAGAGAAAGGCTAGCTGCCGATGTAGCTCCGGATCATAGCCGGCAATCGCCCTTTCAAAATGTCTCCGTGCGGAAAGTAACTCTCCCATCCAGAACAAGGTAAATCCCAACGCGTACTCCGCGTACATCAAGAGCCCGCGATCGCCAGTGACCTGCGCCATCCGCAAGAGCTGCTCCGCGATCGGAAAGGCTTGCGGTAACTCTTCCCGCAGAGCGTGTACCGCCCACAGCCCCTGCAGCGCGGGAAACCTTTCGGGGGCATCGCCCAACCGCTCACACAATTCGCGCGCGCGAATGTAAGCGCGTTCGACTTCGAGTCCGACCCATCCGCTTCTAACGGCGTAGGCTGACCCGACATCCAGTTGAAGAAGCAACTCGCGCTGAATACGTTCAGGACCATCGGGGAATTTCTGCAGGAGATCAATCGCAGCCGTGAGGCGATCCACTGCCTCGGTATATGCCGATCGCCTTAATGCTTGCTGACCCGCTCTTCCGAGGTATTCGACCGCCTTCTCGATGTTGCCACTGCGTCCATAATGATGCGCCAGTTCATCCAGATGGTCGTCCAACTGACTAGCGAACATCGCTTCC
>DASXFX010000203.1:0-14270 GCA_036489375.1 Binataceae bacterium (SeqCode) | reverse complement strand
CGGATCGAAGGTGAACTGGTTAGAATCGCCGATCGGTCCGGCGGCCTCGCCGGTCTGTTCGTTGGCGCTGACGCTCAACGCCGACAACAGCTGCGGATCGCTCAGATCAAGGGTCACCGAGCTAATCGTCTCGTAGGCGCCAGTGTTGTTCGCCGCGCTAAACGAAGTGCTGACCTGGTCGCCGGCCTTTCCGCGCAGCCGCTCGAAGTTTGCGCTGAAATCGGTCCCTACCACCGGTGTCGGCGTGGCGGTCGGCGTTGGAGTGGGAGTCGGTGGCGGCGTCGGTGTTGGCGTCGGACTCGGCGGCGTCAACACGGTGAATCCGACTGCGGCGTCGGCACCGATCAATTGGCCGGTTCCCGCAAACGACGCGCTCAAGGTCTGGCTGCCCGTTCCCGCAACCGTTATTCCGCAGCTCGCCACGCCGGACGAATTCGTCGAGGCCGCACAGCCGCCGCCGCCGATCGTGAAATTGATCGTCTCACCGGCGACCGCGGTAAACGGATTCTGCGACGAGTCGATCAGCGACGCGCTTACGTTAATCGTCTGTCCCGTCACGCCACTGGTCGGACTGGTGTTCAGTGCCAGGGACGTAACGTCCTGACCCGCGCCCCAGGTTACCGACGCCGGATTGGAGGTCACCGGCGTCGAACTGATCGTTGCCGTGCCCGTCAGGATGTCGTTGCCGGTATGCGATCCCACGTAGCTGAAGTTCGCCTGTCCACTCGCGTTGGTGGTCGCCAGGATCTTCTGCAGATTGGCACCCTGCACCTGGATCGTTACCGGCGTGCCGGCTGGCACGGTCGCGTAGTGCACGGTCGCGACAAAGCTCTGCGAACTGCCCTGCGCCGGATTCGGCGACGCGGTCACCGGCGTCAAAGTCAGCGTAGGCGGCTGCGTCGCCGTGACGAAAGGACAGGTGCCGTCCGCTTTGCTCAGCCGGTAAATCGCATTGCTGAGATTGCCGTAGAGGCAGCCGTCCGGACCCGCCACGACGCCGTTGCCGAGTACCGAGTTTACCGTCAGGGGCGCCACGATGGTCGGGGGATTGGTCGTGACATCGACCAGCGTGGTCTGACCGCCGGGCCCGGTACCGCCAGGCAGATTCAGGACCAGCGCCTGCGCCGTATTGCCGGTTCCCAGTGCGACGATGCCGCCGTTGCTCGGCTGCAGCCCCGGGAGCTGGGTCACCGTCGTCGGCGAAACATTGGTCCCGCTCACCTCCGCTACAAAGGGATTCGATCCGCCGAATCCGCCCTCGATATAGAATGTTCCGCCCGGCAGAAATGAAATATTGCCTGGGTTGGTCGACGGCATCGTGCCGTAAGCCGCAAAGGTCGGCGGCGAACCCGTCAGATTGGAAAAGTACAGCGCCGGGTCGCCCCCACACACATTCGCGCTGAACAGATCACCCGTGAGCGAGTCGGCTGCTAGATTCGCGGAACAGAAAAGGCTGGTGAAACTGTTGATAATCGTGCCGCTGGTGGTATCCACCTCGTAGAAGCCGGCCGGGCTGACGCCCGAGCCGGTTACTGCGCGCACCACCCACAGATTGCTCCCCGAAAACACCGCTTGCGCCAACGTCTGGCCGATGCTTGCCAGCCGCGTCCCCGGCCCCGCCACGCCTCCCGTAGATGGAAACTTGTAGAGATCCCCATCGACAAAATCCGACGCATATATATTCCCTGAAGCATCGAAGGCCGGCATTCCCGCCCCCGGGCAACCCACAACTGCACCAAAGCTGATGTCTCCCGCCGAGACGTTCTGCGCCTGGAATCCAGTCGCGATCGGGGTTATCACGTAGCCCGGCGCGGGTGTTGGCGTGCCCACTCCGCATCCCGACACGACCGCGCTGCTGAACGTGACTTGCGAGGTCTGTGGAAACGGGAGATTCAAATCGGTGACATCGACCGCGCTGTACGTCACCGTTTCATTGTTGGTATCGGAAGCGGTGAAAATGACCTGTCCGCTGGCATTGGTGACGGGAGGATTCGGACCGGAGATTACGGAACTGCCGCCGGTCTGCGACAAACTGATTAGCTTTCCCGGCGCGGGCCGACCGAGTCCGTCCTCAAGCGTAATCGTGATGGTTGCGGTACTCACGCCGTCGGCCGTGACCGACGATGGCACTGCTCCAATACCCGCCGAGGTCGCCGGCGCGTTCACAAACGAGACGCTCAGGGGCGTCGCGAGCGTGACTCCATCGGTAGTGTCTTGCGCCGTGATTTGCAGATTCTCGGCGACCGCATCGGTAATCTTAAAGGTCGCGCTGCCATTGTCCGCGGTGCTCGTCACGCTGGCCGGAGTGATCGTCGCGCTGCCGCCGCTCGCACTCAGCTTGACGGATTTTCCACTGACCGCGTTGCCGTTCGCATCGACCAGCCACACCGTGATGGTTCCCGCGGTCGTACCATCATCAAAGATTCCGCCCGGAACACTTCCCGTGGCCGGCGTCGGAAGCCCGTACTGCATATTCGACTGCGTCGCATCGGCGGGTCCCGCGCTCTGACCGGTAAGCTGCAAATAAAGCGCGTTCACGTTGGGCGAGCCGAGTCCGACGTGGTCGAAGTCACTGTTTAGCGAGGCAGGGTCATGGAAGGCTGCCGTACCCGACAGATTGTAGAGCTGTGGATTCAGGAAACCGAGGTTACTGCCCTGACCCTGGTTGAGCAGCGCCGCAAAAGCCGCCCAGACCGGCGCCGCCAGGCTGGTGCCAGCGTACGTCAGCCCGTTCGGACAGCCGCCGTCGCTGTCGTTGCACAGATAGACTCCATGGAAAGGATCGGCATCCACTACCACGTCGGGCACGGAACGCGCCGTCCCGCTGGCGAAGCCGTTCTGATAACTCGGCTTATTGAAATACTTGCTCTGCCCGAATCCGCCCTGCCCCGCCGGAGGCGTGGTCGCAGAGTCGTCCCACCAGGTTTCCGGGCCATAGGTGAAGAGCGGTCCTGCATCCTCCGAGCTGCCGCCGACCGCCGTCGCATTTGGCGAGTCCGCCGGCACCGCAACCGTGTTCGCGCTGCCATCCAGACATCCGCTGCCGGTGTCTCCCGACCCGTTGAAGACGCTGATGCCGGCGGTCGCCGCGCTCTGCAGGATTGAATCGATACTCTCCACGTCTGCCAGCGTGGTCTGGTCTTCGCAGTATGCCCAACTGTTGCTGATGATCGAGACCTTGTCGCTGATCATCTTGTTGAACACGTCCTGAAAGCTCGCGCCCGCACCGCCGAACGGCGCGTCGTACACCACCGTCTTCGCCCCAGGAGCGAGACTCAGGGTCGCGTTGATGTCCAGCAGCACTTCGTTTTGGTCGGCCCCGGGAGTGCTCACCCCGCCATCGACCGGTACTGCGCTTAATTGATTTATGAGTGTCGCCGGCAGGCCACTGAGGGCCAGGTAGTTGACGATATTGCTCTGATCGAAGGTGTCGAATTCTACCAGTCCAATAGTCTGCCCGGTGCCATCGACGCCCTTCCACGGAACTGACGCAGCGGCCGGCGCCACCAATGCGCGCCGGCCTCCGAGTACCGTGCCACTAGCAATCGGATTGACCGAGCAGCCGCTGACAGTGTTGTACGTCGTGCCCTTGGTTATATCCTTGTAACAGAGGTCAACGCTGAAATCCGATTTTCCGCAATTGACCGCCTGAATGTTACAAACAATCGCACTGATGGCGTTTATCGCGTGATGCGGCTGTTGCAGATCCGATAAGCCGGCCACCGCCTGCACGTGCATCGCCAACGACGCCGGTAATGACGGTTCGGCATCATTGGCATAGAAGCTCCGCTGGCCGATCTTGTAATCTCTAATGGCCACACCAAACGTCTGCTCGGCCTGAGCGCGCGTCCCGCGCACCGTGAGCGTCAAACGGTTGGCGGATCCCCGCACCATCGTAAATCCGTGCGCGCGCAGATAACCGAGCGCCGCGTCGTAGGTCGCACGCGACGGACCGAAGCGGTCGGCCACTTCCGACTGGCTCAGGAACTTTCGGTATTGAGGCGAATGGCGGTCGTACAGAGCGCGCAGGTATTGCTCGAAAGCCGTCTGGCGATCGCGCTTTAAGACAATTGTCAGCTCAATCGGCTGAAGCGCTTGAGCGGCTACATTCCTAGCGCTCGAGTCGATGCGCGTGGCTTTGTGGAGAGCCGGCAGGACATGCCCTGGAATACGAACGACGCCGGAATGATCGCTCGGAGTTGCCTCGTAGCCCAATAACGGGGGCTGGTTGCTGAGCGCATCATGAGCCGTAGCGCCATACAGCAGCAGGACTGCCAGCGCGACAGCGAGAACATATCGTGGCAGCCAGCGGCCGTGCTCCTGCCGCGTCACCCTGCGCTTGGCAAAATTCGACTGATCACTATGATGGCGCTCCATGAATAACCCCCGACAAAATTACCCAATTCAACCCAACGCGACTTGTTCGAGAGATGGGATGCA
Organism: Binataceae bacterium (SeqCode); assembly: GCA_036489375.1. Lineage (GTDB taxonomy): Bacteria > Desulfobacterota > Binatia > Binatales > Binataceae > JADMIL01. The sequence continues at coordinate 9,830 of DASXFX010000203.1, read as the reverse complement.
TCTCTCTGCACCAAGGACGGGATCGTCAGTGAAGGACTAGTTTTTGCGGCAGAGATCGGTCGGGAGGATTCTCAGAAAAGCAGCGAGCAGATCAGCCTACGGAGCTCACGCGCCGATAGCGTCGGTGAATTGATTCGTACGACTTCAGATTCGTTCAGAGGCCGATCGATTGGTCCGATGGAGTTAGTGACCGGTCTCGGGGCCGGATCAAGGCCGCCCTCCGAGTCGGTCCATCCCCGAAGCGTTTTGTGGTAGAGGCGCGCGGCGGCGCGCGACTGTTGGGTCGAAAATGCGCGGGCTTTCCCGTTCGATCGAATTGCGAACGGATAGCCCGTGGTCACGATCATCACGATGACGAAGGTCCATATCCGCCATCGGCAGGATCGAATTCTCGAGAGTCGAGCGCTCACCGGAACTAAATACTAACAGTGAGAGCTTAAAACAAGCAAATGATAGCGATGTACACGAGGATTTAACTCTCCCGCACATTACATCGCATCGTAGAGTAAAGTTAGGATATCTAGAGAGACGTGCATCCCACTCATGCTTGTATTTCTGCGGCCGCGCAAACGGGTCCAGATTGCCAAGTAGGATGGCCACCTCACCAGCTACTCGAGACCCTGGTCCCCGCATGATCGGCGCAGAAATCGCGAGGTGATCGAGTGCGCTAAACTCGGCGCCGTCGGATAGATCAGAAGGCGTGGTTCAGGTCGTGGCGGTGGGGCTTGGCGCGAGGACAACAGGTTCCGCATACCATCGGAGTCGGCTCTTCTTCGACGATTCGCGAAATACGATCTTCATATTCGATGAGCGAATGGCTCGCCTCAATTGCCCATAGGACTTCATGTTCGAAAGCAATGTGCGTGGCTAGTGAGTAAAGCGGTGCTGCGTCCGGAGCAGGCTTTTCGCACTTACTGCATCTGAACGATCCTGAAGATTCCTCTTCGGCCAGCGGAACAACCAGCCATTGGCAACCCTCCGCATTCAGCCGCTGCAGATGCTCGATGAATGCTCGCCTATCTTCGAGGAGTGCAGCCTTGTCCCAAGTCGTCATGAGAGCTTCGCGTCCTACCTCATTGCATCTATAACACATGGGGCGGTTTCTATTCGTGCTCAGTGTCTGTCGCGAAGCAACAGTCGAGGACCTTCCAGAACTACCGGGCTGACAATCTATGGGAGTGATTCTCTCGATGCGCACCTCGCGCGCTTTACAAGATTTGCCGCCGCCCCATTTATCGATATCAGAGTCTTGCCGATCGAGACCTCCGGAGGCCGATTCGTTCCGAGCTAATTTCAATGCCGCAATATATTCGTCAAAACCGGCATCCACCAGCTCTTCCATTCTCCGCCTCAACAGAGTCAGTTCGCAAATTCTCCATCAAGAGCACGAAATTCACCTGGTAAAAGACGTTCCGATCGGGAAGCGCAAGTAACACGCCATTCGGCGATTGGTGCGTCATACGAAAAGAATTTGGTCGTAACAGATGTCAGAGCGAAGTGTTGAGTACCTTTTACCCAGATAAATTTCCGTGCATTGTTGATCCAGCGATCGAGAACCTACACGAGAAGCGCGCGTTCGAGCCTGTTTTCAAGGCATCAACAAGAAAATTTCGAGGTGGCACCGATGGCAATCGAACAACCCAGTAAAGAAGATCTGAAACGTATCGCAGGCGAACTGCATTTCGAACTGAGCGACGCAGAGGCTGATGCTATTGGAGCGATGTTGTTGCCTACCATCGCATTCCTCGATCGCATTGACCAAGCACCCATCGAGCCAAGTCCTTCGGTGCGCCGCTATCGCGAACGCGACGCAGGTCGGCACCCGACCCGCGAGGAAGATCCGCTCAATGCCGTGACGCGCAAGATTAGGGTAAAGGGCGCGCCATCGGGCAAGCTCAAGGGAAAGCGCATCGGAGTAAAGGAAAGCGTGGCGGTCGCGGGAATACCCATCAGCGGCGGCTCGCACATTCTCGATGGTTTCGTTGCCGACGACGACGCTACCATCGTAAGTCGCATGTTGGACGAGGGTGCTGAGATAGTCGCTACGTTAGCGATGGACGACTTTGCGCTATCCGGTACCGGCACCACCAGCGCGCAGGGTCCGACGCAGAATCCCTATCGTCCGGAGTACTGCTCGGGCGGATCGTCATGCGGCTCCGGAGCGGCTCTCTCGTATGATTGGATTGATATAACAATCGGCACCGACCAAGGCGGCTCGATTCGCATTCCTGCGTCGTGGTCGGGGGTCGTGGGGATCAAGCCCACCTACGGACTGGTGCCCTATACTGGCGTTATGAGCATCGACCCGTCGCTCGATCATGTCGGCCCGATGGCGCGCAACGTGAGCGACGTTGCACTAGCGCTCGAAGTCATCGCGGGGAAGGATCCTACCGATTTCCGCCAGCAGGAGGTGCCTCTGCAGGCGTATCGCGGGGTGCTCGGCAAGGAGGTAAACGGATTGCGGCTGGGAATCCTCAAAGAAGGATTCACTCATCCCGGCGCACAGGACGACGTTAATGCTGCGGTGCGCAAAGCGATTAGCCAACTGCAGCGCCTCGGCGCTCAAGTCGAAGAGGTTTCGCTTCCGGAGCATCGCGAGGCCTGGCAATTTTTGTGGCCCATCGTTCTCGAGGGGATGGCGGCATTCGCGCGCGGCAACCTTCAGGGTCGGCATCACACGGGACGGTATGACGCGAGCCTCGCTGAATACTTCGGGGCCGCTCGGCTCAAGCAGACGGTGACACAAGCAATCACCGTGAAATTCATGCTCGGGGCTGGCGAGTATCTGCATCAGCGCTATCACGGCCGTCTGTACGCGAAAGGACAAAATCTACGCGGCGGTCTGCGCGCCAAATACGACGCCATGCTGCAGAAGTTCGACGCGTTGGTGATGCCGACGACGCCGATGAAGTCGCAGCGCCGTGACGAGCCCGCGCGATACACAATGGTGACCAATACCGCGCCATTCGATGTCACGGGACACCCCGGACTCAGCATCCCGTGCGGTATGTCCGACGGATTGCCGATCGGACTGATGATGATCGGCCGACATTTCGACGACGCCACGCTGCTGCAACTTGGGTTCGCCTATGAGCAGAGCGTCGATTGGCGGAAGAATTGAAGGTTTACAAGTTCGATTCGCTGAGTACGGCGCCGGACGAATACTTCGCGAAGCCTGATTTTTGTCTGAAGCGCAGGGCCAAACCTGCCTTTCCGATGACGGCACTATAATCGGTCTGATTGAATATTTCCGTCCTCTGACTGTGAAGGTTGTTTCACGTTTAGACTCTTGCTGAGCACTTGCATGCCACGCGACCTTGTCATCGGAATCGATTCCTCGACCACAGCCACCAAGGCGATTGCCTGGGATCGGACCGGCGCGCCGTTGGCTGAAGGGCGTGCCGCCATCCCGCTGGCCCAGCCTCGCCCGCGCTATTTTGAACAAGACCCGGAAGACTGGTGGCGCGCGACATATCTAGCGCTGCGCGAGCTCGCCGCGAAGATCGACCCGGCGCGGATCGCCGGCGTGGCGATCTCGAACCAGCGCGAGACCTTCGGCCTTTTTGGCGAGCACGGCGAGCCGGTCCGTCCAGCCATCGTCTGGCTCGACGAGCGGGCGATGGACCAGATGCGCCGGTTCGGCGCGAGCTTCGGTGCCGAGAAAATCCACGCGATCTCCGGCAAGCCGGTCGACATAACGCCCTGCCTCTATCGGATGGTCTGGCTCCGAGAGAACGAGCCGCATCTCCTGAATCGTGCTGCCTATATCGCGGAGGTCCATGGCTACCTTTGCTTTCGGCTCACCGGCTGCTGGACAACTTCGACCGCATCGGCTGACCCGCTGGGCGTTCTCGATATGGAGCGTCTGTCCTGGTCGCAAGACATCCTCGCGGCGGCAGGAGTCTCGATCGACAAGATGCTGGCGCTAATGCGACCCGGCGAGCTCATCGGAACCATTACTGAAGCCGCCGCGCAGATGACCGGTCTTCCGGCCGACACGCCGGTGATCGCGGCCGGCGGCGACGGACAGTGCGCGGGTACTGGAGTCGATGTCCTGCGGACCGGCCGCGCCTATATCAACCTCGGCACCGCCGTGGTCTCGGGAAGTTATTCCGAGCGCTATGTCTTCGACGCTGCGTTCCGAACCGAGACGGCGGTGGCCGATCAAGGCTATATCCTCGAGACCTGCCTGCGCTCCGGCACCTTCCTGCTCGACTGGCTGACGCGCGAAATCCTGGGCATGGACCCTCAGCGTGAGCTCCAGGCGCTGACCGCGCTCGAGGCCGAAGCCGCCGCCTCGCCGGTCGGCGCCAACGGCGTCATGCTCGTCCCCTACTGGGAAGGGTGCATGACTCCGTACTGGGATGCGGCGGCCCGCGGCGTGATCGCCGGCCTCTCGGGATCGACCCGGCGCGGCGATCTTTATCGCGCGCTGCTGGAAGGCGTGGTGCTCGAGCAGGCGCTGGCGTCGAGGCGCTTGCAAGGCGCCTGCGGACAGACGATCGATCACTATGTCGCGGTGGGTGGCGGCACGGCATCGGATTTGTGGATGCAAATTCTGGCCGATGCCACGGGCGTTTCCGCCCATCGCTCGACCAGCAAGGAGGCATCCTCTCTCGGCGCGGCCATGGCGGCCGCCAAGGGATGCGGCTGGTTCCGGAGCTTTGCCGAGGCATCGGCCGCCATGGCTGGCCACATTGTTCGGACCTTCGAACCGAGGCCGAAGGAGAAGGCAGCCTACGCGGAATTGGGTGAGATATACGAAGAACTTTGGCCGGCGCTTGCGAGCTGGAACCAGAAGCTCGCTCGCTTTGTCGAGCAGCGGGCTGCAAAGCTCTAGACCGGAACGAAAGAAGCCGGCAGGGGCCAAGCTGCTACTCGCTTTGGCTTCGTCCGACCGGGATGATGCAAACTTCGAAGACGGGGATACCCTCGATATCCGTTGGCCGGCGCCGACCAGCACCTCGCGTTTGGCCGGGGAAGGCTTCAAACACCCATATTCGCTAGCAACTCTGTTCAGAGATGGACAAGCCGCGGCACACCTCGCCGACGAGTTTGCCCTGAGCCAACTCGATCTCTGCTTGCCGTAAACAATCCGATGATCTTTTTCGGGCGTGAATTGCTTGCGCCTCATTGCCTGACCTCCTCCTTTTCCCTTCCATACCTTGGATCCTGTGTTGGATGTCAGGTCAGGGTCGGGACACTCACGATCTGCGACCACTGCGCTTGCATGGCGCCTCTCTTCCGCCATAAACCGTTTCTCACATGAAGCCGCTTCGCATCATTCTCTGGATTGCCGTCGGCCTGCTGGGCGCTGCTGCCCTCGGCGTACTCGCGTTATCGCGCGGCGAGGAGCCAAGCGTACTGTGGTTCATCGTCGCCGCGGTCTGCGTCTATTCGCTCGGCTACCGGTTCTACTCGCGCTTCATTGCGGATCGCGTGCTCGAACTCGACGACGCTCACGTCACTCCAGCGATACGCCTGAACAACGGCCGCGACTACGTGCCCACCCCAAAATGGATCACCTTCGGCCATCACTTCGCTGCGATCGCCGGCCCCGGGCCGCTTGTCGGTCCGGTCCTTGCCGCGCAGTTTGGCTACCTGCCCTCGACCCTGTGGATCATCATCGGCGCCGTACTCGGCGGATGTGTCCAGGATTTCGTCATCCTCGGCTACTCGCTCAAGCGTGACGGCCGTTCGCTCGGGCGCATGGCGTCGGAGGAGATTGGTCCCATCGCCGGCTTCACCGCGCTGGTCGGCGTACTGATGATCATGGTGATACTTATCGCCGTGCTCGGGCTGGTCGTCGTCAACGCGATGAAGCATAGCGCGTGGGCGACCTCGACGGTCGCGGCCACCGTCCCGATCGCGATGGTGGTCGGCATCTACATGACGCACCTTCGCCCCGGTCGCCTGGTCGAGGGCTCAATCCTCGGCGTCGGCCTCGTGATTGTTGCAGTCTTTGGCGGACGCTACGTTGAAGGCTTGCGAATCGGGCACTACTTCGTGGTGGACGCATCGGCGCTGTCGATATGGATAATCGGCTACGGCTTTCTCGCGTCAGTGTTGCCGATTTGGCTTTTGCTCGCCCCGCGCGACTACCTGTCCGCATTCATCAAGATTGGAACTATCATCGCGCTCGCGCTGGGCATCGTTGCGATGCACCCACCCGCGCTGATGCCGCCGCTAACGCAGTTCACCAACGGCCTCGGCCCGGTATTCGGCGGCAAAGTGTTCCCGTTCGCCTTCATCACGGTCGCTTGCGGAGCTGTCTCGGGCTTCCATTCACTGATCGCGTCGGGCACCACGCCCAAAATGCTCGAGCACGAACGTGACGCGAGGCTCATCGGTTACGGCGCGATGTTGATGGAGTCGTTCGTCGCTGTTATGGCAATGATCGCCGCGGTGATGCTTCAGCCGGGCGTGTATTTTGCCATCAACAGTCCCGCCGGCGTCGTCGGCACCGGACCCGCCGCGGCCGCCAAAATCAGCTCATGGGGCTACGCCGTCACTGATGCGCACATGCAGGAGCTCGCGGCCGACGTAGGCGAGACGTCGCTGTATGCGCGCACGGGCGGCGCACCGTCGCTGGCGGTTGGGATGGCAAATATTTTCGCGAGCTCGCTCGGTGGAAAAGCCGTAATGGCGCTGTGGTATCACTTCGCGATCATGTTCGAGGCTCTATTCATCCTGAGCACGCTCGACGCCGGCACGCGCGTCGCGCGCTTCATGCTGCAAGATCTCCTCGGCCACGTCTATGCGCCGCTCGGCGACAGCGCTTCGTACTTGAATATCGTCGCGACTTCGGCGCTAGTCGTTGCGGCGTGGGGCTATTTCCTTTACTTCGGCACCATCGATCCCTTCGGCGGTATCAATTCGCTGTGGCCGTTGTTCGGAATCGCCAACCAGATGCTCGCGACGATCGCGCTATGCGTCGCGACCAGCGCGATGATTCGAAGCGGCAAACGGCGCTATGCATTCGTCACGCTGATTCCGCTGATGTGGCTGGTGGCGGTCACGATGACGGCCGGAGTTGAGAAAATCTTCTCCGCGATGCCCAACGTCGGCTTCCTCGCGCATGCGGCAACACTCGCGGCCGAAGCTGCAGGGCCGGGTGTCACCGACGCTCGAGTTGCGGCTATCGGCCGGCTCATCTGGAACGATCGGATCGATTGTGCGATGACCGTATTCTTCATCGCGGTGGTCGCCATCGTGCTCGTGGATTCCGCGCGCGTTTGGACTCGGCTGAGCCTGAGCTCGGGAGCCGCGAGTGGCGCGGATCACGCGGCGGCATGAGTACAAAAGGAAAAGCTCGACTGGTCGCGCCAACATTCGCGCAATTTGTCGGCACAATCGCGACCGAGCTTCGGCGGCTCAACCGAGCGCGCCTGGATTCGACTGCGCTTGCGAGCATGACCCCGCGCAATCGGCGTAACGCGGTAAAGGCGGCACTCGCGGCGCATCATCAAAATATTTCGCGCTGCTGCTGATAATTGCGGCGAGTTCCTGCCGAGCGACCCGCTAGTGAAGATCAGCAGCTAAACGTTTCACCCACAATCGTGATGCCCGCCTTCGAGGAACATTCAGAAATTTACCATTCTTTGGAATGGCCTAATGGTGCGAGAGTTGTCCGATTCCTGAAGAAAGCGACTTCACGGTAACTTTTACGGACAAAACATCGGCTCGTTCCCGCGGACTTTGGCTCGAAATGCCGTCGCTATGCGGCGTCCGCGTGGTGGCACGATCTTCGCGGTGCTATCACCGAGGCTTGAATAATGAAAAACCGCAAGTCATGGATGACTACCTGGCCCGCGATCGGGTCCGCATTCCTAGTATCGGTGGCCGCAATAGACCTAAGCTTCTGGTACGGGCTGAAAATCGCGATTTGGATGTCAGCACAGTAATGTGCGAACACTTCTTTTTTGATCAACTAGTGACCATAATTCCAGAGTAATCGGATAAAAGCCTTCAAAAATCGGGGAGCCGGCGGGAACGCCACGGGTTGAGGCTCCGATCAATCGAGCGACGTCAATCGCTTCAACTATCACTTGGGGCGAGAACCCTCCTTAGTTGATAGCCGTGACGCCGGAGATGCCGACACCTGCAACAGTATCGTCGGGTAACGCGCGAATTGATCGTCCGACGACGGTGTCCGCAGCGCTGATTGCGCTCGGTATCGTGTATGGCGATCTGGGGACGAGCCCGCTCTACACGCTGCAAACCATCACCCAGATTTTGGGTGGAAAGATCAGCCCATCAACGTCGATCGGGATTCTGTCACTGATTGTTTGGGCGTTGATTCTTACGATCTCGATTAAGTACTGCGTCTTCGTCATGCGTGCGGACAATAATGGCGAGGGCGGAATTCTTATTCTGATGTCACTTCTCAGGGCGAAGTGGTCTGGCCGTGGGCGTTGGCTTCTAATTGCGGGACTCTTCGGCGCTGCCTTAATTTACGGTGACGGTATTATCACACCCGCAATTTCGGTCCTGAGCGCGGTCGAAGGGCTCAACGTTGCGACCGCTGTATTCAAGCCACATATCGTACCAATCGCGGTGGCGATACTGCTGGCGCTTTTTGCCATTCAATGCCGTGGGACAGCAAAGATCGGCGCGTTTTCGGGTCCCATTATGATGCTCTGGTTTGTCACCATCGCACTTCTTGGAATCCGGGGCATCTCACTCGCACCACGCGTTTTGACGGCGCTTAGTCCCCATTACGCGATAACATTTCTCATCCATTCGGGCTGGATCGGATTTGGTGTTTTGGGCGGGGTGTTCCTTGCGGTCACCGGCGGTGAGGCGCTTTACGCCGATTTGGGACACGTCGGCCGCAATCCTATTCGAACGACCTGGTATCTGGTGGTGCTGCCAGCACTCCTTCTAAGTTATGCGGGTCAAACTGCACTGCTGCTGGAACATCCGAATCTCACGGGGAATCCCTTTTTTCTGCTTGCTCCGGATTGGCTCATCTATCCATTAGTCGGTCTGGCGACTGTCGCGACAATCATCGCAAGTCAGGCGATCATTACCGGTTCGTTCTCCCTCACGCGTCAGGCGATGCAGCTTGGCTGGTTTCCTGGATTGCGCATACGTCAAACTTCCAGCGAGGAATACGGACAAATCTATGTGCCGCTGGTGAACTGGACCATGATGATATTCACCATCGCCCTGACGGCCTGGTTCGGCAGCTCGGTTCGCCTCGCGGGTGCATACGGCACCGCTGTCTCCACGACTATGCTCTTGACGACGGTGCTGCTCTACCGCGTTATGCGTGACCGGTGGCAATGGCGTGCGGCGGCGGCGATTCCTATCTGCGGGATCTTCCTGACCGTGGACCTGGTGTTCTTTTCCGCGAACCTGTTGAAAATCGCGCAAGGCGGCTGGATCCCCCTGACTTTTGGCGCGATTGTGTTCCTCCTCATGACAACCTGGCATACCGGCATCGATGCAGTACGCCAGAAGCTCGATGCAATGACGGAGTCCACCAGCGAGTTCTTTGAGCGCCTTTCCAAAAATAAGATCCCGCGTGTACCGGGCACTGGTGTGTTTCTAACCCGTATGGCTGGTTCGATACCGCCTCCTATAATCGATCACGTTCTTCAAATCGGTGCGCTGTACGAGACCCTGATCGCGCTCACGATCGTGTTTGAAGAGGTTCCTCGGGTGCATAGCGCCGAACATATTGAGGTCCTCAATCTGTTCGCAAATTTCTGGCACATCACGATCCATTATGGCTTCATGGAAATACCCGACCTGCACACTGTTCTCGAGCAGGCCAGGAACTTGGGCTGCCCGGTCGATCTAAACGAAGCAATCTACTTCGAATC
>DASXFX010000176.1:0-9647 GCA_036489375.1 Binataceae bacterium (SeqCode) | reverse complement strand
GCGGGGGCTCGTCACCGGGCCGCGCTCACAGGCGGCGGCGCGCCCGCGTCCTCGAGGCCCACCAGGTCTTCGTAGAGCTTATCGACCTCGCGTCCGAGCAGCTCGTAACTGGCGATCATCTCTTTGGCGTCTTTGCGGGTGAGATAGAAATCCGGGTCGCTCATCTCGATTGCGAGGGCTGCGCGTTCGGTTTCCTTGGTGCCGATAACGGCTTCGATCTCCGCGCGCTTGCGCGCGTTCTGCGAGCGCCGGCGCTCCGCTTCGCGATCGAGCGCAACGGCCGGCTTGCCGCGGCCGTTGCGCTGCGCATTCGACGACGCAGCCGGCTGCGTCGTCGAGCGCGGCGGCGTTATCGCGCTTGCCGCGCTGCCGTTAGCGGTAGCCGCATCGGCAGGCGCGGCGCCATTCACGGGGCGGTCCGGCGCGACCGAGCTGCCGACCTGCGTCAGGCGGCTGCGCGCACTTTCGTTGCGCTCGGACACCGCAGCCCCTTGGGCCGCGCGTGATTCTTCGGCGGCCTTTTTCACGAGGTAGTCGTCGTAATTTCCGAGATAGCGCACTGCATGGCCGTGCCCGACTTCGATCACCTGGGTCACGAGTTGGTTCAGGATATGCCGGTCATGGCTGACGATGATGACGGTGCCGGGAAAGCGGCGCAGCGCCTCCAGCAGGGTCTCCTTAGCGACGATATCGAGGTTGTTGGTCGGTTCGTCGAGCAGCAGGCAGTTGTTGCGCCGCGCGATAACTTTGGCGAGCGCCAGCCGGGCGCGCTCTCCACCCGAGAGCACGCCGACGCGCTTTTGCACTTCGTCGCCCGAGAACAGCATCGCGCCCAGCAGGTTGCGAATCTCGGTCGAGGTCATGCCCTGCGCGTTGTGGCTGAGCTCTTCGTGCACGGTAGTCTCGTAGTCGAGGGACTCTGCGAGGTTCTGCGCGAAGTAGCCCATCACTACTTTGTCGCCGACGATGCGCTCGCCCCCGCTCAGGTCATCGACCCCCGCGAGCATCCGAATCATGGTCGATTTACCCGCGCCGTTGGGGCCGACCAGTGCGATTCGCGAGCCACGTTCTATGTCAAGGCTGACGCCGCTATATACGGTGAGTTCGCCGTAGCGTTTGACAGCGTCGCGCAATTCGACGACGCGCCGCGCGCCGCGATCGCAATCTGGAAATTTGATGGTCGGCGGCCGCTCGAGTCCCAACGGCGATTGCAGCCGTTCGACCTTTTCGAGCTGCTTGATGCGGCTCTGGACCAGCTTGGCTTTGCTCGCCTGGTAACGGAAGCGGCTGATGAACGCCTCCATGTGCTCGATTTCGACGCGCTGCTTTTCGTATGCGGCCAGATCCGCCTGAAAGCGGCGTTCGCGCTCGACCAGGTAGAACGAGTAATTGCCGTTGTACTCACTCAGCGCGCCGCGCGCGACTTCCACCGTGCGGCGTGTGACCCGATCGAGAAAATAATGATCATGCGAGACCAGGATGATCCCGCCTTCGTAATCCTCCAGGTATTCTTCGAGCCAGTTGCGCGCCTCGATATCCAAATGGTTGGTCGGCTCGTCGAGCATCAGGAAGTCGGGCCGCTGCAAGAGCAGTTTGGCCAGTGCGATGCGCATCCGGATACCGCCCGAGAACTCGGCGACGTCTCGCTCCAGATCCTCTTCGCGAAATCCCAGGCCAAACAGTACCGCCGTCGCGCGGCTGTCGGCATTGTAGAAGCCGTGCCGTTCGAGTTCGCTGAGCACGTCGCCCAGTTCCTCCAGCGCAGCGTCGTGATCCGGTCCCGAATGGTTGGTCGCGAGAATCTCTTCGAGTTCCACCCGCCGCCGATCATGCTCGCGCATCTCGGCTAATGCGGAGAGGGTTTCGTCGAGCACCGAGCGGCCGCCCATTTCCGGCGAGTCCTGATGTAGGTAGCCGACGCGCGTGCGCTGCGGGCGCGAAATGCGGCCGCCGTCGAGCGGAACGATCTCGGCGATAATGCGCAACAGGGTCGATTTGCCGGCCCCGTTCAGTCCCACGAGCCCGACCCGGCCGTCGTCCGGCATGGCCCAGCTGGCACCGTCGAAGATCGTGCGCCCACCGAAATGTTTGGTGATTTTGTCGAGCGTCAGCACTGCGATTCCTGGCGCACCTCCGGCACACAAGCCGCCGTCGCGCCGTTCAAACCCCCAATGGTAGCGGGCGCGGGCTTGCGGCGAAAGCCACCCCGAGCCTGACCGCCCTAAAACGCATCGACCCAACTTTGCCCGAACGCTAGAATCGACTCTACGGCAACGACCGCACGACCGGGGGAGGGAACCATAATGGCCGCGTTAAGTGACGGCGATCGCGTATTGATAATCGACCGCAAGCTCTTCAAAGACGATAACACCCGCTTCTTCGTCGGCGTGATCGAGGAATACGACGCCGTCGCGGTTCGCGTGCGCGGTTATCCGTTCCATCTGAGCCCCTATGAAATCTCCGGCGCCGAGCGCCATGGCGAGGAGCGCGTGCGCATCCTCTCGATGACCGCGGGCGACCTTATCTACGTGCTGCCGCGCGAGATGGATACCGCTAAGGTCCATCTGCGCCGGTCGCCGAAATCCCTGATGCTGACCGACGGCGAGGCGTTCACCGTCGATCTCAGCGAATGGCTCCTCCGCGTGTGACCCGCCGGCCTAAGCGCGCTCACCTTCGATGATCGATAACACCGACGCCGTCGCGATCACCCGCGTCAGCCTCAGGCCGGCTTCGCGAAAAAGCTCGCGAAACTCTTCTGCGGTGCGCTCTCGCCCCTCCACTAGCGCCATCATCAGGATATCCATGACCTTGCCGGGATGAGGTCCATTGCCTGGAGGAATCACCGCGTCAACCGCGAGAACCCGGGTTTTCGGGCCCATCGCCTCGCGACAGGTACGCAAAATCTGCTCGCATCGTTTGTCACCCCAGTCGTGGAGGATTCGCTTCAGGATGTACGCATCTCCGCCGCGCGGCACCGACGTAAAGAAATCACCGCCGACCACCTCACAGCGTTCGATCAGCCCGGCATTCGCGAGGTAGGTCGGTTCCTCGACGACTTCTGCGCGGTCGTACAGCGTTCCCCGTGCGGTCGGATGCGCCTTCAGGATTTCGGCGAGCAGTCCGCCCCGACCGCCGCCCACATCGACGATCCGAGGAAACGGCGCGAAGTCATAGGCGCTCACGATTGCAGCGTTTTCCGGTGTGGCAAAGCTCGCCAGCCCCCGGTCGAACCACTTTCCGGCCTCCGGATGCTGGCCGAGGAAATCGAAGAAACCCATACCCTTGATATAATCAAAACCCGGTTCGCCGGTGGTCACGCTGTGCCGCAAAAAGCCCACCGCGTTCCACCACGAACCGTCTCCGGCCAGGTCGCCAACCATGCTCACCGCGTCGTGCAGCGACCCGGGTACGTCGCTCTGGATCACGGCCGCGGCGGGGGTCAAGCGAAAGCGGCCCGGCTCGTCTTCTGCGAACACGCCATGTGCCGCCAGCATCCGTAGCAATCTATAGAGCGACAGTTGATGGGTTCCCGTCGCGCGCGCGAGTTCCTGGATGTCGCGCGGCCCATCCTTGAGCAAGTCCGCGACACCGATTTCGTTGGCGACATGGAGACTGCGCGATACCAGGTAACTCAGCGCCATCCCTAGGATGACTTCCTGCGGAGACGGCTGAGCATCCGCAGCGCCCGCGCCACCGGCTTTTTTCTTTGCCACGGAGCCCTCCGTAATGTCGCACGACTACCTAGACGCCTTACACGCTCGTGATTAGCGGTACAAGGAAGGAACTCGTCGCACTGCGATAGGGCGGCGACGCGCCCCGCCGTCCGCGCGAGCGGTATGGCGTCCGCGCGGCGCTCCATGTTATCAACCGTGTTCGAATCCCTTTCGCGCCACGCCGCGTGTCGGCGGGCGCAGGAATCCGCAGGAGTTTTATCGCGATGAGTCTCAGGCTCGATGGAAAAAACGCGCTGATTACCGGCGCCGCCAGCGGTATCGGCCGCGCTTCCGCTATCCGCTTTGCCGAGGAAGGTGCGAATGTCGCAGTCGCCGACCGTAATCTCGCCGCCGCCGAGGAGACCGCGGCTGCCGTGCGCAAGCTCGGCCGCAAAGCCTCCGCTATCCAGGTTGACGTGAGCGATCCGGCACAGGTTGCCGCGATGCGCCAGAAGACCGTCGCCGACCTCGGCGGTCTCGACGTCCTGCTGGCCGCCGCCGGTGTTTCCCACGCCCGCTATGGCGAGGGTCAGGTCCAGCACAAGTTGCTCCACGAAATCCCGTTCGAGGAATGGCGCCGCCTGATGGCGATCAACCTCGACGGCTGCTTCCTGACCTGCCAGGCCGCCGCACAGCAGATGATCGCGCAGGGTCGCGGCGGACGGATTATCGCGATCGCGTCGGGCGCCGCCAAGATTCCGATCAAGGGTTCGGGCGAGTATGCGGTCAGCAAGGCCGGCGTCTGGATGTTGATGAAGAACATGGCGCTCGAACTCGGCCGCTACGACATTACCTGCAACGCCATCGGACCCGGCGTCATCGATACCCCCATGACCAAGGACCTGCAGGAGAGCAAGAACTTCGACCGCATGATGCGCCAGGCGCCGCTCAAGCGTATCGGCAAGCCCGTCGATGTGGCGAATACCGCGCTCTTCCTCGCGAGCGAAGAGGGCAGCTATTTCACCGGTTCGATCCTGCATCCCGACGGCGGTTTCGTGATGCAATAGGCGTCCTTGTTCGATTCTTTCAAGGCGATTTCCGCTCGGGCGGAACGATGAATTCGCCCGCCCGCGTGATCGTCTGAATGATCGTCGGCACGATCGTTGTTAAGATAACTGCAGCGGTCCGACCGAAGTATCGGGAACCGCATAAGGCGGATTCATTATTCGATGAGACTGAGATCTATCATTGGCGCCGGCGTGCTCGCGATTCTCGTAATGGGCGCGCTTCCGGGCCTCGTCCGTGCCCAGGACGATAGTTCGATGGGCTCGCCGAACGGCACCCAACCCGGCGGAATGGATTCCAACAGCAGCAGCAATTCGATGAATCCCGACATGCCCGCCAACGATCCTTCGATGGCGCCGCCGATGGCGAAAATGCATATGCGCCAGCCGATCACCGGTTCGATGATGGCGGCGCCCCCTTATGGTCTCGCCCCGATGAAGGTTGGCTTCTTCGTGCTCGCCGACGATCCCGAAGGTATCGGCTTCCTCACCTATTCGTGGAATTTCGGCGACGGGACGGTTTCCGCGTTGCCGCCTGAACTCTACATCTTCCACACCTACCAGAACGCCGGCACCTACTCCTGTTCGCTGACCATCACGACCGTTGACGGGCGCTCCCAAACGTTCAGGCAGGGCGTCGTCGTCAAAGACCCCGGCGACTGACGAACCTTCGAATCGCCAGTTGAATCGCACGTCAGCAGCGACGCCTTTAGGCTACCGATTGTAGTTCTTAATTACGTCTCGCTAGCGTGCGCTCACCCTCGCAATAGATCAATCGGGAACTCACTTTTTCGATGACCCGCGTGAGCGGTGTTCGCGGCGCTTGACGTTTCGCGAACGATAATGATAGTGATTATCAAAATCGTGGTCGCGGTCGGAAGGCGCAAGTACGCATCGCCACCGAACCAGTCGGCTCAAACCGAGGTCGCCGCAACATGTACGTATGTGTTTGCAATGCCGTCACTGATCGCCAGATTCGTTCACAGTCCGAATGCGGACGTGGAACGGTGGCCGAGATCTATCGCGCCCTCGGCATCACGGTGAAATGCGGTAAATGTGTCCGCACCGCCAAGTGCATCATCAACGACGCGCAGGCAGAAGCAGGCGCGAGCGCATTGTGTCCCGCATTCGCTGCCGCGAATCCCATTCCTTCTTTTGCAGTCGCGAATCCGATGCCTTCTCTCGCTGCGGCGAACCCAATGAATGAACCCGACCGTCCGCAAGTCCGCAGCATCGCTCCGATGGCCGCGTTAGCAATGGCCGAATAGCCGCGCTCGCTAAACCGCCCGAAAACCGGCGGCGTTTGAACTCGAATCTTCGCGTTGGATATCCGATTTTCGTTGGATCGGACGGCTAACCACCCTGTATTATAGACCCATATAATTGACGTGACCGGTGAGGGGTGGCTTATGCAGGGAGATCCGAAGGTTATTCAGCTTCTGAACGGCATCTTGCGCAACGAACTAACCGCCATAAATCAGTATTTCCTGCATTCCCGCCAGTTGAATCATTGGGGCGTCACCAAGCTCGGCGAATACGAATACAAGGAATCGATCGCCGAAATGAAGCATGCCGACGAACTGATCGAGCGCGTGCTCTTCCTCAACGGACTGCCCAACTTGCAGGACCTCGACAAGCTGCTCATCGGGGAGAATGTCAAAGAAGTCCTCGAATGCGACCTGAAGGCTGAAACCAAGGCTCTCGGCGACCTTCGCGAAGCCATCGCATACACCGAAACGGTGCGCGACTATGCCAGCCGCGACTTGCTCCAGGACATTCTCACGCACGAGGAAGAGAGCATCGATTTTATCGAAACCCAGTTCGACCTGATCAAGCAGATCGGAATCGAGAACTACATCCATTTGCAGTCCTCCAGCGCCAGCTAGCGAAGCGAGTCAGTCTCGGGATCCGCGTCGTCGTAACCGAAGGCTTCTGGCATACCCAGTTCGGCATTTAATCGGAATCGAGGTCGCGCGCGCGACGCGGAACCGGCGCTCTCTTCGCCAGCCAGTTGACGATTTGATCGTTGAAGCCGCTTGGGACTTTGGCGGCCACCGCTGCCGCGATATCCGCGAGTGTGTGCGCGGCGAGAACCTCGTTCATCCGCGCCGCCGCCTCGATCATGACGGCGTGGATCGAGCAGACCCCGCGCCCCGACCACGGCGGCGGCTTGCCGCCGAAGACCGCGCAACGCCCGCGAATCTCGCGGCATTCGAATAGCTCCTTTTCACCGTCAATCGCGACGATTACATCGAGGACGCTGATCGAGCCGGCCGGACGAGCCAGCCGGAAACCACCGCGCGCGCCCTCCGCGGCCACCACCAAACCGGCCTTCTGCAGCTTGGTGAAGAGCTTCGCAACATACTCCACCGGCACCCCTTGCAGGTCGGCTAGATCGCGGACGCTCGCCTGCGCAGCCTCGCCGCGCGACTCATGCGGATCGACCAGATAAAGCAGGCAATGCAGCCCGTACTCAACGCCCGTGGTGATGTGCGCCATGGCAACTCCGATGTGGAACATCGTAGTTATAGCTGCGTACTTCGTTCATTCAAACCGTCGCGGTGCGCACACCTTACGCCACCAGCTTGGCTTCGGGGTCGGCCGCAGCCAGCGCGGCGGCGCGGTCCGGCGGAGGGGGATAGATTACCCTGGTATTGATCATTTGCTTCAATGCCTTCGCGTCTGTGCCGATCAGTTTCACGCTGCGATCCCAGCCCTCCGTGTAAACCGCGCCCCATCCGCCGAGGTCGAGACAGGTTGCATAAAACGGCTGCCGGTACGGAATCGTCGCGCGGCCGAGCAGGTCGGCCGCAACATTGTGGCCGGCGTATCGTCCCATCGTTAGCGCGTGCTGGCATGACATCAGGGCGTGATGGCCCAGGTCGTCGGTCATGGCGAGCGCGACGTCCCCGGTGGCAAAAATGTCGGGAACGCCCGCAACCCGAAGATCCGCGGCCACGTGCAGACGTCCCAGTCGATCCCGCTGCCCCTCGATCTGCTCGGTCAGCGTGTTCGCCCGCATCCCCGCGGTCCAGATTACGGTCTTGGCTTCGATGCGCTCGCCGGTCGAGGTCACCAGCCCCTCCGCATCGATCGCAACCACCGCGGTGTTGACGCGCCAGGTAACGCCTGATTCCCGCAATGCCTGCTCGATAACCGGCCGTGGCCCGGGCCCCAGGTCCGGACCAATGTGAGGCGCCTGCTCGATCACGGTGATGTCGACGATGCAATCGTGGCCCCACGCGGCGCGCAAACGGGCTGGAAGCTCGCACGCGATTTCGATGCCGGTGAAACCCCCTCCGACCACCACTACGGTGTTTCGCGCGCGCGTCGCCGGCAGGTTCGCCAGACTGGTGATGTGCGCGTCGAGGGCGCAGGCCTCGTGCATTTGGTCGATGCTGTGAGCGTGCTCGCGCAATCCGGGCAACTCGGGCCGAAAGAGCTTGCTCCCCGTCGCCAGCACCAGTTTCGCATACGCCAGTGTGAATCGGTTTCCACCCGCATCGATCGCATCAACCGTGTGTTCGTGTGCGGCAATCCGTTCGACCTGACCCTGAAAATATCTGACGCCGACCGCTTCGAGCAGCGGCAGCAGCGGCGTACTCATCGCTTCCGGCCCGGGCTCATGGAACCGCGGTCGCAGGTGGAGCGCGGGCTCCGGTGCAATCAGTGCGATCTCGATCGATTCGTCCGCCACGCCCGCCTGATCGATCAGTCGAGCGGCTCCCAGCGCACTCCACAGACCCGCGAATCCGGCTCCAACGATTAGAATTCTCTTTGCCATGATGTTAACTCCGACTCGATAAGTCGTAGTTAACATCGATCACACTGGCTGGTCAATACGCGCCGCGGCCGTGCAGGCTTCGCGATGAACGTACACGCTGACTTGAACCGGAGGGCGTCCTTCGGCAAGCGCGCCGTGGAGTCCGGCCAAACTTGTGACCGCGGCGCCCTCCGCCAAGGGCGCGTTGAGTCCGGTCAAGGTTACAAACCGGGGAGTCCTCCGCTAGGCGCCCCGTGAGTTCGGCCCAAAGGCGCGCTCCGCCATGGCGCACCAAGCCCGGAAGGCCGGCGCGGATGAGGTTAGAACTTCTCTTTGAAGGGGCGCACTTCGAGCTCCATCGTCCACGCGCTCGAATCCTGATGCGCCAGGTGCCAATACGTCTCCGCAATCGCCTCGGGCTTGAGAAAATCACCGTCCTGCAGCGTCGGCTTGCGCCCGCGCGCGCCCGGTATATCAATACTCCCGTCCACGTTAATCCATGCGACATGGATACCCTTGGGGCCGAGGTCGCGCGCGAGCGCTTGCGCCAGCCCGCGCATCGCGAATTTCGCCGGTCCGAACGAAACCGATTTCGGCCCCGCCTTGACCCCGGCCGTCGCGCCGGTGAAGAGCATCGCGCCGCGTCCGCGCGCGATCATCGCGGGCGCCACTTCCTTGGCCGCGACAAACGCGCCCAGCGCGTTGACCCGCCAGTCAGCTTCGTATTGATCGGGCGTAATCTCGGTGATCGTGCCCCACGCGCCGCTGCCCGCGTTGTAGAGCAGCAGTTCCGCTTCGCCGAGCTCACTGCGAACGCTCTGAAACGCCTTGGTCATCTGCGCGCGATCACCGACGTCGCATGGCAGTTCGAGTACGGTCGCGCCGCCTTGCCGGATCTCGGCGGCGAGCGTCTTCAGGTAGTCCGCCTTGCGCGCGAGGATCGCGATCGCATAGGTCGCCGCGAAGCGCCGCGCGAGCGCCGCGCCGAGTCCCGGACCGACTCCGGTGACCACCGCGACCGGCTTGTTCGAGGGATTCGATTTGTTCGCCATGAATCTACTCCTGATTGCCTGACGACGTCGCCGCACCGGTGCGCCTCGACCTCGTCCAGGCGCAGTTTCGCGCCGCTTGGAAATTTTTTAGGAGTCTGGCGCGATCTAAGCTATA
>DASXFX010000162.1:0-28573 GCA_036489375.1 Binataceae bacterium (SeqCode) | reverse complement strand
TCGGGGGTGCGCCCTACTTCTTCGGTAACGGGAACAGTTGTGTGCCGCTGTCCTCATCGACGACCGTGATAGCCTTCGCGGGACAGGCGCGCGCGGCCGCTACAATCACGTTGTCGGCGGCGCCGGTCGGATTGTAAACCTCGGACTTATCATCGGCATCCAGTTGAAACACGCCGGGTGCGGTCTCCACGCAATCACCGCTCGCGATACACCGTACCTTGTTGACCGTAATACTCAGCTTTGCCATCGGGGGGCCCTCCACCGGATCATCGATCGATCTGGTTGAAGGATAGAATCCGCACGGCGGGCATCGCAAGGGCGCTGCGAACGGGCAAAGGTTGCGTCGGCGGGCGAATCATACTTTGCTCTACTTCCCATGGCGCAAATTCTCGGAACCGGAATCGATCTAATCGAAGTCGATCGTATCGAGCGAGCGATCAAACGACCGTTGACGGGCGCACGGTTTCGCAAGCGCGTGTTCACCGATGGCGAAGTGACCTACTGCGAATCGCGCGGACGCCCGCGCTTTCAAAGTTACGCGGGACGGTTCGCGGCGAAGGAAGCCACGATGAAGGCGCTCGGCACCGGATGGAACCGCAACGTCGGATGGGGCGAAATCGAGGTGGTGCGCCAGCGCGGCCATGCGCCGACGATCAAGCTATCGGGCAAGGCGGCGGAGTTCGCGCGCAAACGCGGAATCACGGGGTTTCATTTGAGCATCACGCACACAGTGGCGACGGCGATGGCGCACGTGATCGCGGAGGGCTGAGCCAAGAACGAAGTGCAGGCTCACTGAAACCCGACGAGGTTTCAGACTTCCCATCGGGTTCCAGAGCTTCCAATAAAGCTGGAGCGTCGCAGCCGTGCCGACGGCGCGCGCTACGAACTGGAGGGCGCGGGCGGCGGCATCGCGGGCGCGCCGGGCGGCGGCAGAGCACTGGCACCCGGAGGCGGTAGAGCAGCGGCGCCGGGCGGTGGGAGCCCGCCGGGGGACGACGCCGAGGGGCTCGCGGCGGATGCTGCGCTGGCGCCGGGCGAAGGGCTCGCGCCGGGCGTGGACTGCGGTTCGACCTCGCGCTTGAGGGCGGAGCCGGTATTTTCGAGGTCGATCACCTGGTCGGGCGTGATCTGGTAAACCGCTTTGTCCATGGTTGAAGTCGCATAGGCAAAATACTGCGACCGCGGCTTAACCGTGGGGTCCTCGGAGTGCATCGTCGCCTCGATCTCCGAAGCATAGAGGCTGCCGATTTCCTTGCCGCTGCGATCGGCGAGAATCGCGGTGAAGGTCGGCTGCGCCATCCCGAACGGCTTCGGATCGGTCATCGGATTCTCAACGATCTTGGTGCCCTTCAAGTCATGGATCTGGCTCAGAAGGCTGCTCGCCACCTCAGGCTTGGCGGGCGCGGTCTTGCCCTCGGCGACGACATTCCAGGTATCGGCGGGGGTCCGCTCCAGCAGAATTGAAACCGGCCCGCCGAGCAGAGTAATCCGGCCGACGTTGGATGGGTCAAAAACCAGCACGGTCTTGTCGCGCAGATCGTCGAACGATTTATCGACCGCCTTGACGATGTAATCGGCGACGGTGCTGATCGGCTGATCGCCCTCGGCGACGCGCGCATAGACGTCGTTCTTGCCGGCCTCGGCCTGCTTGAATCCGATCTGGACCGTTTCGCGCGAGTTGTTCTTGCCGCCATCGACTTCGAACTGCAGCGACGGTTTGGCGAGGCCGAACTTGTCAAGGTCGGTCGGATTGTCTTCGACGAACTGATCAACGCGGGCAGCCACGATCGCATCGATCATCTGCTGCACTGCGGCCGCGTCGGCGGGATAATCGCGCGGCTTGGTGATCATCCAGCCGTCGCCCTGGCGCACGACTTCGAGCACGGTGCCACCGGGTCGGGTGACGGCGATGCGATTGATCTGATCAGAAGTCAGGCCGACCAGGACATGCGAGCGGAGGTCCTTGAGCGTGCGGCCGGCGGCAACCGTAAAGCCGGAGTCGGTGAGCATCACGGCGGGCTTATCGGTGGTTTTGAAATAGACGTTGTTGCCGACCGGAGTATCCGAGCCGACCATGATTCCCGGCAGGACGCGCTTGTCGGTGGTCGTCACGAAGACGGTGGTGGCGGGATTCTCGAGTCCGAAGTTGGCGAGGTCGGTGGGATTCTTCTCGACCGTATCGATCACTTGCAGATGTGCAATCGCGTCGGCGATACCGTCGGCGATACTGTTGTCGGCAGGGCTCTGAACTGGCTTGACGATGCGCCAGAGGCTCGGACCGTCGCGCACCACGACGAGGTCGCGGCCCGGACCGCGCAACTCGAACCGGGCGATATCGTCGGGCTTCAAATTAAAGACCTTATGGTTCTTGTCGGGCGGCGCCTGGCGGCTGACGTAAAAGGCAAGCCCGCCGATAATTGCCAGCACCAGCAGCGCGAGCAAGGTCTTACGCGTTTGCATGTCGCGCCCCCAACAATTCAAACGCGATCAATTGCGCCGTTCCCACCACACCGCAAACCCGATGATAAGCAGCAATTCGGGCAGCAGCAGCACCGACAAAACGAATACGACGTCGAATTCCTGCACCGTCAGATTAAAGCGCGAGGCGCGCAGTTCGCGCGGTCTGATGGTGATCGAGTTGGACTCACCGGCGAGCCAATCGATGCAGTTCATGACGAAATCGCGGTTGAAGAAATTGCCAATGTATTGATTGTTGGCGATGTCGGTATCGCCGAGCACGACCAGCCGCGCCTCGCCGTTGCCGTATTTTAGAGCAGCGAGATTGGCCGTAACCGCGTCCGCCACGACGACCGGTCCTTTGACGTCGTTACCGTCGAACTTCGCCGTCTGATGCTTGAAAATGCCGTCGAGATCGGTCTCGGCCCATGAAGTGTCGCTGGTGGTGGCCAGCGGCGTAACGGTCAGGCCGGGGGTACCGGGTTCAACCGGATCGACCGTACGCACCATCGGGAAGACCGTCTGCTTGTCGAACGATTGCGTGATCGGATGGGGGTTGTAGGTGCTGACCACCGGGTTGAGGCCGAGGGCCGGTCCGGCTTCGAGCCGCTCGACCTGATCGACGACGACATTGTTGCCCGCTTGGACGCCCCAATCCTGCGCGAACTTCACCAGCGCGGCTTGATCGACGGTTTGATCGGGTTGCGGCCGGAGCATAATCAGCGCGCGGCCACCGCCCTTGAGATAGTCGTTGAGGGAGTCGATAACGTGCGGGACCAGCGGACGGATGGGACCCGCCACGACCATCACACTGCAAGTCTCGGGCACCTTGTCCTGGGTGACCAGATTGACCTTATCAACTTTGTAGCTTTCGCCGAGCAGCGACTCTTTGAACTGGCCCATGCCGCTGCCGTTATCGGCGTCGTCGGGATTGTCTTCGCCCTCGCCGGTGAGGAAGCAAACCGTCTTGGTCTCGGTCTTGGTGACCTTGACGATGCCATTGGTGATCGCCTGCTCGCTCAAGTCGGAGACATTGGTACCCGATCCGCTTTGGTCACTACCGAGCTGGATGTGAGTGGTGTTCATCACAGTGACCTTGTAGCGCTCGGCTAGTTCCGGATGGCGCGTGGGGTCCACCAGCTCATAGGTGATCAACGGCGACTCATAGGCGTATTCCTGGTAGAGGGCCTCGGCGGTCGGATTGCGGCCGGCCTCGACGAAACCATAGAGCTTGACCGGCTGTTTGAGTCCCTTGATGACCTCGATCGATTGTGGCGACAGACTAAAGGCGTTTTGTGCCGTCAAATCGAACTGGCGATGGTAGCGGACGGAGAGGTAATTAATCGCGACGAGCACGCCGAGAAATGCGAGCGTATAAACCGCGGCATTGGTGCCGAAACGCGTGGTGCGCGCCCCCGCCATCGTGCCGATGGAGCCGCGACTCGACACCAGCCATCCGGCGAGCGCGATGACCCCGGCAAGCAGGTTGACACCCGAAAAGAGGCGCGCGAAGCCGCCGGCCGTCAGGATGTAGCCGAGTGCTCCGAACAGAAGAAATATGATTCCGACGATTCCCGAAAGCGCAGAAGTCCGCTTCATCCGCCATCCGCCTCCTAGCGCCAGCGTGCCGATTCGACCGAGCGCTGTGTGAGGAACAGCGCCAGCACGATCACGCTAAGGAAAAACACGATGTCACTGGTATCGATGACGCCTCGCGTCATGGTCGAGAAATGAGTGGGCAGCGAGAGGTAAGTGAGCACCGATGAGACGATGCCGCCGCCGGCCTCGGCGGGCCACGAGATGACATAGAGCAGGATCAACAGGCCGAACGAGCTAATCGCCGCAACGATCTGATTCTGAGTCAGCGAGCTGGTGAATAGGCCGACCGCGACGAAAGACAGCGCGAGCAGCGCCAGTCCGAGGTAGCCGGCGAACATTACGCCGACTTCAGGGTCACCGAAAATGATGAGGATTAGCGGGAAAATCCACGCCAGCGCGACCATGATCAGGGTAAAGGAAGCGGCCGCGATGAATTTTCCCGCGACAATCTCGCCGGTGCGGATCGGCGCGGTCAGCAGCAGTTCGTAGGTGCCGGTACGCTTCTCTTCGGCAAATACGCGCATGGTCAGTGCCGGCATTACGATGACGAGGACAATCGACAAGTCGTGCAGCAGAGGGTCGATCACGCGGGAGTTGAGATTCATCTGCTTGAGCTGGTCGGACTGACCCATCATCTGGATCAATTGCACCATCTCATCGAACTGCCGCAGCATCGCGAAAAAGAACCATCCTCCGAGGAGGAGAAAGACTGTCAGTACGACGTAGGCGACAGGCTGCACGAAGTAGCCCTGCAACTCCTTGCCCGCGATAGTGAATGTATTGCGCATGGGTTAACCGCTTGAACCGCTAGCCTTACGCGCCGCTATGGCCGGCGCCCACTTCCTCGAGCGTCTCTTCGGGACTCGCGCCTTCGACATGGCCTTCGCGCGCTATCGCGTGCAGGAAGACCTCCTCCAGCGAAGTTCCCACCGGAATCTCCTTGATCTGCTCCTCCAGCACGATACGGCCGTCGTTGATAATCACGACCTTGTCACAGATCTGTGAAACCTCGGGCAGGATGTGCGTTGAGAGGACGATGGTGCGTTCACCAGCGAGACCGCGAATCAACTCGCGAATTTCGTGGATCTGGCGCGGATCGAGTCCGATAGTCGGCTCGTCGAGCACCAACACCGGCGGATTGTGGATCAGCGCCTGCCCCAACCCGACGCGTTGGCGATAACCCTTGGAGAGCTGGCCGCAGATGCGATGCGCCATGTCGGTCAGTCCGCAGACTTCGAGCGCGTGCTCGACGGCGTTATCGACGGCGGATCGCTTCACTCCGCGCAGTTTCGCAACGAAGCGCAGATAGGCTTCCACCCGCATATCGCTGTAGAGCGGTGGCGTTTCCGGCAGGTAGCCGATTCGCCGGCGCGCCTCCAGCGAGTTGGTGAAGATGTCGAGGCCGTCGATCTCGACGGTACCATCGCTGGCCGGCATGAAGCCGGTGATGATCCGCATGGTCGTAGTCTTGCCGGCCCCGTTGGGGCCAAGAAAACCGAGTATCTGGCCGCGTTCCGCCTTGAACGAGATGCCCTTGACCGCGGTGAAATTTCCGTAGGCCTTGGTTAGGTTCTTGACCTCTATCATCCGCTACCTAGTTCCACATCGACGGCGCATTGGCGCCAATCGATCCCGTGGTCGCTCCCGATTGCACAGCCGTTAGTTCGTTCCGGGCCTTGCTTTAATGACGAATCCGAAACGCGATAAATTCGATCGAAGCAACTGCGTAGTTAAGCCCGCTGGAGCCCGCACTGTCAATATAACGATTATGAACAGGGGGGACTTTTGCTTTGAGTCCCCGTTTCGTTACTCTTACCCTATGGCGGAATCCCGTGGCACGCTCTACCTGGTCGATGGCTCGGGATACATGTTCCGCGCCTTTCACGCGATTCCGCCGCTCAACAACTCGCGCGGGTTGCCGACCAACGCCACCTATGGGTTCCTGCGGATGGTTCTGAAGCTGCTCAAGGACACGCATCCGAGCCATATCGCGATGGTCTTCGACCCGCCGGGCAAAACTTTCCGTGACGATTTGTTCGAGTCCTACAAGGCGAATCGCACTGAGATGCCTTCCGATCTGGGCGTGCAGATTCCCTTTATCCATCGCGCGGTCGAGGCGCTGCGAATGCGCCAACTGGTAATCGAAGGATTCGAGGCCGACGACGTTATCGGGACGCTCGCGCTACGCGCCGCGCGGGAAAACTTCGATTGCGTGATCGTCACCGGCGACAAGGACTTCAAACAGCTCGTCGGTCCGCACATCACGCTGCTCGATACGATGTCGGACAAGCGGGTCGGTGTGCGCGAAGTGCGCGAGCAGTTTGGCGTCGATCCGGAGGCGGTCATCGACATTATGGCCCTGATGGGCGACTCGATTGACAATGTGAAAGGGCTTCCCGGCGTAGGCCCGAAGACCGCGAGCGCGTTGATTCAGCACTTCGGCAGCCTCGAAGGGTTGTTCGCTGGGCTTGATCGGCTGGAAGAGAGCGGCATCCGTGGTGCGGCGAAGCTGCGCACGCTAATCACTGAGCATCGCGGTGAAGTCGAGCTCGCGCGCAAGCTGGTGCGGATCGAGACCGACGTTGCGCTCGAACTCGGGATCGATGACCTCGCCTGGTCGGGCCACGACGAAAAGGCCCTCGCCGACCTGATGCGAGAGCTCGAATTCAACACGATGCTGGCTGAATTGACGCCGGCTCAGCGCGCCGCGCCGGCAAATTCAATTGAAGAGATTCGAGTTGGCCGCGACGATTTGCCGGCAGTACTTGCGGATTTGTCGCGCGCGTCGCGCATAACGCTCAATTTAACGGCGGGCGGCCCCGAGACTCCCGAGCTCGACCTCGGCGCGAATGGCGCAGACGCCAAGGACTCCACCGTACTCAAGCTCAAGGGAGAAGGCGACGCACGGCTGTACTGCATTGGCCCCGAGCTGTTCGGCGCAGCCGCGACCCTGATCGCATCGCCAACCCCGCTCAAAACCGTCCACGACGTGAAGCATCACATTGCCCTGCTGCGCCAGCACGGAATGGACTTGCAGGGCGTCGATTTCGATACCATGCTGGCCGGATTTCTGATTAACCCCGGCAAGACCGAGCCGTCGCTCGGCGATTTGTATCATCAGCACATAGCGCCTCTCGCCAGTGGCGAGCCCACGGGATCGGAGCCGGCTCTGGCCGAGTCGATTCGGACAGTGCTGGCGCCTCTGCTGATCGAGAACGGCCTCGATCCCCTGCTCCACGATATCGAAATCCCGGTGGCCCGCGTGCTGGCGGAAATGGAGGCCACGGGAATCGCGGTTGACGCCGCGGCGCTGGCGGCAGTTTCCTCGGAGTTCGGGACGGAACTGGTTCGGCTCGAGCGCGAATGCTTCGAACTGGCCGGACACCAGTTCAATCTCAACTCGCCGAACCAACTGCGTGAAATTCTTTTTAACGAATTGAAACTGTCGGCCAAGGGTCTTAAAAAGACCAAAAGCGGCTTCTCGACCGACGTAGACACGCTCGAAAAGCTCGCCGAGGTTCATCCGCTACCGAGGAAGCTGATCGAGTACCGGGGCCTCGCCAAACTGAAATCGACCTATTCGGATGCATTGCCGCCCTTGATCGACCCGGTCGATGGGCGCATCCATACGAACTTCCGGCAAGCATTGGCCGCCACAGGTCGATTAAGCTCAATCGATCCGAACCTGCAGAATATCCCCACCCGGAGCGAAGCGGGGCGCCGGATTCGCCGGGCCTTCGTGCCGCGACCCGGAAGTGTGCTGCTGTCGGCTGACTATTCGCAGATTGAACTGAGGATTCTGGCCCATCTTTCCGCCGATGCGACTCTGATCGAGGCCTTTTCGCGGGGCGAGGATATTCACAATCGGACCGCGAGCGAGGTTCTCGGCGTGGCGCCGGAAAAGGTCGATGCCGAAGCGCGCCGGCTGGCAAAAGTCATCAATTTCGGCATCATCTATGGCATGGGGCCCCAAAGACTCGCTGGAGAGCTGGGAATTCCCTTTGCGGAGGCCTCCGACTACATCAAGCGGTACTTCGAGCGCTTGCCGGGCGTGCGCGCCTGGCTCGACCGCACGCTGGAGGAAGCTCGCGACCGCGGCTACGTCACCACAATGTACGGGCGGCGCCGCTACCTGCCCGAGTTGAGGGGCGGCCAAAGTGGAATGCGTGCTCAAGCCGAACGTATAGCTATCAACACGCCCATACAGGGAAGTGCCGCTGATCTGATAAAACTGGCTATGGTCCGCTTGCATTCGACTATCGCCGAGAAGAAGCTGGCCGCTCGGATGTTACTGCAGGTGCATGACGAACTGCTGCTTGAAGTCGAAAATGACGCCATGCGCGCGACCGGAGATGCAGTCCGGCGGGAAATGGAGGGAGTCGCAGAGCTGTGTGTTCCGTTGCGAGTCGATCTCAAAGCAGGACCCAACTGGGCCGAACTCGCCAGCTATGGCGCAAAGACCTGAAGCCGGTCTGAATTTCTGAGCCCGTTCTCCGTCTAACCGAGTTGAGTAGAGCCCTGAGCCCCGACGCCGACGAAACCGAACTGCTCGAGCGGGCCAGGAATGGGGACTCGCAGGCCTTCGGGGCCTTGGTCGAGCGCTATCAGCGGCGGGTCGTCGGGGTGGCGCAAGCGGTAGTACATAACCAGGATGATGCGGTCGAGCTGGCTCAAGAAACCTTTGTTCGCGCCTACGAAAACCTTAGCAAGTTCGAATCGCGATCGAGCTTTTCGACGTGGCTTTACCGCATCGCGGCCAACCTTGCGATCGATTTCCGGCGGCGCGAGGGACGGCATCAGGTATTGCGCGGCGAGGACGCCGAGACCGAGATCAACCGGATACCGAGTCCACGTGGCGACTCCTACCAGGAGACGGCGCGGACTGAGTTAAGCCAGCGTATCAATGGGGCACTAAAAGAGTTGACGTCCGAGCATCGCGCCGTGATACTGCTACGGGAAGTGGAGGGGCTATCCTACGATGAAATTAGCGATGTGTTGCACGTTCCTCGCGGAACGGTGATGAGTCGGTTGCATTACGCGCGCAGCCGTATGCGAGAAATCCTCAAAGATCTAGGTGGGAGCTGATTCGAGATGGCTCGATGTGAAGATATGAGACTCCTGCTCGGACCGTTCGAGGACGGCGAGCTCGAAGCCCATGAAATGCAGGAAGTTGCGCGCCACGTGGTCGGCTGCGCGGATTGCGACGGCGAATTGGCGGATTACCGCAAATTCGCGGTTTCGCTCCGCAACTTCGCCACGACCCCTGACCTCACGGGGTTTCGCACCGCGGTCGTCGCGCGCATCAATGATCTTCCGGTGCCTTTTGGCACACGCGTGCGCCGCTACCTGACATCCTTCTCCGACGGTATCGGGGCGACTTTCGCCACCGGATTCGCGGCAGCAGCGGTTGCGGTAGTGACGGCGGTCATATTGACGCCGTATCTCAGGCAGGGCGATATGCTCGCTGGTCTGCGCCGTCCCGCTCAAGTCGCATCGAGTTCGCCGCGCGCGGCGACTAACGCACCTATGCAGGTGGCCAAGAACATTGTGCCGGCGCCGGTCGCACCGGTCGTGGCTGACGCTGGTGGGCGCTCTGACATCGGGCTGGGCGGCGAGATTTCACCTGCGATGGACTCGTGGGATAATTCTGGAGCCATTATCGATAAATTAGAAGCCGAGAGCCCCTCGGTAGCTGTCTGGAGCGCACCGCAATCCGATACGACAGTAATCTGGGTGCCTGATCAACTGCACTAAATATGCAGGCAACGCCAGTTATGACCGGGCGGCAAATCTTCGGCGTGCTGCTGACTGTGCTGGCCATTTGCGCCTTCACGGCGCCGATGGGGGCTGCCGCAGAAAGTCAATCGCTTCCTCTTCGCGTACGAGTGGACTCAGTACTCGCAGCGAACACTGATAAAGGCATCGATCCCGCACTCGCCGTCTCCGGAATAGGCGAGCGGCTGAAGACGATGTTCGATTACAGCACCTACCATCTTGTTCTGCACCAAGAACTCGAGACCGTCTGCGGCAAGCAGGTAACCTTCGAGTTGCCTGGCGGTCGCATCCTCCAGATAGCACCGCACGCGATCGTCCAGAACATGATTTCGATGGAACTCGTGTTGTTCGAAGGCACCCGTCCTCTAATGACGACGGACTTGAGACTGATCAATCATGCCGTACTGATAGTCGGCGGCCCGAAGTACGAACGCGGTATGCTAATCACGATCATCACGATGGGTTCGAACGATTTGCCTGATCGCCCGAGGGAGCATCGTCGCGTGCCGCACCCAGCCATGGCCGCACCGGCGCCCGGCGCTGCGGACGCAGCCCCTCTGCCGCCGAACAACGACTCACCACCGCAGCAGTAGCAACTGTCGAACGATAGGTGAATTGCAAAATCTCTAACGCGGAGCCATCCGCAACGCGCCATCCAGTCTGATCGTTTCCCCGTTTAACATCCCGTTCTCGACGATATGACGAGCCAAAGCAGCGTATTCGGCGGGCCGGCCGAGTCGCGGCGGAAATGGAATTTGCGCCCCCAGCGCCTTACGGGCAGGTTCGGGCAGCGTCGCCAACATCGGCGTGTCGAAGGTTCCAGGCGCGATGGTACAGACGCGAATGCCATAGGACGCGAGGTCGCGCGCGATCGGCAGGGTCATCCCGACCACACCGCCCTTGGATGCCGAATAGGCCGCCTGGCCGATTTGTCCGTCATACGCGGCAATCGACGCCGTGTTGATGATCACGCCACGTTCGCCCTCGCTGTCGGCCGGATTTTTAGACATCTGCTGGGCCGCCAACCGAATCACATTGAAGGTTCCAACCAGGTTGATTTGAACGACCTTGGCGAAGAGATCGAGCGAGTGCGGTCCGTCCTTGGAAACCGTCCGCTGCGCTCGGCCCACGCCGGCGCAATTCACCGCGACGTTGATCGTGCCGAAACGCTTGCACGCCGCGGCGATCGCCGCTTCGACGGCATCGCCCGAAACGACATCGGCCGCCACGAATAAGCCCTTCTCTCCGAATGACTCAGCGACTTTCGGTCCGGGTGAGTTCGGCAGATCGAGCACTACGATACGGGCTCCGCCAGAAGCAAATTCCCGTGCCGTGGCCTCGCCCAGACCCGATCCGCCGCCAGTGATTACGGCAACTACATCTTTCAGGTTCATATCGACCTCACGCTGGAAAAGTGACCCTTCATAATGCTTTGCCGATTTCGCGCGGTAAAGCGAATGGCAAATCTTCGCGAATCCTTCGATGGCGCATTGTGAATGCGTCTGCGCCGTTCGCGATCGCTTGCAACGACCACCTATCTACCTTAATAGCTTTGCCCTGATAAGGTTTGCCGAGAGCATGCCGCACAACGAGGTATCCGGCGCATTACATGGACTGATTGATCCAAGGAATTCGCTCAAGCCAAACACCGCGCTTGGAATAATCAGTGTCCAGGTTTCGGGTTCGATCGGGCGGTGGCGTTCCGTACGCCGAGTGTCACAAAGGGGGTCTTATGGCGGGATTTCTGTCGGACCATCTTGCAAACGTCATTAGTCAGTTGACCGCGTTTCGCAACACTGTTGATTCAGGTAAACGGCGCAATCTTCTGAACGCGCTGCGCCAGGCACAACAAGAGGCCAAGGACAAAGGTATTAAAATTTCCCTGGACGCGGCACCGGCGATCGTCGCGGCCCAAATTGGACAACTGCAGGCGGGCGACGCGGTGGCCGAAGCGATGGGCATTCGCGAGATCCCGGGAACCGGGGACTATGAGTATCTGGATCATCACTGGATCGAGAGCGCTCTCAATTACTATCAGACCGGCGCAAACGGCCGAGTTAAGTTCCCAACCGCCAGTGCGACAGTCAACCCGCTCAAACAGCTCCGCGACGAGAACGGCGTAACCCGAATTGCAATAGCGGGCGATTGGGGTACTGGAGTGGATCCGGCGGACCAGTATCCGTACGCTACCGCACTCGCGGTAGCCGCACAGATGAAAAGTAAGGACCCGCACTACACGATTCATCTCGGGGACGTTTACTACTCGGGACTCGAAAGCGAGGAAACCAAAAAATTTGTCGGCCACTGGCCCGCGGGAAAATTCGGCAGCTACACGCTCAATTCGAATCATGAGATGTACTGCGGCGGCAAAGGCTACTTCAATGTTTTGCTCGCGGATCCGATGTTTCGCGATTCCCAGCAAGGTCTAGGCTACTTCGCACTGACTAATGACGTCTGGCTAATCGTCGGTCTCGACAGCGCCTACTTCGCCTACTATCAGAGCCTGCTCTACGAAGAGGGCGCTCTATTCGAGCCTGATGCGCAGAAGCAGCCCGATGGCATGGTGCAGTCGCAGTGGCTCGCGGCCCTACTGAAAGAGCACGGGCATAAGCGAATCATCGTGCTGACGCATCACGATGGCTTCGATGTGCATCCGATCACTGGGAAGCTCAGCCGCAAGCCCTTGTATCAGCAGGTTACGGCGCAAATGGCTAACGTGCGAGACTGGTGGTGGTACTGGGGTCACGTGCACGGCGTGATCGCCTATGAGCGCATCTTCTTTGACAACAACGCAGCGGTCACTCCGCGATGCATCGGGCACGGCGCAATTCCTTACTTGCCCTTTCCGCCCGACCTCTCTCACCTCGGCGACGGCACAGTGCGGGTGCAGTGGGTCGAGACCGATCTTGCGCGCAACGGGGGTGATTCGCACCGCGCTCCTAACGGGTATCTCCTGCTGACACTAAAGGGCGCCGAACTGCATGAGGAACTGTACGACGAACTAGGCCGCAAACGGTGGGCGAATTTCTAGGCACCGTCATGATTGCAAACACCAAGCGCATCGCCCCAAAACCGATTGCCGTCGCATGCGCATCAGGAGCATCACGATGATTACGACGCAGGACAAGCCGGCTTATGCGATTGTAGCCGTGATTCAAAACGCGATCGCAGGCGCCTTCGCAGGCAAGATCAGTCTCGCGAACATCAGCGCCGGCGGCGGTTCGACGCTCACACACGAACTGAGATCTGGCCAGGTCCTCCCGCGCAACGTGAACCTGGATTTCACGCCGCTGCTCGATATCCTGCATTTGCCGCGACTCGGCGGAAACGAGGACATAGTCAAGACCACGCTGCGCATGCTGGTCGATCCGGCGGACGCTATCAAAACCATCTTCGAGAGTGACGATCCGGCTGCGATCTTTGGCCGGATGATGGATTTTTTCGAAAGCCGGCCACCGATCACGGATCTCGTCGCCACCTTTCGCTCGTTCCTGGAAGGTCAATTCGGCATCGCCCTCTCACTCGTTACCACGCTTAAGAACCTCGCCGATCCGAGCCTGCCGCGCACGATCTCCGATGCCTGCCTGCAATACTTTTTCAGTCCAACGGGCTACATCACCGTCGACGAAATACACATCACACCGCCGATGCAGTTCCAGGGGGTTCCGCGCGAAATCGGCGACCTCAAGGACAGCTCGTCACGGCGCGAAGCCGAACGCTACGTTCGCGATCTAATCAACGTAATCGTCGAGGGGACCGGCAACGTCCAGTACGGACTCCGCGACCGCTACCACACGATGACGTCGCAGTTCACCGGCCAGCAACTCGAAACCGCAAAGCGCTGGTTTGTGGGCTTCGGCGCGATGGCCGAGGCGGGGCTCACGACGGCGGTCGAGGAAACGCTATTAGGGATCGGGCAACTACGCGTCAACCGGGTCGTTGCTGCGGCTGCGGGCGCATACGCCGGCGCGGCCGCAAGAAAGATGACGCAGCACGTATTCCTCAGCGAATTGGGGATTGCCGGCTGACGGACGTTCACGGCTCGCCAAAGAGCGCCTATTGATGACCGCCCACGAAAACTAACGCGCGAGTATGAGGTGGGCGCAGACTTGAGCTAACGAATCGCGGTAGGGGCGGAGCCGGGAGCGAGGTCTCCCTGGGGTGGTCCTTGGGCCTTCACACTAACCGCGTAGAGCACCTTCTCGCCGCTAGCCAACGTGACCTTGATATTCCAGGCGCCAGAATCCGCGCCGAGGAGCTCAATTCGGCCGGGTGCGGTCTGGACCACCAACGCATTAGGATTTTTGACCACCTTGACACCCGGCGCGGTGCCCTTCTTGACGTCGCTTATGGTGTAGTTCTGCCCCTTGCTGAGAGTAAGCGGAATGATTCGCCGCTTCGCCGCGTCCGCCATTGCCGGCACTGCGCTCAACTGGACGACTGCCAGCATCATCCCCAGGGCAACCGCCAGGATTTGGCGCGTGCGCGGTCTCGTTTTACTCCCCTCGACTATCATTCCTTACCTCCGCCCAAGCGCAAGATAAATCGGTCCAAATCGCGAGCATAGCTCATCGTTCCCGAGATGGACTAGCCTGAATCTTATCGTTGATCGACGTATGCGGCGTCAGGTTTAGTTGGCGGGGGTGCCTCCACTGCGAGGTCAACTGCAAAGTAAGGTTTCCAGCCAGCGTTTCGCCATTGCATTCGATATTGGTGTTTCATGGCTAATCATTGGCCTAACGATGCCACATATTCGATTGAACGCCGGGCATCACAGTTGCTACATAGGTTCACAGCATCGTGCGTCGAACGGATCATTAGCCCCAAGGGTCAGTCATCGACTCACCCAAACGAACTAGAGATTAAACTCTGGCCGGGTGCTAGTCTCCGTTCCGCGCAAAACGGGGTTTCGTCCAAAGGGGGGACGATGCTCACACTATCGGCGTCACCGGCTTTCATCTTAAAGAACGGGGAGGTTGGCTTGGCCACCGCCACAGCCGGCGGCGACACAGTTCTCTGTGGAGCACGTGGGACTTGGACCACAAAAGCCGATCTCCAGGCCTATAGCGCGCGGACATGCGCGGAGGATCCCCGGCTTAGATCGAACAGACAAGATCATTCATCTAATTGAAAACGGATTAAACGATTCCAACGAAAGGGAGGGATGCAAATGAGTAACGAGCCAGGCTCTGCGATCCTTGCGATTTTTGACCAACTGATCAACGTCGTCAAGCAAGCCCATCCGGTGCGAAGCGACGGCAAACCGCTCGGCGGCGGAGTGGTCTATTCGATGATGGTCCTGGGGATGCCCGTCGAACCCAGAGACTACAAGAATCCATGGTCGCCGATGGGCGGAGCAAGCCTCTCGGACATGTCGGCGAAGGGAACTCTGCCCAACGTCGGAGCTGCTCCCGCTCCAGCAACGCCGGCTGGTGCAGCACCGGCCGCTACTGCAGGCGCGACGCCCGCCCCTCCTCCGCCCGATCCTAAATACGCTGCCGCGATGGAAGCCGCCTATAAGACCGCCCAGCTATGCAACCTGCTTTTGCAGGTCACCACCGACGGCACTTACCTGGAATACCCCACGGGGAGACATCTGGACTTCGCCTACGAAGGTATCATCTCGGCTATGCAGCCGGGCGTGATGCCTACGATCAGCGCCGCCGTGCAGCAGCAGATCGATCAATCGCAAGCGGTGCTCTACGAGCTGGATACCGATGGCAGTATTCTCGGCAAGAGCAAGCTCTACAAAACCTACGAGAAGAACTCCGCCGCCTATGCGATGGCCAAGGCGCTCTATGCGACCGCAATGGCGCAGGCCAAGTCCGATCCGGCTAAGGCCGAAATCTGGCCGATGACTTCGGCGACCTACCAGCAAACTGTCGATGACGCGTATGACACCTGGAAAACCGAGGGCGCGGAAAAGGTCGAACGGGCCCTCGATATCCTCGGTTCGGTTGGCGTCAGCCTCCAGGATCACATGGTAAAGAAGGCTCGCCAGCTCTTCGACGCTTACAACCTCGGCCTCGCCGGCGTGCCCGCCAACATTCCCTACTCTTACATCGAACCTTCAGGCTGGTGCGATCCGGACGACGACGATGACGGCTGGCAGCAACTCACAGTCAACTCGAGCAGTTACCAGCATTACGACGCGTCCAACCGAACCATGGGCGGGCAGCATTCCTGGAGCACCGATTCCAAGTCAACTGGCGGTAGCGGTGGCGTGATGCTTGGCTTCGCCGCGTTCGGCGGCAGCGGCGCTTCGGGTTCGTCTTCCGGACAATCGCAGTCGTCCTCGCAGTATCAATTCAAGAGCTCATTCAAAAATACGGCGAAGAACCTGACTATCTCGCTCGAATATGCGCTGTGCACAATCACTCGGCCGTGGCTGGTCAGCGACCTGTTTTACATGAACGGGTGGTACATGGTCGGAAACCACAAGAACTCGATCAGCGACGGCACGGAAAAGAACCAGGCGAATCTGACCGACATCTCCAAGCTGCCGCTGTTGCCGATGATTCCGCAGCAGATGCTCGTGATTCGTAATGTAGTGATCACTACCACCGACTGGGGCAGCGATGGCGAGGTCCTCAACAGCGCCTATGGCGGCTCGCAGGATAGCAGCAGCTCCAACACTTCGAGCGAAGCTGGCAGCGCCGGCGTATGTCTTGGCTTCGTCAGCTTTGGCGGTAGCGCGAGCCATTCTGAAAGTCATGCCAAAGGCCAGGGTTCCAATTGGGCGGCGGCCAGCGGAACCTCTCACTTCGGGACTACCTTCGATGGCAGTTCGCTGAAGATTCCGGGTGCGCAGATAATCGCCTTCCTCAGCGACATCGTGCCCGCTTGCCCGCCGCTTGATGATCCCACTCTGCCGGCGGAGAAAACGGATCAGACGGACAAGCCCAAGGTCTCGGCAGCGACGCTGCAAGCGGCGAAGCCCTAGTACGATCTGGACGGCGGCCGCAGCGTCGCCGTCCTTTCGCCTTACGGAGTGAACCACCGATGCCTACAGATACCGCGAATCTCATGGGGAAGGTCTATGACCTTTTTTCGGGACTATATGCATCCAAGGGCAATTCCAGCGCCTTTCTCGCATTTGAGATGGGAGTGCCCTTTACCAAGGACATGTTCACCCTGAACGGAGTGACCTCGCCCGCAATGGCGATCGAGAGCCAATCCGCCATCGTCAATGCAGTGCTTACGGTGCAAGGCGAGTACGTTCAGCGCACTACTCGCACGGTTGATGGCCAGGTGGGCTTCATGCTGCTGGCGTCGATGCCGGTCGATGCCAACTCGATGGCGACGCTTGGCGCCGTCAAGTCACCCGCCAACGAGGCCTTCAAAGTTGACGCTGGATCGTTGCAAGGTGAATTTCGCTACCATCCGGTCTATGCCAGTCCCGCCAACTGGTACGACCAGGGCGCGAACGACAATTGGACCCAACACACCGTCGGGCAACAGCAGGGACAACAACCGACGGCCCCATCTCAGCCGGCCTCGATTCCACCGCGCCGCGTCATGATCGAGGCGCCTAGATGGCACGTGCTGCCGGAGCCAATGCGACCCGCCTTGGCGCATCCGGTCGCGGCGGCTCCTCACGAAGTCTTCCGGCCGCAAACAATGGTCGTCGCACATCCGACGGTACAGCCAATTGCACATCCGGTCGCTCATCCGCAGTTCGCAATGATGCCACGATCCGCCGCCACGCTGGTAAATCCGCATCCGGCCCCGGTAATTGCCCCGCACCCTCTGATCGCACCCAAAATCCCGGGGCCCATTGTAAAAGTAGCGCCGGCCGTTAAAGTAGCGCCCACTGTAAAAGTAGCGCCGGCACCCGCCCCCACCGTCAATCCGATGGTGATGGCTCAACTGAACGCGCAGCTTCACGCTACCACCACGCCGCAAGCGGTGGCTGCTAACAGCGTCACGATCAGCTTCGAGCATTGCATCGTCTCGCTGGTACGACCGTGGTTTCCGGAACAGTTTCTTATGGTCAAAAATTGGTACGTGCCGGGCTACTCGAGCGCGTCGTTCTCCAATGGAACTGGAATTGGCGACAACGGATTGCTGCCGGTTTTGACCAGCGGTTTCGTTGCGATCCGCAATCTGTCGATATCATCGAAATGGTCCGCGCAGGATTTGGCCGTGGCCCAGGGTTCAGCAGCATTCGGTCCATTCTCGCTTGTCGGCCGCACCTACGATGCCAACTCAGGCACCCTGAGCTGTCCCGGCATACAGATCATCGGATGGTTCTGTACCGCCCTGCCCACTCTACCGCCACTCACCGATCCGGCACTGGTTCCCGCTGCACCGACCACGACAACGACCGGCACTCCGTCCACCACGTCGGCATCAGGATCACCTTCGAGTGGGACTGCAACACCCGCTGCGTCACCTACAACGACCGCAAGCGTCGATGCGCCTGCGGACGCAGCAGCGCGATCATCGTCGAGTGCAACGCCGACAACGCCCACTCCCGTTGCTGCCGCCGACCAAGGCGGAACAACGCCAACGCCACCGACCACCGCCGCCGGGACACCCGCTGCCGCAGCGGAAACCGCATCGACCTCAAGTGCGGCGCCTGCTCCTGCAGCGGACAAGGCGGGAACTACCTGATGAGTATCGTTGACATGGATTTTCATATCTTCAAGCAGTCCTAAACTATGCAAAAGATTAGTTTCGACTACCATCGGAACTAAATTTAGCCGTTGAAAAGGGGGAGTAAGACCAATGGCAGACGTTAACTATGATGTTCCTTTGATTGCTCAGCCAGATAAGCTGAGTTGCTGGGCCGGTTCGATGTCAATGCTGGTTAGCTTTCGCAAACAGGCCACGTATATGCCCGAGCAACTCGCCAATGATGTAGGACGTACTTTGCGCACCTCCTATGATTGGGATCAGCTCGAAGCAGTGAAAGACCAATTCGGCTTCAAGGATATCGAGCTGCCTTCGAATGCGTCCGTGTACCCTTCGCCTGAGCAGTGGTCCGATTGGCTGACTAACTATGGGCCGCTATGGGTGACGACTGTTGGCGATCCGTCCCACGCGATCGTCGTTCGTGGCATCAGCGGCGATCTCACGCCCGACGGCACTCAGATCTCAATCAATAATCCATGGGATACGAACGCGACGTTTTCCGACGACGAAGTCGATTTCAGCCCGGCTAACAACGGGGTTCAGTATCAGCAGAAATTTAGCGAGTTCGCCGACGACTTCGGTAATCTCCAACTTGACGATTACGGCAAGTGGCGGGTTCTCTACCTCCCTCAATGAGTCGTTTGCGCGAATCACGCGTGCTACTGATTCGGGCGCGCGTGATTCGTTCCCAATCCGACTGAGTCGTTGACACCTTGCCTGCTACCGGCATCAACTACGAAGGTCCCCGACTATAAACCCTCCAGGAGCAAATCGATGGCCAGCTATCAGCGCGGATCGTTGGGTGCCGAGGTAGGACAGATTCAGCAACGCTTGAAGGCCTTGGGGCTGTACAGCGGTCCAGTCGATGGTAGCTACGGCGGTGGTACCGAGGCCGCGATCAAGCTGTTTCAGCGCAACTCCGCTCTCCAGGTTGACGGTGACACCGGGCCTGCTACGTGGGCGAAGCTCTTTCCTGCCACATCGTCCTTACCAGCGCCGGCGATCGTGTCTAAGACAATCGCGGACCGCTGCCTCGCACTTACCGGATCCTTCGAGACCAGTTCGCCGCCGCCGGATTGCTTTGCCGGTCTTGCAGGCGACTTCGACGGGCAGGGGATGAGTCTGGGTGTATGCCAGTGGAATTTCGGACAGGGCTCGCTGCAACCGCTGCTGAAGGCGATGGATCAGGCTCATGGATCGGTGGTGACCGACGTCTTCCACAACTACGCCGATGAATTTCGCCGCATGCTGGCGTCGCCGAAAGAAGACCAACTGAATTGGGCCCGTTCAATTCAAAGCCGCCGTCACGTGATCGTCGAACCATGGCTCGGCTTACTCAAGGCACTTGCGCGTTCGCCCGAATTTCAAGCGATCGAAACTGAACACGCCGGGCATCTGATTCAGACCGCGCGAACTCTTTGTTCCACTTACTCGGTTCACTCGGAACGCGCACTTGCACTCATGTTCGATATCACCGTGCAGAACGGCAGTATCGACGACGTAGTGCGAGCGCAGATCGAACGTGACTTCGCCAAGCTCGATGCCGGTCAGCCCGCGGATGCGCTCGAAGTTGCGCGCCTCCAGATCGTAGCGAATCGACGGGCGGCCGCCTCGAATCCCGCCTACGTCAATGATGTGCGCATCCGCAAGCTCACCATCGCGGACGGCACCGGCGTGGTTCACGGCCGTAAATATGATTTGGCGGCGCAGTACGGCATCACCTTGGCGCCCCTCGCATAGCTGCTTCGCCCGATCATTACCGAACGTCAAATATTTCGGCGGCGCTGAGTCCTCATCTTCGCTGCCGCCTCACAATGCTGCCCGACTCAATTGCAGTCCAGCGCCACGACCATGCTGACGGTTTCCGTTTGCGTTCGTTTTCCGCTTCGACGATTCTGGGTGCTCATAACTCCCGCGCCACGGGTTGGGTCGCATATGAGGAATTTCAAATGAAGAGCGCTCTCATAGTCGGTGGTACCGGTCCCAGCGGACCTTTTCTCGTAAATGGCCTGCGCGATCGCGGCTACGCGGTTACGATACTTCATCGCGGCACACACGAAATTCCCGAGATCGGTCCCGATGTTGCGCACATCCATGCGGACCCGCATTTCCGCGAAACGCTCGACCCTGCTATTGCTGGGCGAACCTTCGACGTCGTCATCGCGACCTATGGGCGCATCCGCATCGTCGCCGAAGCCTTTGCCGGAAAGACCGGACAGTTTATCGGCATCGGCGGCGTGCCCGCCTATCGCGGCTTCTTCGTTCCCTCCGCTAATTTCCCAACCGGCCTGCCGATTCCAGTGCCCGAGGACGCTCCCACGGTTCAGACCGAGGCGGAACATCGCTTCTCATATCTGATTGCTAGCACCGAGCAGGCGGTCCTCGCAGCCCATCCGCGTGGTGCCGTCTATCGCTATCCCTACGTGTACGGGCCGTATCAATTGGTTCCGCGCGAATGGTGTGTGATTCGCCGCATCCTCGATCGCCGCCCGTTCATGATCCTCGCCGATGGCGGCCTCGGACTCATGACTCATGGTTATGCCGGCAACCTGGCACATGGCGTGTTGCTCGCGATTGATCACCCGGACGCAGCCGCCGGTCAAATCTACAAC
Source organism: Binataceae bacterium (SeqCode) (assembly GCA_036489375.1). Taxonomy (GTDB): domain Bacteria; phylum Desulfobacterota; class Binatia; order Binatales; family Binataceae; genus JADMIL01. The sequence goes on along the minus strand of DASXFX010000162.1, from coordinate 7,493 downwards.
TGCGGCGACGACCGGCAATTCTCCATTCGTCAGATTGTGGAAATTATTGCCGACGAGATGAAGCACAAACTGGAGGTCATCAGTTTGCCGGCGGAGGCCGCGTATCCGGCCCGCGGCGTGAGTCTCGAAATCACGCCCCATCACAAACTGCTCGATTTGCACAAGATCAAGCTACAACTTGGCTACGCCGATCCGCTTCCGCCCGAAGAGGCGCTGCGGCGCACCGCGCGATGGTATATCGAGCATCAACCCGATCGCGGTGGCGACATCGAGCAGCGCCTGCAGGATCCCTTCGACTATGACTCCGAGGATCAGCTCGCCGTCATCTATCGCGAAGCCGCCGGACGCGCGCGCCAATTCCACCGCGAGGCCGTACCTACTCCTCATCCTTATCCGCATCCCAAGGCGCCGAACCTCGCCCGCGATCATCGAAACCGTTAGGCGCATAGAGTGGGATGTAAGAGAGCCGCCTCTAATGGGCGGCTCTCTCTATGACCTTCAGTGAAAGTTAACGCTGATGGTATAGCGGGTGTCCACGGAAATTCGTATGCACGCGACTGAAATGCTCACCTTCGAGGTTCGCAAAGTATAGGTCCTGCAATCCCGGACCGCCGAATGCGCAGTTAGTCGGATGGTCCAGCTTCTCGCTCGCCGGATCGTCCACCAGCATCGTCCACTTTCCGCTGCTATCCACTTGGAGAATCTGATTTGCCGGCAACAGTATTTTGTCCTTCGGCGGCTCGTCCGGTTTCTTGGCCTTTCCCGGGAGCGTTATGAACAGATTCCCGTCAACGTCGAACGCCATACCGTCCGGAATCGCGGGAAAGTCCTTCGAATAGATTTCCGGCTTGCCGAAACTTCCATCCTTCTTGATTGCAATGCGAAGGCAGTCATATCGCGTCGATTCCAGCACGTACACCGCCTCTTCCTTCGGATCGATCGCAGTGCCGTTCGCGATATACATCCCGCTCGCTACCACTTCACTCTTCCCGTTCGAGCGCAGGCAAACGAGCGCGCCCTTTGGCGATGGATTCAACAATTCGGGCAAAACGTTGTTGATAGTGCTCGTGCTCGAATTCGACACAAACAAATTCCCCACGGCATCGTAGGTCGCGAAGTTCGGCATGCTCAGATGTAGGTCGCCCGCGCGATCCGCAACCATCGAGACCTTCCCGCTCTGCGTCACCCGGACCACTGCCTCTTTGCCAAGGTCGCAGTAAACCAGGTCGCCATTGCGGTCCATCGTGACGCCGTTCGGTATCGACCCCGATGGCAGCGTCGCCAGTTCGCTTACTTTTCCTTCCGGCGTGACCTTGTACATCACACCGTTGCGGCCGCCGCCGTATACGTTGTTATCCTTATCGACTACTACGCCCTCGGCCTTCAACACCCCTCGGCCGAATACCTCTACTGCACTAACTGGAATTGTCGCCATGCTTCGATCCTCTTTGCCCTGTGCGATTAGGCACTCAACGTGTTCGGTTATTCCGGCCGCCCCGCGCTATGATGCGTTCGTGCGTGCCGGAACTTTGACCGCGAGTGCAACGTGAGACTCTCGACTTTCCGCTCGGTTACCGACGCGAACCATACCACGATGCGCGTGCTAGGGGGTAAGCCAAAATGGCCCGCGCAACGCTAGCCACTCCTGCCGAATTGAAATTGATCGAAGCGTCCGCAAACGGCGAAATCATGGACTTCAGCGCGATCGATCCCACCGCCAATAATCCTGCCGATGGTGCGCTATGGACTGCCGATCGAACGCTCTCTGCCGCGATGTTGCGAATGCTGCTGACGCGCACTAATCCTGCGTGGAGCTTGCGGAGCGACGGCGTGCGCGTCGGCGGTGCCCGGATTGCCGGTGAACTAAATCTCGCCGACACCGATCTCGATTTTCCGATCGCCTTCGTCAGATGTTCTTTCGAGCAGGAGCTCTCGCTCCGCGGCGCCTCGGTAGACTCGGTCTTTCTGGGCGGCAGCGATCTTCCCGGCATCGACGCCTGCGATCTTAGCGCGCGCGGCGGTATCCAACTTTGCGACGGCTTTCGCGCGCTTGGACCGCTCCACTTCGATCGCGCGACGATTGGAGGTGACTTCTCCTGCAATGGGGCGATTCTCCATAGCCACGCCGGCTTCGCTCTAACCGCGAACGATGTGGCTATTCGCGGTCATGCCCTACTGAGTAATGGGCTTCGGGCTGCCGGCGCAGTGAGTCTGCAGCGCGCCCACATCGGTGGGATGCTCTACTGTTCGCACGCGCGCTTCGAGAATCCTGATGGCATCGCGCTTGCCGCGGACGAGGCCACGATAGGCGGTCCCATTATTATGAATACTAACTTCGTTGCGCTCGGCAAAGTGAGTATGGACCGCGCGCGCCTTCGGCGCGATCTGTATTGCGCTCAAGGCAGTTTCAGGAATCCTGGCGCCGATGCCTTCTCTCTCAATGGCGCAGAAATCGGCCGTCGTGCTTTTCTCGGCGAATGGTTCAGTGCCAAAGGCGCCGTCTGCCTCTGCGATGCGAGGATTGCCCGCGACCTCTACTGCGTCGGCGGTATCTTCCAGAACCCCGGTGGAAACGCACTGTGCGCCAACCGCCTCGATGTCGGCGGCAACGTACGAATGCATACTCGCTTCCTTGCGCAAGGCGCTGTTTGTCTTACCGACGCGACCATCGCCGGCGCTCTCAATTGCACTGGTGGGCACTTCGAAAACGCTGGCGGCATCGCCCTTTCAGTCGCGCGCTCTCATATCGGCCACGATGTCGTTCTGGGCAGTGGGTTCAAGGCTGCGGGCACCATCGACTTCACCGCGGCAACCGTTGGCGGTACTCTCGATACCGAGGGTGCAACCTACGATCAACTAATCACCGAGGGCGCGTCCATCGCTCAATAGCCTGCTTTCTCGCGACGCCTCAGCACGCCTACTATGTTTTGACTAAGTAGCCACATATGAAGCCCGATGACCGCCAGTTCCGTGTGACCTCCAGATGCGAGCTGCTGCCTTGGCTGCTCGGCCCCCCGCTCGGGCTGTCGCGAAAAGCGGCGAAGGACCTTCTCCGCTATCGCTCCGTCCACATTCAGAATCGAGCAACCGTCCGGCACGATACTGCCTTGGAAGCTGGCGACGTTGTTACTATCGCGCAACGAAAACCCCCGACTGCTGACGCAACCCTCGATCAACTAGGCCTCAAAATTGTCCACCTCGACGACGTGCTCGTGGTTATCGATAAACCCGCCGGGCTGCTTTCGATGGGATCGGATCACGAAAAGGAAAAGACTTCGCATCGCATACTCAATGACTATTTGAAGGCGCTGACGAAATCGCGCCTGCAACAGGCCTTTATCGTCCATCGCCTCGATCGCGAGACCTCGGGCCTGATGCTCTTCGCGCGAAGCCCCGCGATTCAGGCTACATTGCAGGCCAATTGGAAACGCGTCACCAAGAAGTATCTCGCCGTGGTCGAGGGCGTGCCTTCCACGCCTCAGGGCACGCTCACCGATCGCCTCGTCGAGGCCAAATCAATGTTGGTTCATCGCGTCGATCAAGGCGGCGAGATTGCGATTACGCACTTCCGCGCGATCGTTACTCGCGATGGCCTCGCGCTTCTTGAACTCACCCTTGATACCGGCCGTAAACATCAGATTCGAGTGCAGTTAGCTGGCTTCGGCTGCCCGGTCGTCGGCGATCGCAAGTATGGCGCGCGCACCGACCCCGCGCGGAGATTAGCTCTTCACTCGTGCGAACTGAGATTTACGCATCCAGTCTCGGGCGAGCCGATGGAATTCCGCAGCGCCCTACCCAGCCGCTTGAGGAAATTGATCGCGAAAAACTGACTATGCGCGAATAGTCACATGCTCACTTGCTATCGCGCCCCAATGCCGCGCGTGCGATCGCGAAGCGATGCACCTCCGACGGCCCATCGTAAATCCTAAATGCCCGGATGTCGCGATAGGTTCGCTCGACCACCGTGTCGTCTGTGATACCCAGTCCGCCGAGGACCTGCATCGACCGATCCACCACGCGCCCCAACGCCTCCGAGCAATACACCTTGTACATGCTAGTTTCCTGCCGCGCCTGCTCGCCCTGATCCAGCAGCCACGCCGCGTGCCAGATTGCCAGCCGGCATAAATTGATCTCCGTCTCATTGTCCGCGAGCATGAACCCGACGCCCTGATGTTCTCCAATCGCCCGTCCGAACGCCTGCCGATGCCGCGCGTACTCGAGTGCGATCGCATGACACCGCCGCGCCGCGCCCAGCCATCGCATGCAATGCGTCAGGCGTGCCGGCGCCAGCCGGATCTGCGCGTAGCGAAATCCCTTGCCGACCTCCCCCAAAATGCGATCGGGTCCCACTCGCACGTCGTGAAACTCTACTTCCGCATGTCCCCCCGGCGAGTTGCTATCGAGCGTGTTCAGAATGCGCTTGATCGAGAACCCGGGCGCATTCATGTCCACGAAGAACATCGTCGCGCCCAGGTCCTTGCCGCCGGCGTCTTCGGTTCGCGCCATCACTATGTTGATGGCCGCTCCCGGCGCGCCGGTGATTAGCCACTTGCGCCCATTGATTACGAAATCGTCGCCCACGCGCCGCGCGGTCGTCTTCATCAATGTCGGATCCGAGCCGGCGCCGCCGTCCGGCTCCGTCATTGAGAACACCGTGCGAATCTCGCCCCGCACCAGCGGCCCCAGCCAGCGCTCTTTTTGCGCCGGCGTCGCCACCTTATCGAGCAAGTTGGTATTGCCCTCGTCCGGCGCTTGTATATTCAATGCCAACGGCCCCAACGGCGACCATCCTGCCGCCTCGAACACCACCGCCATCCCCCGATGGTCCAGCCCCAGCCCGCCCCACTCGCGCGGCCCGTGCGGCGAAAGCAATTTCGCCGCCCGCGCCCGCGCGACCATTTCCAGCCGCAGCTCCTCGGCCGGTCCATGCGGACCTTGCCGCGGATCGCGCTCCAGCGGCACGATCTCTTCCTTGATGAATGCGTCAACCTTGTCGCGTAGCGCGATCAAATCCTCGGGCAGCGAAAAATCTATCATCGTCCAGACTCCCTCGAGCCATTACTCAGTTCAGTGGCTCGGTAATAAGTTGCTAGGACAGGTTCGCCACCCGCGGCATCACCTTCGTCCAGAACTGCTCGAGTATCTTCATATTGCGATCGTGCGGGACCAGCCCGTTGTACATCCATGCGAATAGCCACTTGACCGGCAATCGCTTTAGCAACTTCTCCAGTTGCCGCGTTACCGTATCGACCGATCCCACCAGCGCCAGGCTGTTATCGAATAGGTCTGGCGTCTCGCCCGTCTTCGGATCGTCCATCGCCTTGGCAAAGCCAAACGGTGCGAACCATTCCCGTCCCACGAAATAGCCACTCTGCTTCCACAACGCATGCGCTTCGGCGTCCGTGTCCGCGATAATCACATCGCGCAGCACGCCCATCCCTTCGCCGACCGCCTTGCCCGAGACCTCCGCGTACAGATCGCACAGATGCCGCTCGTAGCTCGGGAACAACGGCGGTATCACCGCGGTCACCCCCTCCTCCGCGCACCATCTGATACTCCGTTCCGACGACGCGAACGGCTGGAACACCGGCGGATGCGGCTTCTGCACCGGCTTCGGCACCACGCTCACCGCCTTCACGATGCCGTCCTCCACCCCTTTGCCCCACTTCTGCGTCGCCTCGATCGGCCACGGTGTCTCGCCCGGCGGCACCCGCCAGTACTTGCCCTGGTAGCTCAGCGAATCCGTCGTCCACGCCTGCTTGATAATGCGATAGCACTCCTCGAATGCCGCCCGGTTCGCCTCGTCGATCGCGTCATGCTGATGCGGATGGGCGCCGTGAATCCCATGCGTCTGCTGCGCCATGATATCGACCCACCGCCGCTGATAGCCTCGCGCAAACCCCGCGTTCGCCCGCCCGCCCGTCATGTGGTCGAGCATCGCGATATCCTCTGCTACCCGGATCGGATTGTTCGCCGGCAGCACCACCCCCAACTGTCCCACCCGCAGCCGCTTCGTCTGCATCCCGATGTATAGATCGAGCAGCACTGGATTGTTCGACACCTCGAAGCCTTCCACGTGAAAATGATGCTCGGTGAAGCTGATCGAGTCGTAGCCCAGCACGTCCGCCAGCTTGGCCTGCTCGCTCACTTCGCGCAGCATCTGGTCATAGACCTCGCCGCGCAGGCCCACCATCCCCTCTTCGACCTGCGCCTTGCTCCCGATTCCCGGCAGATAGAACAGCGATACTTTCATCCGTGATTCCTCTCCGTACTAATTACCGTTGCGAGACCGCGCATCCGCTGACGCCGCCGCGCGCGCTCATCGAATACCATCACTGTCCGGCTTCGGAATTGAGATTTTGTCGATGAATGTAGAGCAGCCCCACCCCTGCGGCAAGCGCTCGTCCCGATGCCCTTACTTGCCGCGAGCCCCCAGTATGAGTATCTCTTGGCCGGTGCGATGCGCCTCTGCGCGCCGTTCGATTCTCATTACAATCGCTCATCACGGAGGTAATCGTGTTCAAGGAATTCAAGGAATTTGCTCTGCGTGGCAATGTCCTCGATATGGCCGTCGGCATCATCATCGGCGCCGCCTTCGGTAAAATCATTACCTCGCTGGTCAACGACGTCATCATGCCGCCGATCGGCCTCATCCTCGGCCGCGTCAACTTTAGCGACCTCTTCCTCAGCCTCGACGGCAAATCCTATGCGAACCTCGCCGCCGCCAAGGCCGCCAGCGCCCCCACCATCAACTACGGGATGTTCCTCAACAACATCCTCGATTTCGCCATCGTCGCCTTCGTCATGTTCCTGATGATTCGCCAGTTCAACCGGCTGATGCCCCCGGTGGTCCCTCCCGTCACTACCCACGAGTGTCCCTTTTGCGTCACCGAAATTCCGCTCAAGGCGACCCGCTGCCCACATTGCACCTCCGAGGTCGCCGCCGCCGCCGCTTGAGCTCGCCCTGACCTGATTGTGATTGGTGCGGGATTCCGCTTGCGTCGAGCGACCACCGCCGGCGCGCTGCGAAGTCCTGCGCCTGCCGCCCCTGCTGACGTTCGCCGATAATTTCCGAGGGATACTGTGACCGACCAGCAACCGCCTAATCGCTTCGCCGCCTTCGCCCGCCTCCGCCGCAACTTCCGCCTCCGTGGCTCGATGCGCCGCGCCGCCGACCTCGTCGCCCTCGCCTACATCGGCTTCATCGCGAGCATGGCCACCCTCACCGGCGCCTACTACATGCTCTTCCCGGAACTCTCCGCCCTCTCCTGGGATGTGATGGAGTTGCCGCAAGGCCGCTGGGCCCGCGCTCCCATAATGCTCGCGCTTACCCCCGCTCTCACCGGCGTCATCGGCAGCGTCGTCACCCGCCGGATGCCCTACGGCATCATCTCGGTCTTGCTGACCGTATTCGTCTGCGTCGTCGTCATCCGCGTGATGCGCTCGCCCGTCGCCCCTGCTATCTCCGCCGGCCTCTTACCGCTCGTGCTCGG
>DASXFX010000072.1:0-30540 GCA_036489375.1 Binataceae bacterium (SeqCode) | reverse complement strand
CATGGGTTTATTGATTTCAGATATCAAGAAATGATACCGGTCACTCTCGACGTTTTGAAGCGGGAATACACTTCGTAATCAGCAGGTCGTCGGTTCGAATCCGACGGGTGGCTTCAAAAATCCAGCAAATATGAGGCTTTGAAGGTTCATTTCGGTGACCATTCCGTCGATCTGCGGCCGATTGTCCGAGTTTGTCAAGTTTCGGATGTTTGGCATCGATCGAATGATCTGAGCCATTCAAGACGACTCTTGAACCCGGACTTTCCAGACAACTCAGGTGCGCTTCAGCGACATGGGTTTACGGCAAGGTCCCTTTCCTCAGGGCGCGTTCCTTCATAATTTTGAAGAACACCGGCACCAGTATGAGGACGTGAATCGTTGAGGTGATCATGCCGCCAACGATTGGCGCCGCGATTGGCTTCATTACGTCGGAGCCGATACCGCTCTCCCATAGAATCGGCGCGAGACTAAGCATCACGACGGCGACGGTCATCAGCTTCGGTCGAAGCCGCTGCACGGCACCCTCGATGACCGCTGCCTCGACCCCTTCGTGGGTGAGTTCGCCAGCCGCGATATGACGATTCAGAGCTTCGTGAAGATAGATCACCATGACGACGCCCGTTTCGACGGCGATTCCGAACAACGCGATGTACCCGACCCATACAGCGACGCTGAAGTTGAAGCCCATCATGTACTGAAGCAGTAGCCCGCCGGTCATCGCATACACGGTCGGAAGAATTAGTACGATCGATTCGGTCACCGACTGGAAGAGCATGTAGAGCAGGACAAAGATCAGAAGAAGGACGATCGGCAGAATGACCGTCAGCCGCTTTCGCGCGCGCAACTGGAACTCGTACTCTCCCGACCATTTGAGGGTGTATCCCGCCGGCAGATGCAGTTGCCGATCGAGCACGCGCTGCGCCTCGTCAACGTAGCTGCCGTAGTCCGAAGTCGCCAGGTCGACGTACACGTAGCCTGTGAGTTGCCCGTCTTCGTCGCGGATCATCGATGGCCCCGGACTCAAGTCGATGCGCGCGACTTCGCCGAGAGGAATCTGCGCTCCAATTGGTGTCATGATCAATATACGACGAAGCGCGTTCAGGTCGTTCCGGTAATCCGCGAGATAGCGGACGTTGATCGAGTAGCGTTCGCGACCTTCGACGGTGGTCGCTATATTCTCGCCGCCCATGCCCGAACTCACCGCCCGCTGAACGTCGCCGACTGTCAAGCCGTACCTCGCGGCGGTGGCGCGGTCGACATCAACGTTTATGTAGAACCCTTGCGAGACTCGTTCGGCAAATATTCCGCGCGTGCCTGGAACGGAACCGAGTATTTCTTCGATCTGAGAGCCAATCTGCTGAATCCGGTCGACGTCAGGACCCTGAATTTTAAGTCCGACCGGAGTTTTAATTCCAGTCAACTCCATGTCGAGCCGGTTCTCGACCGGCATCGTCCAAGAATTAGACAGGCCGGGGAAGTGCAGCCGGTCATCCATTTCCGCGATAAGGGAATCGTAAGTCACGCCCTTTCGCCATTGATCCCGCGGCTTGAGCATGATCGTCGTGTCGTACATATCCAGCGGCACGTTGTCGGTTGCGCTGTCTGAACGTCCGACAGAGCCGAATACGCTTTCGACCTCGGGAAACGTGCGGATGATCTGATCCTGCTTCTGCATCAGATTTACCGCTGACAAAATCGAAATGCCTGGAAGAGCTGTCGGCATGTAGAGACTCGATCCCTCATAAAGCGGCGGCATGAACTGACTGCCGATCTTGAACAGCAGTGGAATCGTCAGCAGCAGAAAAATCACGTTGGCGACGATCGTGATCGTGCGATGGCTTAGGCACCATCGGATCACCGGCAGATAAATGGCCTGAAAGAAGCCCGATATGGGGTTGTCCTCCTCGGGACGCAGACGTTTGCCGCGAATGAACAGGACCATCAGTACCGGTACTACTGTGATCGCGAGAACTGAGGAGAACGCGATCGCGAATGACTTTGTATAGGCGAGCGGCCGGAACATCCGGCCTTCCTGCGATTCGAGCAGGAACACCGGCAGAAACGAGACGACGATAATGATCAGCGAGAAGAAGATCGGCCTGCCGACCTGCTGGGCGGCCGACAACAGAATTCGCTGGCGCTCGGGTTCGGATACCGACTCGCCTTTGATCGACGCGTGGTGCTGCGCCTCCGAAAGATGCCGATAACCGTTTTCGACCATCACGATAGAAGCGTCGACCAGCACGCCTATCGCCAGCGCCAAACCGCCCAACGACATGATGTTGGAGCTGATCTGGAGATAGTACATCGGGATGAACGTCGCGATGACAGCGATCGGCAGTGCGAGAATCGGGATGAACGCCGAACGCAGATGAAAAAGAAAAATGATGATCACGAGACTGACGATGATCGTCTCTTCGATCAGATCGCGTTTCAGCGTGTTGATCGATGCCTGGATAAGTCCCGAACGATCGTAACCCGCGACGATTTCGACACCGCGCGGCAGAGTCCTTTGAACCTCGGCGAGCTTCTGCTTGACGCCGTCGATGACGGTTAAGGCATTCTGCCCATAGCGCATCACTACGATGCCGCCAACGGTCTCGCCATCGCCGTTCCACTCCGCCGCTCCCTCGCGCAGATCAGGTCCGAGGCTGACCATACCTAAGTCTCGAATAAGCACTGGTGTGCCGTTGTTGGTCGCGATGGAAATTTGCTCGAGGTCTTCGACCGAATGGACGTAGCCGAGGCCGCGGATCATGTAGTCGGCTCCAGACATCTCGAGAACGCGACCACCAACCTCGCCGTTGCTGTCGCGAATCTTGTCGATCACGGTTTTCAGCGAGACCTTGAGGGCGAGGAGCCGATCAGGATCGAGCTTGACCTGGTACTGCTTTACGAAACCACCGATAGTGGCGACTTCCGAAACCCCGTGCACGGTTTCGAGCGCATAGCGGACGTTCCAATCCTGCAAGCTACGGAGATCGGCGAGACTGTGAGTATGACTCTTGTCGACGAGAGCATATTCGTAGACCCAGCCCGCGCCGGTCGCGTCCGGCCCGATCATCGGATTCACGCCGGCGGGAAGCTTACCTGTGATTTGCTCCAGGTATTCCAGCACGCGGCTGCGCGCCCAATAGATGTCGGTACCATCTTCGAACACGACAAATACATACGAGTCGTTCGGCATCGTCTGCGCGCGAACCGCCTTGACGTGAGGGGCGGCAAGCATCGCGGTGACGATTGGATAGGTCACCTGATCCTCGATGAGATTGGGCGGCTGGCCCATCCACTCGGTATGGATGATCACCTGCACGTCGGAGATATCGGGCAGCGCGTCGAGCGGGATTCGATCGAGCGACCACACGCCGGCGAGTATCAGCGCGAGCACGCCGAAGAACAGGATGAAGCGGTTCGTAATACACCAGTCGATTGTTCTTTCGATCATGATCGTTCCTCACATCGCCATTGAGCCGCTGGCCGATACGTCTATCTGCTTGATCGCGATCGAATGGCCTTCCTTCGACGCAGTGATCGTCAGGCTCCGGGTCCCGCCGCTAGGCAGTTCGATATTTGCGGCGTACGCGCCGTTGCCCTGATCAATTGCGGTGCCTTGCGCACGCATCGCCGGCATTCCCATTGCCGGCATCGCCGCCATGTAGAAGGACACCGTCACTTGCGCATCCGAGATCGGGGCGCCCTTGGAGTTGCGCACCGTTACGACCACTTTGTTGTGGCCCCGCACGAGAGGATTGGGCTCGCTGGTGAAATCGATGCTTACTTGGGGAGCAGCCTCCGATGCTTGTGGAACTGCGTTGGCGCCGACTCCCGGCGGAGGCGGCACGAACGCTCCCGCAGCCGCCTGGAGTTGGCTTTCCGAGTCGATCAGAAAGTTGGCGGAGCTGACTATCTGCTGACCGGGCTCGAGGCCCTTGAGAACGATGAATTCATCACCGAGGTGCTGCCCCAATTCGATCTCGGCGGGAGTCAGATATCCATCTCCGCGGTCGATGAAAGCAACATTGTGCGCGCCCGTGCGCAAGACCGCGGTGTCGGGAATCACAGTCTGATCGCCCATCGGGAGGTCTAGCGCGACATGCGCGAACATTCCCGGTAGAAGCTGACCTTTAGGATTGCTGAACTCGCAGCGGACCTTGGCCGTGCGGGTCATGGGATCGATCTGCGGCTGGATGAAATCGACGCGCCCACCGAAGTTCGTTCCCGGATAGGCATCGACCGTAACTATCGCCGGATCGCCGCGACGGACCTTGCCGATCTCGTCCTGAAACACCGCCGCGTAGATCCACACCTTCGACAGATCAGTGATAGTGAACAGCCGCGTGTCCGGCTGCACGTACATGTTGGGCAGCGCATTGCGCTCGACGATGTATCCGCTCATGGGCGAGTCGATCTCGACGGCATCGCGGACAGTGCGATCACGCTCCAACCGCGCGATCTCACGCGGCGATACTCCCCATAGCTTGAGACGCTCGGCGGCGGAATCGACCAGCGATGACGCGTCGGTGGTCACATCGCCGATAGCGCTTTCACTAACGCGTTTGCGGGCATCGAGAGCGAGCAGATATTCGTACTCGGTGCTCACCAGATCCGGGCTGTAAATCGTAAATAACGGCTGGCCTCGGTGGACGTACTGGTAGGTCGAATTCGCGAACACTTGCTCGATCCATCCGGCGAAACGCGTCTGCACGTAGCCCTGGAGCCGTTCGTCAGCTTCGATGTTCCCGGTGGTTTCGAGGCGATCGCCACATCCTTTCGCATGACGATCGCGAATTTGAGTCCGATCAATTGACGACGCTCGGGCGTGATCCGGATTGGCGCGAGCTGGGAATCAGCTCCGTAGGCTATTGGCGTGGCGAGAGCCAGGACGAGTGCCAGCATGCAGAGTCGCCAACTTGGAGAGTGATTCATTTTCGGTCACCGATTATTTGCTGCAGTTTGGCAATCGCGATCTCGCGGTCGGCGAGGCTGCGGTAGTACTCTTGCCGAAGGTTCTGTAAATCCAGCACCGATGAGAGCAGCGTCTGGAAATCGACCTTACCGACTCGATACGCGGCCATCGCTGAGGACTGCGACGTTTCGGCCTGCGGGATCAGACCGTCGCGATAGATCGACATGATCCGCTCCGCAGTACGCATTGCGACCAGATTGCCTTCAGCATCGGAAGAAACTTGCAGTTGAGTAGCCTGAGTCTGTTCGCGTGCAGATTCGGCTTCGAGCGCGGCCTGTTCGATTGCTGGCGTCTGCTTGCGCCAGAAATAAAGAGGAACCTTCGCGCCCAGACTGAGCATGTAGTAGTCGTTGAATCCGGGGCCGGTTTTTTCGTACGAATAGCCGACGGTGAAGTCCGGCCAGTATCCTTGGTGTGCAAGCTTCAAGGCTTCTGTGCTGCGCGCTTCCATCGCGCGATCCGCTGCGAGATCTGGCGAGGCGCTGCCAGCTAGCTGCGCGAGCCGCGTTGAATCGAGCTGCAGCTGCGTCATTTCAACGTCGCCGATTTCGATATTCCGCGAATCGGGATCGCGCCCAAGAATCTGCTTGAGTTCGAGCTGTTCCTGATCCTCTTCCTGATGGTGCATCGCGTGCTCCTTCAGGATTTCGGTGGTCTGAAGCTGCGCCTTGATCAGATCTTGTTGCAGCCCTTGCCCGACGCGGTATCTCGTTTCAGCGGTTTGCTGGATCTATTGGAGTTCGTCCTGATTGCGATCGAGAATCGCCAGCGTCTTCGCATGATAGAACAGCTCGAAGTAGATCTCCTTGACCTTTTCCTCGACCTCGCGTGCCGCCGCTTCGTAGCGATGCTTGGCGAATTCGGCGTCCTTTTCTGCCTCGGAACGCTGCAGACTTTGCCGGGCCCCGGAATATCCTGCGAGATGCCGAAGCCAGTGTAATAGAAGTCGCTACTTTCATAGCCGGAGAACGGTTGCGGACTTCCGACCGTGAAATGCTGCATCGATATCTCTGGATCCGGCAATGTTGCGGCCTGGATCGGGGCCTTTGTCTGAGCCTGCCAATGGCTCCGCGCCGCCAGCACAACGGGGCTACGTGAAAGGGCCTCGTCGACCAGCGCTAGCAGTCGATTGGAACCGACAGCGGCTTCACCGCCAGCGTTGGATTGAGTGAGAACCGGAGACGCCGGTTCGTCACCGCCGTCCTGCGCGTGTGCCAACGACGGAATGGTGGTCAGACTCGCGAGGGCAAATAGAGTCGCAATTACATTTCGCGCGGTTGTGCGGCGGATGGTTTCACAAATTCAACCTTCGAGCCGCGATTGATCGCACGCGGCTCCATTTCGCAGATCGAAAATCCACGTCTTGAGCTGCCGATCTGATCGGGCAGATATCTTCTGGACTGCGATGACGGACAGCGCGCGAGCGTCGGCGACGGATGCGATGCATCCGCGTTTCAACTCACACGCTTATGGAAGGATCAGATTTGTCGGGAACAAAGAAGTGCTAACGAAGCGAGACGGTCAGGTGGCGGGTATCCTCGAACGTCGACGACGTTCTGCGGATGAAAAATCGCGAGTGACACCTCGACTACGGGCATTCTTGCGATCGAATCGAAATGTTGGGTGTCTCGTGCTTTGCTGGTCGCTCTGTCCGGTGCCACTGGCGCTTTGCAGCAGCTGAGCTGATTCACTGGAGTGGTGCTGGAACAATTTGGTCCGCAACACGCCGTTGTTGGACAAGCCATCGCAGATGGCGCAGTCATGCTGACGGGAAGCAGCAGAGCGAACAGAATTACTGCCAGAAAGCACACGAGGCCACGCTACTCCTGCACTCGAAAACAGGCAACGACCCGAGTCCTGCGGCGCCCGATCCTCCGGGTTTCTGTGTCGATAAGGCAGTACACCAGAAGAATCTGAATGAGTGCGATTAGCGCGTCGGGTTTTTCCGACTCTTCGGGCTGGTCGTTCGAGATTGTTGCGGTGTCGAGAGTCTGCCTCCAATTCCGCGTAATGAATTCAGGGTTCTTAGAATCATCGGCACTCGCGACTGGCTGATTTCGTCGCCAGCTATATGTCCTGGCACGGCGTTAACAAATTCCGGGTCGTCGAGCAGCCTTCCGACTTCCTTGCCGATGTAGCGGCGGAGTTCGCGAGGAGAAGCCGCGACTTCGTCGACGACAGTGGGTCGACCGTCGAGGACTGTTATGATGTCTTCGAGGTCACTACTCGCATAGAAGTCTCCCCTTCCTCTTCCGCGAAACGCCTCTAATTTTGTCCCGATGAAGTACGGAGTGGTCACTACCCGAAGCTGAAATCCGTCGAGCTCAACGAGGGCAGCCGCTTCGATAGCAGGCTTATACCAGCGGTTCGAGAACCCAAGGATGGTGTCGTCTGTCGGCATGACATCAAGTTTCATCTGGTCGACCAGCCATCGGCAAATCGGTGCGCCCTCCGATGAGTCTTCAGAAAAGCCAAGGTTGCGAAGGCGCTTCGAGAAGCGCGCATATTCGGCGTAAGACGCGACCTCCACGATCACGTCAACATCGTCTGTTGAGCGCGCCGGAGAAGCGGCGGGGTCGGTGATTAGCAGACCCGTCGTGCAGCCGCCTGCAAAAACAATTTCCGGGAGCAATGGCTTCAGCCTTGCCGCCATCGCCGCCAGCAGCTGTCGATTCGATTGGGAGCTCAATTCTTAAACCGAGCGGAGAGCTCGCGTTTCGCCAGTTCGCGCTCTCTCGCGCTCCCATCGCGCAGCGCATCTACCAGCGCAAGTAGCTGGTAGAGTTCGTGATCCTTCAGAGCCGCTTGTGGCGCTTTCTTGTAAAGGGGAAGAAACGAATAGCCTCGTCTGGAACCTTGCTCGAAGGGCCAGACCGGGATTGGTTCTTCTTGGGTCATTTTGCGGCTGAGCGGCTCCGCCGCGGAAGCAGTGGGCATACCGCGAGTCATGCCACCCTTCTCCGGTGGAAAAGCATACCTGATCCCATGGACGAGAAACTCTTCCAATGCCGTGGTGTTTACACGGTCGCCCAGCTCGGGTCCCTGAATGAGTCTGGCGGTGCGAGCTCGGCGAATTGAAGCATGAACCTCGGACGGGCTCATGTAGAGGTCGACCGCCAACTGGGCATAGGGCGGCCGTTTGTCCCCTGCTATGAGGAGCTTCAGCAATACAACGATGTCCTGCGGCTTCAGAGTCATAAGGGGGAGCTCATTCGTTATTCGCGATTCTAGAATAGCGAATACATACTTTCAACCCCTCGCTCGCTTCGACGCCGGACTTGAGTCGGTATTAAAGCGGAGAAATCGCCGGGTCCTACGGATTTCGAAGTTTCCGATCTGCACGGGTGCCTTTGCGTCCTCTTAAAGATCAATCGCGCGCTGTCCCGCTGAGCTAAATACGCTCTTTTTTGGCTGTAACGTTCGTTTGAACGTGCTTGGTTCTCCAGGTGACAGAGTCATGTCGCTGCCCGATGTCTCTGAGCGTACGCTTGGGTAATGGCTTCTGCACTTCAAACGCAGATTAATCAAGGAGTTGATCATGAGTGCCCCGTCGCGAGATTTAACCAACTGCTAAGGAGGCTCCCATGACACTGCCGAACAAGACTGAGCGCCGAGCCATCGTCGATACCCACCGGCACCCGTGGGGGAAGAAAATGCAAGCCAAGATCGAGGAGCGAGGCCTGCTCGATCCGAAACAAGGATTCCCGCAGACCAACGCTCTGGACTTGATGGCCTATCGCGAGGTTTTCGATCTGGACTACGCCATGCCTATCCAGCGCGAGGGCGGCATCACCCTCAGCCTCATGACCAATGGCGGCGAGGTGGAATGGCTTGCGCGGGATCTGCTCCAAGGCGGCACAGTCGAGGCTCTCAAGTTCTTTAACGACGAATACGTGGATATCGTGGATCGCTATCCCGGCGAGTTCGCACCGACGGCCAACGCACACGCACTCGAAGAGGCCTGCCTGCCCGTTGTTGAGGAGATGATCCGCCAGGGCGGCGCCAAGGCAATTGCAGTGGCGTCCAGTTACGGCGACGGCGCGGATCGCGTCTTCCTCGACAGCCCCAAGGCGGAATGGCTGTGGGAGTTTGCGGAAGCGAATGACATCGTAGTGCACATCCATCCGCCGATGCAGTCGATCGGGCACGAGGCGCTCATGCAATACCGCCTCAACGAGGCGGTTGGCCGCCCCTTCGACTCGACCGTTAACGGCGCCCGGATGATCGCCTCCGGTGTGTTCGATCGCCACCCGAAGCTGCAGGTGCTGATCGTCCACATGGGCGGCGGACTCGCGTCGATTGTTGGGCGTCTCGAATTCAATTGGCACCTCAACTACAACGGGATCAAGAACCCGCCGGCGGGCAAGCCTTACACGAACAAACGGTCGCCGTTCGACTATTTCAAGACCAACATCCTGGTCGACACCATGGGGTTCAACGCAATTGGAGTACGCGCCGCGATCGAGCTGTGCGGTGTGGACCGGGTGGTGTTCGGCACGGACTTCGGTCCGGTGCCATACGGGATCAAAGAGCATGTGCAGATCGTGGAAGACGTGCTTCCGAACCCCGCCGAGCGTGAAATGGTGTTCTGGAAGACGAGCAACAGGATATTCCGCCTGGGCCTGTCCAATACCGGCTTCATTACCCCCGCCGTTCCCCCAGTGGCAGCCTAGCGAAGCGCTTGCCGACAGATGCCGGCAGGCCTTGCTTGTGTACGCCCACAATTTGGAGAAGTCCAATCCGGTGCTGATTCCAGGTGGCCCTGACAGCTACAATCACATGACATCGCGCACCCTACGGTTTGGGCCTCCGCTCTTCAGTCCTTTCTGCGCGCCATCCGCACGAACACAGACGAGCGTCGCGATCGACCGTCTCTTATTCGAGCGTTACTTTCGACGTGTTTGGTTCTCTCAAGGAGCGAGCTGGTGGTGAAGAGCAAGGGGACGCTCTCAAGAATGTCGTGATGACGTTTATACGAAGGTCGAACGCTTGACAGAAAATAGGCCGCTAAATCCACCTGACCGTTCAACGTTCTACGAGGGAGCTGCGGCTTGGACACACTGAATATATGCCCTATCGAGCTCACGGCTGAGCGAAGGGCGAACGATGTGCGTGCAGGTTAGGATGCCGGACGCTCAGCATCAAGGAAGATCGGATTATGGAAATGACAAAAGAGGAAGTAAGCCGTGTCCACCGCGAAGACTTTTATGGAGCCCTTAAAAAGAATGATTTGGAGAAGCTGTCACAAATATATTCCGATGACTACATGCTGGTGAGACCCGACGGAAGCGCCTTCTCCAAGGCTCAAATTCTGGACGATCTCAAGAGCCACTCGATGAGCTTCAATTCAATAGAGCTGACGAATGAAAAGATTCGAATCTACGGTTCGGTTGCAGTCCTGACCGGCGATAGCAAAATCACGTCCGTGCGCGACGGGGAAGAAAGCACTACCGAGTTCCGGCTCGTCGCTGTCTATTGCAAGCAAAGCGATCGCATCGTGCTCGTTCATTTTCAGAGTAGCCCTCTTCCTGCGTAACTGCTGGCGGCATTTCGCACTATCGAATCGGAAGAGAAGGACTTCATGAACAGTAAAGACAAGAAGTCAGAAGCTGATTCTGCACAGAATACGAACCCGACCTGCTACAAGGACGCGACGGAACTGACTGTTCTGATGCGGACGAAGCAGATTTCTTCGATGGTAGAACTCCAAAGACATGCTGATTTTTGATCAGCAGGTCATCTATATAAACCTGAGTAACATTCAGGATTTAGAAGGTTCTGATGCTGGAAGGTGCTGACTGGCTGTTCGTAATCAGCAGGTCGTCGGTTCGAATCCGACGGGTGGCTCCAAAAACTAGATTCGATTCGGCCGCCCTGTATTCGTGTAGATTGGCGCGAGATACAGCCAGTCTTTGAGGAGAAATACCAGCCTGCCGATCCGCGTAACACTTGATCCTTCACGCTACCTAGCTTTTCGGCCACATTGAATAAACGCATTTCTGGTGTCGTCTCTCTAGTAAGGTTCATGCGGTTTCGTGGCTTTGGATGGTTTCGATGTTCCACTTGACCTTAGAATCCCCCGCCCTGTCGAACGAACGTTCACCGCCCGCTCTCCAGAGCAATCGCGCCGTTGCGGGTCCGCTCGTTTACTTCCGCATCAGACCCATATGTGAGTAATTTCGATGAACGAGAATGATTTGGATGAACACAACTCGCGGTGTCATGTGAAGCTGCCGATTGATGAAAAAGTGGATCGTCATAGAGACCTGGTTCGCTTTTTGGCAGGCTGCGTGGTCGTCGTCGTGCTCGGCGGAATTATCTTTGCCGTCGGGACGGTCCGCCACCGAGACTATTTGGCGACGCGTGCCAACATCTTCGCCCGCACCTTTATTCTCAACAGTCCGGTCGTTGAGCAGCATCTGGGCGCGGTGCGGCGGGTGGAGGAGGTTAAGGAGCAACGTCAAACCGGAAGGGCCGCCGGATGGTATCTGGACTTCGATGTTAGTGGCCGTCAAGCGCGTGGCGTGATCGATCTGCGACTAACCCAAAGCCGCAACAGCATCGGTTGGGAGGTACCCGTGCAATGGAGCGTGCCTATGGCGATCCTCGAAGTAGGGAACAAATCGGTGGATCTGCGTTAAGACCGCGTCGGTAATGGGCTCTGGATAGCCGGCTGATTGCTGTCAAATCGCCGGACAGAACCCGTCATAAGTCCAACTCGATCGCAGAACTGAACCATCAGGTCGAGAGGTGGCAGCGTTATGAAGGCTGCTATTTCGTTGGCAACCGTCGGGATCCTTGCGGCACTGGTCGCGGAGTTCTATGAACTCCAAGGCATAGTAGGTCATGGGGGGTCTGACGAGCCGCGCCTTAGGACAAGTCATGTTCATTCTAATACTGATGCTGAGTGGAACTCTTGGGTTCTTCGCGAGGCAATACGCTTATGCGGCGGCGTATCCTGTCAGTCCGACGAGGATAAGTGGAAATTATGTTTTTCGTGGTTCGGTCGAAGACCATCGAAAGCAACTCGTATCGCTGTCTGGCGATCTGAGCCTCGACTGGTTGGGAGATATTTCCGGTGAAGGGTCGGCCCTTCGATCACATCAAGTAGGTGCCGGCCCCTGCCACGTGCTGATTGACGGTTCCTACACTCAAACGGCGAATCCAAAAGTCCTGAATGCTCTCATCTGGATTACTCCGGGATATGGCAACTGTGACACTGAGTTCGCCAAGCGCAGCCGCTGGGTTGTCAAGATAGTGTCGAAGGCAAAAAGGGGACAACTCGATCTAATTCCACAGAAGCACTCGAGACTCTTATTCGAGGGTGTCGCAACTCGCGAGTCAGGCACCTTTTCACAGCGGACTTAGCGCCTCCGCGGACAATCGGAAAACCCGATAGCGGGCTGTCGTAAGCGCCGACCGACCAGGTGTACAAGCGTTTCAGTGAAAAGTCGTCCAGCCCTTTCTACCGTACTTCGAATAGCGATCACAGTTATGACACTTAGCAGATTGCTGTTGCCGATTTGGTACGCGGTCCAGCAGGCGAATTAGCCGGAGGGCGATTTGAATAGTTGGTTTACTTTGTAAAAGTCGGCGGCCGATACAGGGCCGCAGACCGGTGATGTCATCCTGCGCATTAACCACTGGTCTTGGAGATTGCCGCTAGGGAATTTCTGTGGGCGAAGATCTTGCGATGCGCCGGCTGAGGACCGCGACGATCCGATCGGTCAATGCTTCATAATTGCCATCGAAATGGTGCCCGCCTGTCGTGCGGATGACCTCAACGCCCCGCTGCCCCAGTGCGGGACAGGCCGTATCTTTCTCGATCTGCCCGTACAAGCACAGCATCATTGATGGCGGAATTTTATTTACCTCCGAAAGTGTTGGCAGAGCCTCGGGTCCCGGAGTCTCGCGCAACCAGCCGCCCACGGTAACCTGGAAATCCGCCTCATTGGCAAAACCTAGCAGAGCCATCAATGCTACTCGTGAGCGTAACTTGTCCGGCAAGCGGTTGTAGGCAAAGGGCATCACGTCGGCGCGAAATGAATAGCCAATCAAGGCCACCTCTCTGGCGTGCCACCTGACCGTGAAAGTCCGCATTACATCGGCCAGGTCGTCCGCCGTTTGTTGTGGGGTTTTCAGGCTCCAGAAGTAACGCAAGCTGTCCCAGCCAACGACCGGGATCCCACGGCGCTGAAGACTTTCGCCGATCGTTTTATCGAGGTCGCGCCAGCCGCCGTCGCCGGACATTGAGACCGCCATGATCGGCGACGAATGGCCAACTCCCAGTATTGTGAGTGGCAACGCGGAGATCTCCGTAACCGTTGCCTCAGGCGTCGCCAGATGCGGGTCTATCAGGATGCGCAGAGCTTCACCCATAGTTTGCTCGCTAGCAATCTGCTGAAGCTGAATAGGCGCACCATTGCGCCGCAGCTCCTTCACATAGTCGCGCTTTGCCTCTGGAAGCCCCGAGGTGAGCCCAACCGTCCAGAACCCCGGCAATGTTTTCGCGAAGCCATAGCTGAAGCCATCCGTGAGAGCCTCGGTGGAAGCGTTGTTGCAGACCGGCCGGCGGCTCGAATAGTTCCCGATGAATCAAGAGATATCGCACGGCTATCGTAACCGCGGGAGCTTGGGCCAATACCATTGCAGCGAGCGCTCCACCCTCACCAACGCCAGCGACGATCGGAGTAAAGTAGTTGTCAAAGCCTTGCTGTCGCTGGATTTGACGGCTAAGACCTTCGGCATCTCCCACCAAGTGAAGGCATTTTTGGCTCAGGTCTGCACCAAACCTGCCAATGGCGCCATACCGAGACTGAGCATCTTGAACTTTCTCACCTTCAGTTCTAACGCCAGTTGAGCGATGATGTACTCCATAGCGTATGAGGGCGCGCCGGGTAGCTGCCGCATCAACCCAATGGTAGCTTCGCTTTCTTGACCTGTCATCATGAAGCTGACGAACGCGACCGGCTCGCCGTGTTGGTGCGACAGAGCAATTGCCTGGGCCGCTACGAATCGCGGCTCGAAGGCTGCGACTGAGAATTGTCGCTCGTGGCCCCCGTGCTGAGCAAGCCAAACGTCCGAGATTTGCCGAAGGGTCTTTAGTTGCGCACATACACTGTTCATCGAAAGGATTTCAAAGTCGAGTCCGTCTCGCTCTCCACGCTTAACTGCTTGGCGCAATCCATATCGTTGCGGACCGTCCAGGGAAAACCCTTCCAGATAGATGCATGCCTCTTCACCTACCTTGATGATCCTGAAACCTGCGTCGAGATAAATCGGAAGACTATCGGGACGAACCTGGTAGAATGCCGCACGCCCGCCGTGAGCGTCGGCAAGTTCGGCAAAGCGCCACACCAGCTCCAGCCACTCTTGCTGTAGGCCCACGGGATCGAACAGGGCAACCCAACTTCTGCCGCGCTTGGCAAACATCAGAAAGCTCTTCCGGGAGCGCGAGAACAAAAGGCTCTTATCACCCATTGATGCGAGCAGTGCTGCGCTCCGCTCCTGCTGATGGATTATGAGGATCGCTTGCGATAGCTCCTCTGCCGAAGGGAGTGTTGCGCGGCCGGAAGCCGTCCGCAGCAACTGCCGGAGCGAGATCCCCATTGCCAAGATTGAAGCCGCCAGGAGCGCCCGCAAGGATCGGGACGCTTGCGCATCGAATTCAAACTGCCACCAAATTTCGCGCCGATACGGGACTTCTCGAAACGCAAAAAGCATTATTCCGGTCGCCGCAAGATCACAGCCGCAATCGCAGCGAACCAACCCAAGGTGAACGGTTGGCGCAGGAAAGATGCCGGACGAGTAAATTGACGCCGCGTGGCAAGTAAGACGAAGAGCAGGAAGAGGACCACCGCCGTTTCGCCGAAGGCCAATCCCTTAGAGAGGGAGAAGCCAACATTTACCAACGCTATTATAAGCGCCAACCACCAGGCGCCATCGAGCCGATGATACAAGCCGCGTGCGACAAATAGCAGGCAGACCCCTGCCTAGGTCGCGAGCAGATGTGAGATTTCAATGGCCCACAGCGGAAGAATGGTCTGAAGCGCCGCGAGCCGCCAATCTACAGCAGGTGTTACCCCGATAGAATCAGCATCACACCTACTGAAAAAGTGAGCACGCTGAGGAGGACTGGAGCGATAAGATCAGCGCCCAGGAGAAAATGCCCCCGCGGTCGCATTGAGGAACTGACGAGCGGATCGCGTTTCAGTTCAAAGAATGCAATTGAGGCAGTCGCGATCATAAGCGGTAGCAGGTAGTAAATACCGCGAAAGATCAGTAGAGCGGCCGCCAGGTTATTGCGCGGCATTGAACCAGCCAGTGATAAGAAAACGATCGCATCAAACACTGCGAATCCACCAGGAACTTGGCTGATGGTGGCGAGAGCGATCGACGCAGAATAGACCAAACCCAAGCTGAAGAAATCATAGGATGCCGGCAGGAGAAACCATAGGGACGCTGTTGCACCAAACAAATCGAGTATCGTTAGCAAGAGTTGAGACAAGGCGATTCCGGGTTGCGGCATCGGCATTAGAAGACCTGAAACCAGAACCTTTTTTTCGGCCTCGCATGGCGTTTCCGGCCAACGCCAGGATCACGATCAGTGCGGCTCCCGCCGTGAACTCAAGAGCACTAGTGGAAATCGAGAACCAACGGGCCACCTTAGACCCGGCCAGCATCGCACTCAGGGCCGCGAACGATACCAATCCAATGGCGAAGCCCATCTCGTTGAAGAGCGTGATGCGATCGATCTGCTCCGACCCCAGGCCAACTGCCCCATATACTCGATCGCGAATAGCCTTGCCTGTGAGAACGCCGAATCCGATTGCGTTGTCTGTGGCGGAACCACAAAAGGAAGCGAGCATCGATGGCGAGTGTGGAACCTTCACCCCTATATAAAACAGGGCACACCGATCGCGCCCAACAAGTGCCAGGTAGCTCATTGTCGTGAAAAGAAAAGAAATCAAGATGGCCTTTGGTGCCGTCTCGCGAGCCGCGCGCATCACGGAGCGGTAATCAATCTCGCGAAAAAGGCGATGCAGAAGAAAGATCGCCACACCACAAGCTAAAAGCGCCACGGCCGGGCGGACGCCGCGCCGTAAGAACCTCGCCACACTAACACGCAAAATATTCTCTGCGATCCGTGTATCGTTCACGCGATAACCATCGCCACTCGAGGGCGATAGGGAACCCCCTGATTTGTTTTTTGTGCTGACAACACTAGCATCAGACAGGCTCCCGAAAATGTACCGAGCGCCGTCCATCCGCCCGATCGGAAGCCACAGTTGCAGTGAGCGCGGGCGCGCCGTGATGATCCGCATCGTGATCGCAAAATCGTTGTGCGTAATGTCTGTACGTGGCTGGACTGCCGCATTGAGAAGTGATGCATGAGAGCTACTGGGAAAATTGCTCACGGCGATGTATGTAACGGTCCGCAGCGACGGTGGACCAGTAAAACGAGAAGCTCGGCGGAACGAAGTCTTATAAAGGAGACGGCGATGGATTTGGGACTGAGCGAAAAGGTTGCGATGATAACGGGCGCGAGCCGAGGACTCGGCCGTGCGATGGCGGCGGCGCTCGGCGCCGAAGGCGTTCGCTTGAGCCTGTGCGCGCGCGGCGACGAAGCTCTCGACGCAACCGCTGCCGAGCTGAAGCGAGCGGGTCATCAGGTAATCGCGGAGGCCGCTGACGTCAACGACGCTGCTGCGATGGAGCGCTGGACCGCTAACACGATCGAGGCACATGGCGGAATCGATATCCTGATCAATAATGCGGGCGCGGCGCGGGTCGGCACGAACAAGCAATTAGACGACGCCGGCTGGCTTGCGGCTTTCGAACTCAACTTCTTCTCGGCGGTGCGGCTCTCGCGACTGTGCGCGGACGCGATGGCAAAGCGTGGCGGCGGATCGATCATCAATATCAGCTCGATTTATGGACGGGAGGCCGGCGGACCGATTAGCTACAACGCCTCGAAGGCTGCGATGATCTCGTTCACCAAAGGGTTGGCCCGCGAACTTGCGAAACAATCCGTGCGCGTCAATTCGATCGCGCCTGGATCGATCATCTATCCAGGTGGCGGATGGGAGGCGCGGTTCAATCAAAGCCCCGAATTCGAAAAGGACTTCATCGCTCATGAATTTCCGGCGGGTCGCCTTGGACGGCCCGAGGAAGTGGCGTATGCAGTGGTGATGCTAGCGTCGCCGCGCGCCAGTTGGATCACCGGCGCGACGATTCCGGTCGATGGCGCGCAAGGCCGATCGAATGTGTGATTAGGCCGCATTTTATTGCACCGCTGGCAGCGGCCGTCCGGCACTACGATCGGCTTCGAGGGCTGGCGCCCGACGAGTCGCAGAGCGAAAATAACCGCCAGCGAGAGCACGTGATCGAGCTTGTCCGCGACACCGTCGGCAGGAAGCGATTCGCGCGCTGCGTCCTGCATGCCAACCATGCACGCTTCGATTTGTGGATTCACCAACCTCTTCCCATTGCTCCATATCGAGCCGCCGATTTGGCTTGCGTGCGCCGTGCGGGGTCGTTTGCGACGCCGTGGTTCATCACTGCAATTCGACCAATAACGTCTTGCGGGTGCGCGATGGTGTGGTTCATCAGTGCAATTCGAGCGGCAGCGACTTGGGTCCGCGCACGACGAAGGAATCGATCCATTCGCGCCGCTGATCGCGCAGGCTGACTTTTGGAAAGCGGCGCAAGAATGCGTCCATCGCGATTCTTGCCTCCAGGCGCGCGAGCGGCGCGCCGATGCAGTAGTGAATGCCAAAGCCGAAGGCTAGATGTTCCTGCGGATTGCGAGTCACGTCGAAAACGTCGGGATTCGGGAATTGCCGTTCGTCGCGATTGGCGGAGCCGTAGAGGATCATCACGCCGCTGCCGGCCGGGATCGTGCTGCCGGCAATTTTCGTGTCGGCGGTCGCCTGACGGAGCAGCGCCTGCGCGGGCGCTTCGTAACGAAGCATCTCCTCAATCATCTGCGGCACGAGCGTGAGGTCGGCGCGCAGTTTCGCGAGTTCGGCGGAATGAGAGAGCAACGTCAGGACGGTGCTGCCGATGAGGTTGGTGGTGGTCTCGTTCCCGCCGAGGAGCAGCAGCAGGCACATCGCGAGCACTTCGCGGGCAGTGAGTTGGTGGTGGTCTTCCTCCGCTCGCACCAGAGCGCCGATTAGGTCCTCGCGCGAATTGCGACGGCGCTCGGCAATGGCCTGCTCGAAGTAGCTTCGCATTTCGTCCATGCTGCCGTGCAGCCGCTCACGTTCGGCGGGTGATACCTCTTCTCCACCGGTCGCTCGAATCATGTCATCGGACCACTGCTTGAACTCGCGGTAGCGTTCGGGCTCGATGCCGAGCATCTGAGCGATCACCATCAGGGGCAGCGGCGTTGAGAAGTCGTGTACGAGATCGAACTCTCCACCCTTTTCCGCAATCTGGTCGAGCAGTTGCGCGACGATCTCGTTGATGCGCGGCTCCAGTGCGGCGACCATCCGCGGCGTAAACGCCTTGTTCACGAGCTTGCGCAGAGCCGTATGCGCGGGCGGATCCGCCGAGATCATCCAATTCACCTCGGGCACCGGATTCTGATCGCCGAGGATTGCCGGGATGATCGGCGCGGAGGAGAAGAGTTGAGTGTTCTTGGCGATGGAGGCGACGTCATCGTAACGGCTGACGGCCCAGGATTTGAGCGATTCCACCCAGTACACCGGACTGTGATCGCGGAGGTGCGCGAAGTAGGGGTACGGGTTCCGTTTGACTTCGGGTGCGAACGGGTTGAACTCCATGTTCGATTCTCCTGGGTCTCGAGTGGCCCGTTCGGGTTTACCAGCTTTGGCGGCGCATTGAAATTAACCGCTAAGTACGCACCCTTGGGCGATGGTGGCCCAGGCAGGAAGTTGGTCGCTTTCGGTGCTGGACCTCCTAATCGATGCTGCGCGTATTGGTCGAGGCCGGGAGCATTCGAGGAATGCGCGTGTGATTGGATGACGAAGGATTGACGAGGCATCTGCAAATTGGGTTCGTTTCGACAAAAAGGGGAGTTCTTTTGGGATTGCCGCCCTTCCGGCGACGGCGCTCTTGTGGCGATTCGATGAATCGCCGGTCGGCTACAAACAGCAGCATAGCATAACTGAGAGATTATGCGAAACCTTTGTAGAGCGAGGCGCGTTGAAGAGAGAGAAGAGTGATGAAACCTGCGAAGGTTTCTACACATCTCGAATCTGAAGCAGCGAGTCCGCGAGTTACGTTGCCAGTGAAGAGTCTGCGAGGTGCGTAAGGATTCTGAGTCGAGTCGATCTATGCGCACGCGTTCTTTCAGGTCAGCGGCAGTGGCGTGCGGTGCTGTGCGTAAAGAGCAAGCCAATCTGCTCCATAGCAAATGGGAGGCGCGGTCGACATCCATCGTTGCCTTATTACTTAGATATTAGTGCGGCGAATGACTCAGATCCCGAACTAACTTCCTCACCACAGGTCCTGCTCGAAGGTCTGACTTTCAGCTCATTAACAAACTAGGTAACGTGTCGATGGGTCTGATCAGGATGCGTTTAATGAAACTATCGGTCAGCGGCAACAAATCTACTGGTACAAATGCTACAGGCGGTGGGACTTTGATTTCTCTCTGTGATGCGACGCTGAACAACGTGACGATCGCAAACAATTCGGCGAGCAGCGCCGGAGGTGGAATCGGTGCCGTATTTGCCGGAGTCATTGGTGGAAACCCCAGCGAAATAAATAGACTCAGAGTTGTGATCAGTAACTCTATCGTAGCTGGTAATCATGCGCCGAAAAGTCCTGATTGCTTGTCTGGATCGCTGTCGATGATCTCGCACGACTACAACTTTGTGGGCGATCCGACCGGTTGCAGGTTGCGAGGTAAGATCGCACACAACATTTACTTCAGCGATCCTATTCTCGGCGCCCTAATGAATAACGGCGGAACGACTGCTACTCAGGCGCTGCTTCCCGGCAGCCTCGCGGTGGGTGCGGGCAATCCTGGAGTCTTAAACGGCAAATATGGCGATTGCGTGGCAACCGATCAGATCGGTACGGCACGCACCAAAGGCAATTGCGACATTGGTGCGTATCAGCTCCCGAACTGAGACACCTGCAGAAAAATAAATAATCTCGCCGCCAGCTATTTAATCGAGGTCAATTGAATCTTGCAGCATCAAGTTCGAGTAGCCGGCGGAGCGGGGTGTAAGGGGGATTGGTGCGACTGCGCCCGACGATATCCTTCAATTTCAAACAAGGATTTCGGATTAACTTACGTTTATCAATTTCGGTTAACTTACATTTAGCAAAAGTGATAGCTTGGGGCCGCGCCGTAATTGGATTCAGCATGAGCCGGCGTAGTTGCCCGACCGATCTGAAAGCTAAAGGGAATCCGCGGAGGAGCCTATGCCTCAGCACGAGTATGACATCATTACAGTTGGTGGTGGTCTAGCAGGTGCAACCCTGGCCAAGGCGATGGCCGAGAATGGAGCGCGCGTGTTGGTAGTGGAGCGCGAGCGCCAGTTCAAGGACCGGGTACGCGGAGAGGGCACCTTCCCGTGGGGTGTAGCCGAACTACAAAAGCTCGGGGTCTATGAGCTACTGCTGAGTACTTGTGCACGGAGCATCCGCTGGGAGGATATGTACATAGGTGGCGTACATACGGAACACCGCGACTTGATAGCTACCTCGCTACAACGGTTGCCAATGCTGAATTGGGTCCACCAAGAGATGGAAGAGGTACTAATCCAGGCGGCGCAGGATGCGGGCGCAGAAGTTCGGCGGGGCGTGAGAGCATGCGGCGTGACACCGGGCGCAACGCCGTCGGTGTCACTTGAAGAGCAAGGGCGGCTCGAAGAGGTAAGCGCGCGCCTGGTGGTATGCGCCGATGGCAGAGGCTCAGTGGCGCGCAAGTGGTTGAATGTCCCGGTGCAACAAGAGTCCTATGGCATGCTTCTGGCGGGAGTACTGTGCGACGCGACGCCCGACGTCCCGGACGACGCTAATCACTTCTTCCTATACCCGGGTCCGGGGGTGTTCGCCTTCCTGTGTCCCCTGGGGCAGGGACGGACGCGCGGATACGCGTGGCATCCGCGAGAACGGGATCATCGCTTCCAGGGTAGCGAGGACCTGCCGCGTTTCGTCGAACAATCGGTCAAGGCGGGCGTGCCGGCCGAATGGTACTCAAGGGTGGAACCGATCGGGCCGTTGGCGACTTTCGACGGCACTAACAACTGGGTGGATCATCCTTACCGGGACGGCATCGCGTTGATCGGCGATGCGGCAGCCGCGACCGACCCGTCTTACGGCCAAGGTCAATCGCTATCGGCGATGGATGCGCGGGTGCTGCGAGATCAGTTGCTTACCCATAGCGATTGGGATGTGGCCGGACACGCCTATGCGAGCGAGCACGATCGTTACTATGGCGCCGTGCATGAATATACCGACTTGCTTTACCAGATGTTCTACGCGGTCGGACCGGCGGCCGACGCACGCCGCGCGCGGGCCTTCCCACTGATCGCGCAGGAGCCGGAGCGCGTGCCGGACGGTTTCGTGAGCGGCCCCGAGATACCGCTGGGCGAAACCGTCAGGCGCCGATTTTTCGGCGAAGAGTGAGACGTTTTCGGATCGCGAAGGTCGAGAGCGCGAGCGACATGCGAAGACGATCAGGTTGGTGCTGACGACTGATCGGGGAGGGTGCCGGTGAGGGTGTGGCTGGTGGCGGAGGTGACGCGAATAGCAACCGTATCGCCCATCGCGAGGCCTTCGCGAGCCGGAAATATCGCGGTCTTGTACTGGGGAGTCTTACCCGCGAGCATCGCGAGCCCGCGCCGCGCCGGACCTTCGACGAGCACCGGGAACTCATGGCCAATCGCCGCGCGATAGCGTGCGAGCGAACTGGTCTCCTGCAAACTCATCACTTCGTTGAGGCGGCGCTGCTTCTCCGCTTCGCTCACGGTGTCGCCGAGGCGATACGCGCGGGTGTGATCGCGCACCGAGTACTTGAAGGTAAAGGCCGAGTCGTAGCCAACCGTGCGCATCAGATCGAGGGTCGCGCGAAAGTCACTTTCTTCCTCACCGTGGAAGCCGACAATGATGTCGGTCGAGAGCGCGATTGCGGGAATTGCCGCGCGCACGCGATCAACCAGTTCGAGGTATTGCGCCGCGGTGTAGCCGCGCTCCATCGCGGCCAGCACGCGATCGGAACCCGATTGCAGCGGCAGATGCAGATATGGCTGGACCTTGGGCTCGGAGGCCATCGCGTCGATCACACGATCGGTCATGTCGCTCGGATGCGGCGAGGTGAAACGAATCCGCTCGATACCATCAACCGCCGCGACCATCCGGAGTAGCTCGCCAAAGCCGGTTTGCTCAAAGCGATAAGCGTTGACGGTCTGCCCGAGCAGAACGATTTCCTTGACGCGGCGCGCGGCGAGATCGCGAACCTCGCGGATGATGTCAGCGGGCGGCACGCTGCGCTCGCGTCCGCGGACATAGGGGACCACGCAAAAGGCGCAAAACTTGTCGCATCCACGCATCGCAGTGACATAAGCGCGCACGCTGGCGCCGTACTCGGGCGACAGGTCGGCATAGGTTTCAACTCGATTGAGGCGCACATCAACGATCGGATCGAAGCCGCCGCCACCGAGCATCTCGGGCAGGCGCCTGTAGGTATCGGGGCCGGCGATCAGATCGAGCCACGGGGCTTTTTCGACGAGGGCAGCGCGATTGTGCTGCGCCATGCATCCGAGCAGTCCGAGCTTGACCTCCGGGCGGGCCTGCTTGAGCCGTGCGAGATCGCCCAAACGCCCGATCACGCGATCCTCGGCGTGCTCGCGAATGGCGCAGGTATTGAGCAGGATAACGTCGGCATCCTCGGGCCGGGCGGCGGTCGCATAACCGGCCTGGCGCAGGACGGCAGTTACCAGTTGCGAGTCGGCGACGTTCATCTGGCAGCCGTAGGTCTCGAGCCAGACCCGCGCCTGCGCGCCATTTCCGTTGTCAGCCATGCGGGTATCGTCGAATGATAGGCTATCGGGCGGGCGGGGCACAACGTCGCCCGCTTCACGGGCGAGCGGGTTGCGGGGTTATAGCGGGCGACGGGATCTTTCCGGAGGCAGAGAGGCGAGACGAATTGTCAGCGGGAACATTAACATCAGGGTCGCGCGACAGAGGCGAGATCGAGGATCGAATCGAGCGGCTCGACTGGGCAGCGATACGCGCGTCGCTCGACGATCGGGGTTACGCGACCACGCCCGCGCTGCTCACCGAGGCCGAATGCGACGACCTTATCGCGCTCTATGACCATCGCGAGGTCTTTCGCAATCGGGTGGTGATGGAACGGCACGGCTATGGCGTGGGCGAGTACAAGTACTTCGCTGCGCCGCTGCCACCGATCGTCGCATCGATGCGGGCCGCATTTTACGAGCGATTGTCACCGATCGGA
Source organism: Binataceae bacterium (SeqCode) (assembly GCA_036489375.1). GTDB lineage: Bacteria > Desulfobacterota > Binatia > Binatales > Binataceae > JADMIL01. The sequence goes on along the minus strand of DASXFX010000072.1, from coordinate 7,132 downwards.
TCCGACTGGATGCGCGCGCTACGCCTCGGCGACGGATTTCCTGCGGGTCTGGATGAGTTCTTGGGAATTTGCCAGCGCGCGGGGCAGATCAAGCCGACTCCATTGATGCTCCGCTACGAGGCCGGCGGCTACAACTGCATGCATCAGGATTTGTACGGTGAGGTGTTCTTCCCGCTACAGATGACGATCGTGCTGAGCCGACGCGAAACGGATTTCAGCGGAGGCGAGTTCCTGCTTACGGAGCAGCGGCCGCGCGCGCAATCGCGCGGGGAAGCAGTCACGCTCGATCGCGGCGAGGCGATTATCTTCGCGACTCGATGGCGTCCGGTGCGCGGAGCGCGCGGCTACTATCGGGTCAACGTGCGCCACGGCGTCAGCCGGTTGAGGACCGGGCGGCGGGTCAGCCTCGGTATCATATTTCATGATGCGAAGTGACTGGGACCGCGAAAATCTCGGACTTCACGAAAACTCTTCAGACATACGAATCGAAGCGCGAGTCGGCGTGGGGAAGTTGCCGCGAAACGCATTTGATGGCAGCTTTTAACGTGAGAGCCTGATGCTATGGCGGAAAATCGACGGCCAGCGTTCGAACGTTTCGAGGCGAGCCTGCTCGCCTGTCCCAAGTGCAAACGCGCGGTAAAGGTGCGCAAGCGACTGCTGCTCATCCTGCCGGAGGGCGACAAATACGAGTACGTCTGCCCGGATTGCGGATCGACGTGCGGCGATACTATCCAGAAGGACGAACCGCAGACGCGCAAGCTTATGTAGCGGAAGGCATTCGGAATGGCGCGGGGCGGAGACGGTCCCCGCCGCGCGCATCGTGAATCATCCCACGGCTTGCGCCGAAGTCGGCTCGATCTCGAGGAGCACGCGAACTTCGCCGGGCTGCGAAAATGGGTACTTGTCCTTGCCCAGGTATTTCTTGGCGAGCGAGTCGATATGCGCGTTGGCGCCATTCTCGGTCACGCTTTTAACGGTTCCGCGAATCTGGATGTAGCGGTACGGATTTTCCGGATCGAGAATCGCGAGTGCGACTCGCGCCCCCTCCTTCAGAGTGCGCGCCTTGACCCGGCCGCGCGCCGTGTTGATGCGAATCTTGCCACCGGTGTAATCGAACCAAATCGGGGTGACCTGCGGCGACCCGTCTTTGAGCACGGTCGCGATATTGGCGAAGGTAACCTTCTTCTCCAAAAGGTCGAGATAACCATCAGGAATAACAGCCATCGTAATGCTCCTCTGTGGTTGCGGATTGTGCCGCCAAGGCGATCCGCTGGATAAGTAACTGGTCTGCCGTTCGGTGTCACGAGTCAAGCGCAGACGCCGCCCGTGCGTTTCGCGTAGTGCGGCTCGATTGAATTGAGGCTACGTCTTCTCTAACGGGCAGAAGCCGACGTGGGTCAAATTCAGCGCCCGACCAGCAATCCTCGCACGCGCGCAAAACACACGGTAAATTAGTCCAATCAAATCAATTACTTAGTTTGCCTTCGCAAAAAGAGCGTGAAATTTGACTCCGTAGATGGTATCGGTTAATTAGCGAAAGTGTGAGTTGGGATGCGGTCGAGACACTGGGACCGCTGCCTGCCTGCGCTAAAATTCCCGAGGAGACTTGAACCACCATGGCGCTGTTTACCAAGGAGCCGGACAAAACCATCAGAACCGATCCGAATGCCCGGGTCCAGGCTACCGCGCAACCGATTACCCCATCCGTGGCGACTAGCGCTGCGGGTTCCAGCGACAAATCCGCATTGCGAACGTCCTCCGCACCTGCTGCGGACGCACGCGCATACCTGGATAGCGGCTCTAAAATCAGTGGGAAGCTGTCGTTTGACGGACCGACGCGAATCGACGGCCAGGTCGATGGCGAAATCTTCGGCAAGGAGAGCTTGACGATCGGCGAAACCGCGGTGGTGACGGCGCAACTGCGCGCGGCCTCGATCATCGTTGCGGGTAAAGTCAGCGGGGACATCATCGCGAGCCAGCGCATAGAAATACGACCGTCAGCCAAAGTTATCGGCAACCTGACTGCGCCGGTGCTGGTGGTGCATGAGGGCGCGCTCTTCGAGGGCCATTGCTCAATGCAGCCGGAAGGATCGCAGGGCTCCAAGGTTACGGTTTTTGCGAAAGACGAGCGCGTCGCGGTCGCGGGGGTCCAGAAGCAGGCCTAAATTTCCTGACGAGCCAGTATTAGCTTGACATTCATGCTCGGGGTATGATTCCACTCTTGGGTGGAGTTGATGTCCTAACATGCACATTCCGCCAGACTGGGGGGTTTTTGCGACCCTGCTCGTTTCGTTCCTGGGCTTCTGGATCGTGTTTGGCTGGCTTTTCTTCGGTCCGTTCCTTAAATTACTGGGCGATCGGGAACATCGGCTAAAGGATCTGCACGACCGCACCGAGCGGCTGATTCAGGATGAGAAGGCCGCGACCAGGGAACGCGAACAGCAACTGGCCGCAATTCGGCGCGATGCGCTGGCGAAGCGCGAGACCGAGCGCCGGCAGGCAGAGGCCGAAGCGGCCAGGATGATCGAGGAAGCGCGCGCAGAAGCGCGGGTCGAGCTCGACACGGTGAGGGCCGGAATCGAAAAGAGTATCGATGACGCCCAGGCCGAGCTCCAGCAGATGGCGCAAAATCTGGCGGTGGAACTCGCACAACGCGTATTGGGTCGCCCGGTCAATACCCAGAGCACCCTGAACAACTAAATGAAGTCACGGATTGCGATAGCGGCGACTCTAATCGGCGCGGCGTCAACTCCGGCGCTCGCGTTCGCGGCCGAAGGCGGCGCTGAGGACCGCGGGACCTGGGGCGCGCTGGTCTTTTACATCATAAACTTCACGCTGTTCGCGGCTATCTTGTGGAAATATGCAGTGCCGGCGGCGCGCAATTTCTTCAGGGACCGCGCTACCGGAATTCGCGCGACCCTGGCAAAGGCCGACGCGGCGTTTCGCGAGGCGGAGGAGCTGGCGAATCGAGCCGCCGAGCGGATGGCCAAGCTCGAAGCCGAAAAGAACCAGATATCCTCGGACCTGGCGGATGAGACTGTGTACCAGATAGGACGTATCTACGACCTGGCGCGAGAGGCGGCCGCGCGCATCAAACGCGACGCCGAGCAGGGCGCGACTGCACTCGCTGAGAATGCAAACCGGCGCGTGCGCGAGGCCTTGGCGCATGCGGCCGGAAAGGTTGCCCGCGACCTCGTGATGAGCAACTTCGGCGCCGGCGATCAGACGCGGCTGGTTCAGGGTTTCGTCGAGAAATTGGGCGAAGAGGCGCGCCGTTGAAGAACTCCAAGGTCGCCAAACGTTACGCGCGCGCCCTGATGGGGCTGTCGAGCGACCATTCGCAGCTCGAAGCGTGGGGCGCAGAACTGGAGCGGCTTGCGCGGATAGTCGATTCGCCTGAAGTTGCGGCGCAACTCGAATCGCCGACGGTTAACCATGCGGATCGCATGGCGGCGCTGGGCAAGATCGCGGAGCATCTCGATCTGAGCTTCCCGCTGCGGTCGTTCGCGGTTGTGGTCGCGAGTCATGGACGCGTGGCCGACGTTATCGCGATGGCCGAAGCTTATGCGCGGATGCTCGATGACCTGATGGGTCGGGCACGAGCGACTCTGACCTTTGCCTACCAGCCCACCGACGAGGACCTCGCTCGCGTGGTTGCCGGACTCGAAGCGATAGCGCACAAGAAAATCATCCCGACGACCAAAGTTGACGCGTCGCTGGTGGGCGGCGTCGTCGCAGAGCTAGAAGGAAAAATCTACGACGGCAGCCTCGCCACCCGGCTCGCCGACGCCGAACGGCGTCTGAGCGGGTAGGCGCGGCACGCGGAAATATTTATGGCGGAAATTAGACCATCTGAAATCAGCGACATCCTGCGCAACGAGATCAAGGGCTTCGAGGGCAACGTCGAAGTCCGCGAAACCGGCCGGGTACTGTCATGCGGCGACGGCATCGCGCGTATCTACGGCCTGCAGAATGCGGCCTCGGGCGAGCTGCTCGAATTCCCGCACTCGGTTTACGGCATGGTGTTGAACCTCGAAGAGGACAACGTCGGCGCGGCGCTCTTCGGCGATCCGCAAGCAATCGGCGAGGGCGACGAAGTCAAGCGCACCGGCCGTATCGCCGAAGTTCCGGTGGGCGAGGCGCTGCTCGGACGCGTGGTAAATTCGCTGGGCCAGCCAATCGACGACAAGGGCCCGATCAAGAGCACCGAAACCCGCCGTATCGAGATCAAGGCGCCCGGCATCATCAAGCGCCAACCGGTCAAAGAGCCGATGCAGACCGGCATCAAGGCGATCGATTCGATGCTGCAGATTGGGCGCGGCCAGCGCGAGCTGATCATCGGCGATCGGCAGACTGGCAAGACGGCGCTCGCGGTCGATACCATCATCAATCAGAAGGGCCAGAACGTCTTTTGCGTTTATGTCGCGATCGGTCAGAAGCGCTCGACCGTCGCGCAGGTAGTTGAGAAGCTCAATCGTTACGGCGCGCTGGAATACACCACGGTAGTCGCGGCAACGGCCTCCGAAGCGGCGCCGCTGCAGTTCATCGCACCTTATTCGGGCTGCACGATGGGCGAGTATTTTCGCGACAGCGGCCGGCATGCGCTGCTGGTTTACGACGATCTGAGCAAGCACGCTACTGCGTATCGCCAACTCTCGCTGTTGTTGCGCCGCCCACCCGGACGAGAGGCCTATCCGGGTGACGTTTTCTATCTGCATTCGCGCCTGCTCGAACGCGCAGCCAAACTCTCGGCCGAGATGGGCGGGGGATCGCTGACAGCGCTGCCGATTATCGAAACTCAGGCAGGCGACGTCTCGGCGTACATCCCGACCAACGTCATCTCAATTACCGACGGACAGATCGTGCTTGATGCCGACCTCTTCTACTCCGGCATCCGGCCTGCGGTTAACGTCGGTCTATCGGTTTCGCGCGTCGGTTTTTCCGCGGCGATCAAGGCGATGAAACAGGTTGGCGGCACCTTAAAGCTCGACCTCGCTCAATATCGTGAAATGGCGGCGTTTGCGCAGTTCGGGTCGGATCTCGATCCGGCCAGCCAGCGCCTGCTCCATCGCGGCGAGCGGCTGACCGAGATGCTCAAGCAGAATCAGTACGATCCGCTTTCGACCGACAAGGAAGTGTTGATCATCTTCGCAGCCAATGAAGGCTACTTCGACAAGCTTGAAGTCGATCAGGTAAAGCCGTTCGAGCGCGACCTGTATGCGCTCTTCGATGCGCGGCACAAGGACCTGCTAGATGAAATCGACGCGAAGAAAGAGATTAGCGATGATCTGCGCAAGCGCTTAATCGCAGCGCTCGACAATTTTCTCAGCACGCGAACGCCCGCAGAGGGTGCTTCGAAGGCCGCCTGAGGGCGCGCGAACGCTTGACGGATGGCGACACTCAAGGCGATTCGCCGACGAATTTCGTCGGTCAAATCAACGCAACAGATCACCCGAGCGATGAAGCTGGTGTCGGCGGCGCGGCTGCGCCGTGCGCAAGAAGCCCTGCTGAACGCGCGACCCTATCACGAGTCCCTCACGCGAGTGGCGGACTCCCTGCTTAATTCCGCGCCCGACGCGATGGCCCCGGCGGAGAATGCCCAGCGGATCGCGCTGATCCTGGTCATTACTTCGGACCGTGCGCTGTGCGGTGGTTACAACGCGAACCTGTTACGGGCGGCCGAGGAAACTGCGCGGCGATGTGCCGCGGCAGGACTGCAAGCGAAGTTCTTTGCGGTTGGGCGCAAGGGGCTGGAACATTTTCGCCGCACCAACGCGACGCTCGACGGCGACCGCGTCAACAACACGCCGCGCCTGGCGACCGTCGGGCTCGCGCGCGACCTTGCTGCCAAGGTGATCTCGGAGTTTCGCGCGGGCGCGATTGCCGAAGCGGGTGTGGTGTACAGCGCGTTCCGATCGGCGATTTCACAACGTCCTGCTTACGACAAGCTGCTGCCGATCGAGCCGCCGAAGCCTGCGGATGACGGCGCCGCCACACAACCGACCGAATACCTGATTGAGCCGAGTGCGGCAGAGCTGATGCCAGTGGTCTTGCGGAGCTACGTCGAAGCGGCGATCTTCCATGCCCTGCTGGAAGGCGAGGCGAGCGAGCATGGCGCGCGCATGACCGCGATGGATAGCGCCACCAACAACGCGAGCGATATGATCTCACGGCTGACGCTGGAGATGAATCGCGCCCGGCAGGCGCAGATCACGCGGGAATTGATGGACATCGTCGGCGGTGCCGAAGCCTTGCGCGGCTAGCCGCATCCGCCGCTCGAAATGACTTAGAGAAGAATTATAGGAAGACGACTTTCGCCATGAGTGCAGAAGCAACAGGCCGCATCAACCAGGTACTAGGCAACGTCATCGACGTCGAATTCTCCAATGGTTCGCTACCGCCGATCTTCTCGGCGCTACGGGTAAGCAATCCCTCGATCGACGATCGCGCGGGCAACCTGGTGCTCGAAGTCGCGCAGCATCTTGGGGAAAATACTGTCCGCTGTATCGCGATGGATACCACCGAAGGACTCGTGCGCGGGATGGACGTGACCAACACCGGAGCGCCGATTTCAGTACCAGTGGGCGAGGTTACGCTGGGGCGCCTGATGAACGTGACCGGAGATCCGGTGGACGAAGCCGGGCCAATCAGTTCCGAACTGACGATGCCCATCCATCGCGACGCGCCGGACTTCGCCGACCAGGCGACCGAAGTCGAGATCCTGGAAACCGGCATCAAGGTGATTGACCTCGTTTGTCCGTACTCGCGCGGCGGCAAGATCGGACTGTTCGGCGGTGCGGGCGTGGGCAAGACCGTCACCATCATGGAGCTGATCAATAACGTCGCCAAGCAGCACGGCGGCGTTTCGGTTTTCGCCGGCGTCGGCGAACGCTCACGCGAGGGCAACGACCTCTATCGTGAGCTGCAGGAATCGGGCGTGCTCTCGAAGACCGCGCTGGTGTATGGCCAGATGAACGAACCGCCGGGAGCGCGCGCACGCGTGGCCCTGACCGGCGTTACCGTGGCCGAATATTTCCGCGACGAACAGGGCAAGGACGTGCTGCTGTTCATCGACAACATTTTCCGTTTCGTTCAGGCCAATTCTGAGGTCTCGGCGCTGCTCGGACGAATG
>DASXFX010000069.1:0-11583 GCA_036489375.1 Binataceae bacterium (SeqCode) | reverse complement strand
CCTGGTATGAACCTGAAAAGAAGCCGACCTATACCGTTCTCGTGGAGAATCCGTTCGGCCTCTTCGAGACCTACGAGACTCCGTCGGCCACCGAAGCGGCGGCGTTGAGATTGGCCAAGAAAGCTGTGGAAGGCGAGTCAGTTGGCGAGCAAATGCTTCGCTTTCCGATCCGCGTCGGCGATTGTCTGGATAGCGATCTCAAGCGGACCCGGACCGATAATATGTATTGCTGGTTCGTCGAAGGGAGCGCGAACGATCCGCGCGGACTCGCCTGGGTGCTGAGTTATTCTTCCCTACCGGCTGATATGTCCTTTCGCATCGTGCCGCGGGTGGGAGTGACGCAATACCATTACAACCATCATGGGACCGTTGCCTCGGTGGAAGCACGCCTAATCAGTTTCCACGCGCCGATTCACCACTGATGCGGCCTTCAATGTAAGCGGTCCCGGCCAGTCGTGAATTTAGACGGGATGGATGGGAAGTGTGAGAGAGGCGGCGAACAAAGGCTCTGATATGATTTGGTTATGGAAGAGAAGGAATATTTGCGGTGGGCCGATGAGTGTCTCGGCGCCGTCGCCAAATGGCTCGAGACGCTCGACCCCGACGAAGTCGATTACGTCACCGGCGATGGTGTCGTCACGATCGAGTTTCCCGACGACAGCAAGTTCATCCTGAGCCGGCAGGCCGCCACCAGCCAGATCTGGTTCGCCGCCGACGCTCGCGCCTGGCACTACAACTTCGACAGCACAACGAATCGATGGGTTGACGATCGCGACGGTCACGACCTCTACGGCCGCATCGCCGAGGTAATCTCTGAACGCGTCGGCCACACGGTCGAATTCGACGCCTGAGCGCCTTCCTCTGGCAGAAATCGCACGCTTTTCCACCCGGCCAGCCGCGGTCCGGCGCAGGCCAATCCCCTGGCGCCTCCCACCCCATCCCGCTATACCCGCTTTCGAGCCCTAGGGTTCCCGAATGGTGAAACCCTCGAAAGGAATGGTTGCAATAATCTGACGACCAGATAGACTTGGCGGATTAGCACTCTCGTTGGGAGAGTGCTAATTGACAAATCCGCAGTCGTGATTATTTTGCGACCGGGACCCCTTAGTCAGGGGATTTTCAAACAAAGTCATAAGGAGGCTGCTGGTCACCCCATGAAAGGAATCAGGCCGTTGGGCGATCGGATTCTGGTGAAGCGTATCAAGGAAGAGGACAAAACCAAGGGCGGGATTATCATTCCCGACACCGCGAAGGAAAAGCCACAAGAGGGCAAAGTCGTCGCGGTTGGCAAGGGCAAACGGTCGGAAAAGGGCGACCTGATCGCGCCGGAAGTGAAGGCGGGCGATCGAATCCTCTTCGGCAAATATTCCGGCAGCGAGGTCAAGCTCGAAGGCGAGGAGCATCTCATCCTGCGCGAAGACGACATCCTGGGCGTGCTCGAAGGCTGACGCCGCGCGGTGCGCTGTTCAAATTTCCACGAATTAGGAGAAAGCTATGGCTGCTAAATTAGTGCGTTTTTCGCAGGATGCGCGTGAAAAAATCCTGCGCGGCGTCAATGTGCTGGCCGACGCCGTGACCGTGACGCTGGGCCCCAAGGGCCGCAACGTCGTGCTCGAAAAGAGCTTCGGCGCGCCCACCGTGACCAAGGACGGCGTGACCGTCGCCAAGGAAATCGAGCTCGAAGACAAGTTCGAGAACATGGGCGCCCAGATGGTTAAGGAGGTTGCTTCGAAGACCTCCGATGTCGCCGGCGACGGCACTACCACCGCGACCGTGCTGGCCCGATCGATCTACACTGAGGGCATCAAGATGGTTGCCGCAGGCCACGATCCGATGTCGCTCAAGCGCGGCATCAATCGCGCTGTCGAGGCCATCACTTCGGAGCTCCGCAGTCTTTCCAAGCCCACCAAAGATCGCAAGGAAATCGCCCAGGTCGGGACCATCTCGGCCAACAACGATTCGACCATTGGCGATATCATCGCGGAAGCAATGGAGAAGGTCGGCAAGGAAGGCGTGATCACGGTTGAAGAGGCCAAGGGCCTTGAGACGACGCTCGAAGTGGTCGAGGGCATGCAGTTCGACCGCGGCTACCTGTCGCCGTACTTCGTGACCGATCCGGAGCGGATGGAAGCGAAGCTCGACGATGCCTACGTGCTCATCCACGAGAAGAAGATTTCCTCGATGAAGGATCTGTTGCCGATCCTCGAGGCGATTGCCAAGACCGGCAAGCCCTTCCTCTTGGTGGCCGAAGAGGTCGAGGGCGAAGCGCTGGCGACCCTGGTGGTCAACAAGATTCGCGGCACCTTGGCCTGCACCGCGGTCAAAGCCCCAGGCTTTGGCGACCGGCGCAAGGCGATGCTCGAAGACATTGCGATCCTGACTGGCGGCAAGGTCATCGCGGAAGAGCTCGGAATCAAGCTCGAGAACGTAACCCTGACGGACCTCGGCCGGGCCAAGCGCATTGTCGTGGACAAGGACAATTCCACGATCATCGATGGCGCGGGCAAGAAGGTGGACATCGAGGGCCGCATCAAGCAGATTCGCGCCCAGATCGACGAGACCACTTCGGATTACGACCGTGAGAAGCTGCAGGAGCGGCTGGCCAAATTGGTCGGCGGCGTTGCGGTGATTCGCGTCGGTGCGGCAACCGAGATGGAAATGAAGGAAAAGAAGGCGCGCGTCGAAGACGCGTTGCACGCCACCCGTGCGGCGGTCGAAGAAGGCGTGGTCCCTGGCGGCGGCGTTGCGCTGATCCGGGCCTCGGCTGCGCTCGACAATCTGCGCGGCGGCGGCGAGGAAGAGAAGGTCGGCATCGGGATCATCAAGAAGGCGGTCGAGGATCCGGCACGCTGGATCGCGACCAACGCCGGTTGGGAAGGGTCCGTCGTAGTTGACAAGATCCGCACCAACAAGGGTCCCTTCGGTTTCAATGCGGCGACCGAAGAATTCGAAGACCTGATGAAGGCCGGCATCATCGACCCGACCAAGGTCGTGCGCAGCGCGCTGCAGAACGCGGCATCAGTCGCGAGCCTGCTGCTGACCACCGAATGCATGGTCGCCGACAAGCCCGACGATGGCAAAGGCGGAGCACCGGGCGGCGGGATGCCTCCGGGCGGCATGATGTAAGCACGGCCGCAGCGCGCGGTCGAAGTACGTAAAGAGAGCGGCGGTCGCATCAGCGGCCGCCGCTTTTCGTTTGCGGCAAGCCTAGCCTGGGACTCAGCGCACAGTGGTGCTGAAGACGCTCGGGTTGGCGACGCCGGGTTCCTGCTGGTCGCCGTTATCCTGTCCGCTATTATCGCCGTTGTCGTCGCCATTCGAGTTCTGATCGGCGTCGCCGTTGCCGTCGGCGTCGCCGTTTTCAGCGTTGTCCCCATTGTCCTGCTGGGCATCGTCGCCGTTGCCCTGATCGCCGTTGCCCTGAACGTTGTTGGACTGATCGTCAGGATTGGTCGCTTGGCCCTGATCGTTCTGGTTCTCGGCGCCGTCCGGCGATTGCATTTGCGCGAGCATTTCATGAGTCGGCGCGGCGCGCTCGATTGACGGATATGGTGCAGCGGAGGAGGTCTGAGTGGCGGGAAGGCCGGCGGTCGAGGCGCAGTCGTTCGCAGCGAACGACGAAGGCGCAAGGGCGATGATTGTCAGAAAGGAAGCCGCGATGGCCGATACTAATGATTTCATCGAGGGAATACCTCTGGGCGGAGCAGGCCATTACCGGCGAGATCGATGCAACCGGCTACGACAAAGCCACCAACTATGACTGGATTATACGGAGTCGGGGGTCCTTAACAAAGTTCCAACAGACTGCGGGAGCGCTCGGGCGTGCATCCAGCGCCGCGGGGACTATTGCTGCGCGACCGTCAACATCTGTGCTGCAGCGCTATGCAATACCTCCCTCGACCAGTTATCACGCCGGACCAAATTGATTACTGGCGAGATCATCGGCGGGACCAGTCGTTGCAATTTGAGATTGCAGCGCCATTCAAATGGCGCAGAATGGTGCGGACAAATCTCAAATGCGCGTGACGTTGGTCGCGACGGCCTATCAAGGACCGCGATCCGGTTGGTCTGTTAGTTGCTCCTTAGATTTCCGCCATGGTTCGGAGGCTCCCGGCGCAAAACGCCATCGAAGGTGCTTCGAGCTATGGCGAAGGTGGTGCGACGATGTCGGTCCGCGTGTTGATGGTCGATGATTCGGTGTTTGTGCGCGACGTCCTGCGCCACCATCTGGAGTGTATCGGATGCGAGGTGGTTGCGGAGGCGGAGAACACCATGCAGGCGCTCGATCTGTTTCGCACGGTCGCGCCAACAATCGTCACGCTCGATGTAGCGGTGCCCCACACCGGCGGAATCGGGTCGCTGGCGTTGTTTCGACTCATGCGCAGCGAGAAGCCGGGGCTTCCGATCCTGGTGGTAAGTGCGAGCGCATATCCGGAGATACGCAAAGCATTTTTACGGGAAGGGGCGCTCGACTATATCGTCAAGCCCTTCGCGGCCTCGAGTTTTGAACGGGTCTGTAATCGACTGGTGGGAATGTTTCCGGAACTGGTTCGCGTCGGCAGACCGTCGGGTAGCCCGGCGGTACATCCGATTGAAACACCGGAGAACCTTACCGATCGCAGTCATTAGGAGAAAAGTTGCACGCGGGAAGATGGTGCCCGAGTGGCGGCCCGCGAACTGCAATCGAGCTTCAATGCGGGGACAAATCCCCAAATCTCCGGTCCTCGATAGCCGCCGCTGCCGCCGTACGCTAGCGATCGATCACTACCCGGTCGATGGTGACAGGTTCGCCCGGCACACAATCGACGCAAGCGACCCATCCGGCTTCCGCACTGGAATAGAGTGGCGCCGGGGTCCCGCAATAGGCCGCCTTGGTAGTGCCGCGCGAGACGTCACCGAAGACGTGAACATGGCCCAGCGCGATATAGTCGTAGGCGCTCGCCTCGATCTCCTGAGGCGTTATCGGCGATGAGCGGCCGGTGTCGTTATCCTCGGTAAAGAGTCCGTGCGCCAGGGCGATATTCCACCTGTCGTCGGCGGGTTCCGGTAGTCCCCGCAGCGGACGATAGTCGGGCGAATGCTCAACCAGAGCCTTGCCCCAGATTCGAGCCGCGAGGTCGGGAAACTCGATGGTGCGCCCTTCCGGTTCCAGGATCAGGTGGAGATTTCGCGGAAGGGCGTCCGTGGCGAGTGGCGCGTAAATCGAGCGTTCGTCGTGAGCGTCGTGATTGCCCGGGATCATCACCACTGGCATTCGTGCACGCCCGATCTCGCTCATCGCGAAGTGCAGGGCATCGTCAGGTACGCGGCTGGAGTCGAAGAGATCGCCAACGATCAGGAGCAGATCGCTCTCGCGGCTATTGGCCAGATCGATCACACCACTGAAGGCGCGGCGCACGCGATCGCGAAATTCGTCACCGCGCGCACCCGTGCCGAAAGTATCACTTTCGAGATGTACGTCCGAAGTATGGACCAGGCGTAAAGTTTTGTGCGGCTTGCGGGCCACAGTCATCTCCGTCGCGGGTAGATGCCGCTTGCGCGATCGCGTTAAGGCTTTTCGGCGTCGAAACCGCCTGATGTCAGCTATACTAAGGGGTGGGCGCCTCGCGCACAATCAGCGAGGAGGTGACCTAGGGCGCTCGTGGTCGAGTCTTGGCCAGAGCGGATCGCAAGTTTCGCTTAACATTTGTTTAACTTGAGGGGGTTACCCGCGTGATCGTCGTAATGAAGTCGCATGCCTCGGAAGATGACATCCAGAATGTCATTCGGATGGTCGAGCAACTCGACTATCACGCGCACATCATACGGGGTATCGAACGCACAGTAGTGGCGTGCGTGGGCGAGGAACGCGGCGAAGGGCATTCGCTGCAGCATCTGGAGTCGGTCTCCGGCGTCGAGCGTGTGATGCCGGTGCTCAGATCGTTCAAGCTCGCCAGCCGCGAAGTGCGGCCAGAGGGGTCGCGCATTGTAGTGGGCGGCGTCGAAATCGGCGGTCCGCGCATAGCGGTAATCGCCGGACCTTGCGCGGTCGAGAGCGAGTCACAGGTCAATGGGGCGGCCGACGCGGTCAAAAGCGCGGGAGCTCATTTGATGCGCGGCGGAGCATACAAGCCGCGCACTTCGCCTTATGCGTTTCAGGGTATGGAAGACGAAGGCCTGATCCTGCTCGAGAACGCCGGGCGGCGCGTCGGCTTGCCGGTGGTCACCGAAATCATGGATGCGCACGATATCGAGCAGGTCGCCGAGCATGCAGACATGCTGCAGGTCGGAGCGCGCAACGCGCAGAATTTCTCGCTGTTGCGCCGCCTCGGCAAAGTCAAAAAGCCGATTCTGCTCAAGCGCGGGATGTCAACCAAGATCGAAGAGTTCCTGATGGCCGCCGAATATATCTTGTCGGCCGGCAATCCCAACGTCGTGCTGTGCGAGCGCGGCATCCGCACCTTCGAGACCGCGACCCGCAATACGCTCGACCTCAACGCGGTGCCGCTACTGAAGGAATGGACGCATCTGCCAGTACTGGTCGATCCCAGTCATGGGACCGGGGTGTGGTCGCTGGTCATGCCGATGGCGTTGGCGTCAATCGCGGCCGGTGCCGACGGACTGCTGATAGAAGTACATCCGGACCCGCGCACGGCACTCTCGGATGGTCCGCAACAGCTCAAACCGGCTCGCTTCGCGGCCTTGATGGCCGCACTGAAACCGGTCGCCGAGGCCGTGGGTCGCTCGATGTAGTATTAATGGCGCAACTGTGGATCGATGATCATGCGGCGCCCTGCCTAGGGACGATCGTATGGTAATCCCCGCCTACGGAATGAGATCGCTGACACCCTGGTTAAGCGAAGCGATACATTTTTACTGGACAAAGCCATTGCGACTGCATTTCTGGCGCCTTTCCGCCGCGCAGGTCGCGATTCCTGTGAGAGCGCATGATATCGTTACGCCGGTATTACGGTGAACGCCAAGCCCCATAAACCGCCGGCTTTGCGGTCCGGCGATACCGTCGGCGTAGTTGCGACTTCGGCCGCGGTCGAGCGTACCTACCTCGAACGCGGAGTGGGTGCGCTGGTCGCGATGGGTTATCGCGTCAAGGTTTCCGATCGAGTGCTCGATCGCGCCGGGGTGCTGGCCGGCACCGATATCGATCGGGCGCGCGAGCTCAACAGTTTCTTCGCCGATCCGAGCGTCAAAGCGATTTTCGGCGCGCGCGGTGGCTATGGCTGCGGACGCTTGCTGCCGCTGATCGATTTCGCTGCGATAGCCCGCACACCGAAGATTTTTATGGGCTTTTCGGACGCCACCTTTTTGCTCAACGCGATGGTCGAGTGCGCGGGCGCGGTCGCTTTTCATGGGCCGATGGTCGCGATGGATTTTGCCAACGGACTGACACGCCGATCGATCGACCATCTGGCGCGGCTTTTGAGCGGTGCCAGCGATTTCGCACTGGAAGCGCGCGAGGTTTTGCGCCCCGGCATCGGTGAAGGCGAGCTTATCGGCGGGTGCCTTTCGGTGGTGGTCGCGATGCTCGGCACGCCGTTCGCACCGCGCTTCGACGGGCGTATCCTCTTCCTGGAAGATACCGGTGAGAAGGCGTATCGAGTCGATCGCATGTTGGTGCAGTTGCGCCAGGCGGGCGTGTTCGATCGAGTTGCAGGGGTGGTGTTCGGCGCGATCCGTCCGCTCGAAGGCAGCGAACAGGAGCGTATCCGGATCGCGCAGTTCGTGGCCGAACAGACCGGAGGCCTGGAATGTCCGGTGCTGTTCGGGATCGAGGCGGGCCACGGGACCGAGAACATGACGCTGCCGTTCGGCGTGCGCATGAGGCTCGATAGCGCGGGCCGCCGCTTGGAAATTATGGAGCCGGCAGTCAGTTGACGAGCCTCGGCGCAAGCGCGAATTTTAGAGCGCTCGGAAACGGATACGATGAGGTGAAAGACCTTAATCCGAAGATGTCTCGGGCGTGCGAATGAGTCGCTCGATGAGACGCAAAAAGGGGTGGCCGCTTGGGATGGCATGAGGTCGAAGCTGCCTTCGCGGAGGCGGTTGAAAAGGGCGCGATTCCCGGTGCGACGCTGGTCGTGCGCGTCGGCGGCGATATCGCATACGAGGGAGCCTTTGGCTTTCGCTCGATCGTGCCTGATCGGTCGCCGATGCGGCTCGAAACCGTTTTCGATCTCTCCTCGCTGACCAAACCGCTCGCCACCACCGTGGCCGTGATGATGCTGACGCGCGACGCCAAGATGCGCCTGGACGATCGGCTGACGCGCTTTTTTCATAACTTCGGCGTTCACGGAAAAAGCCACGTAACCTTTCGCCATCTGCTGGCGCATAGCTCAGGACTGGCGGCGTGGCGGCCGTTTTACCAGCAAATTGCCGACGTCGAGCGCGGTGGCAAGGTCAACTTCATGGCGAGCCGCGGAGCCAAGGAATTCGTTTATGAGGAAATCCATCGGGAAAAGCCCGAGGCGCCGACCGCGACCCGGACAATTTACTCCGACCTGAATTTTATCGTGCTGGGTGAGGCGGTTGAGCAGGTCAGCGGAGTCGCGCTGAATCGCTTTTGCCGCGACAAGATCTTTCGCCCGCTGGGACTGCGCGCGACCGACTATATCGATATCTCACTGGTGCGCACGCGCCGGCTGGAACCAGTTCCCGAGATGTTCGCGCCGACGGCAGTCTGTCCGCTGCGCAAGCGCCTGCTGGTGGGCGAGGTCGATGACGAGAACGCCTACGCGATGGGTGGCGTCTCGGGCCACGCGGGACTCTTTGCGCCGGTCAAGGAAGTCGATCGGATCGCCGCTGAACTGCTCGCCTGTTATGCCGGTCAGTCGGACTTTGTGCCGCAGAAGATCGTTCAGCAGTTCTGGTCGCGCGACAGCGCGGTGCGCGGGTCAACGTGGGCGCTCGGATGGGATTCGCCGTCGCTGGAGTATTCCAGCTCGGGCCATCGCTTTTCCGCGGCCGCAGTGGGCCATCTGGGCTTTACCGGCACTTCGATCTGGATGGAGCCTGCGCGCGGCATCGCGATCTCGCTGCTGACCAACCGGGTGCATCCGCGGCGTGAGAACCAGGCGATCCGCGACTTCCGTCCGAAAATCCACGACCTCATCATAGAGGCGCTCGGCGTCAGCGTCTGACCGCGCGCACATCTCCGCGCGCGCCAATGTTGCACGAGTTTGCGGCGCTGCTTATACTCCCTACCAGTATAGGTGATACTCGCGGGGAGTATTGCCGACGGCTCGTAGCAAAAGGCAGCCGGATCGCAGGCAACCGGGACTTGGCCTCATCAAGCAGATGAAAAATCACGAACATCACGCCGGCAATGGCACCCGGCTCAAAGCGCGGCCACGGCCGCAAAGCCTCGAACATGATCTGACCAATCGGCTGAAGCGCGCCGAAGGGCAGTTGCGAGGTCTCGGCAAGATGGTCGGCGAGGGCACTTACTGTATCGACGTGCTTCAGCAGATTTCGGCGGTGCGGCGCGCGCTCGACAAAATTGCGCTGATGCTGTTGCACGATCATCTCGAAACTTGCGTCGCGGATGCTCTCAAGGAGCGAGGTTCGCGAACGAAACTCGACGAAGTGATCGGAGCAATCGATCGCTTTCTCGCGTGATTCATGGAAAACGAAAGTATCAAGCAAAGCACGGTTCCGGAGGTTGAGCACGACAGCGATCTGCGCAACAACGACGCGCCGAGCGCGGCGGCATCCGTGAAGGACCCGGTCTGCGGGATGACGGTCAACCCGGCGACGGTCAAGTGGAGTCTGCGGCGCGACGGAGAGATGTATTACTTCTGCAGCAACGGCTGCATGGGTAAATTCGACGCCGACCCGGCGAGATATCTGGAGGCGCATACCGCGCAAGTTGCTCCGCTGCCTGAAATGCATCAACCGCCGACGTCCTCGGGCACGGTCTATACCTGTCCGATGCATCCGGAGGTGCGTCGATCCGCACCGGGGCCGTGTCCAATTTGCGGCATGGCGCTGGAGCCATTGGTGGACGCGTCAATGGCTGCGCATGCGGAATACGTCTGTCCGATGGATCCTGAAGTGATTCAGGATCATCCAGGAATTTGCCCCAAGTGCGGCATGGCACTGGAACTACGAACCGCCGCCGTCGATGCGCTGGCTGCGGACGCGCCCAACCCCGAACTCGCCGACATGACGCGGCGCTTCTGGTTCAGCGTGGCGCTTTCGCTGCCGTTAATGGTGCTTTCGATGTCGGGCATGATTCCGGGGATGCCGTTGCAGCATGCGCTCGGGACGTGGCCCATTGTCTGGATCGAGTTGATCCTGGCGACGCCGGTGGTGTTGTGGGGCGCCAAGCCGTTTTTCGAGCGCGGCGCGCGATCGCTCGCGAGCGGCCACCTCAACATGTTCACGCTGATATCGCTCGGCGTCGGAATCGCTTACGGCTACAGCGTCTTCGCGACATTCTTTCCCGAAGTGCTGCCGCCTCTCGCAAACGATCCGAGTGGCGCCCCGCTGGTCTATTTCGAGGCCGCCGCTGTTATTACGGCGCTGGTTCTGCTGGGCCAGGTGCTTGAACTCCGCGCCCGCGAACGCACCTCCGGCGCGATCAAGGCATTGCTCGGTCTCGCCCCGCGCACCGCACGAAGATTGCTCGCCGATGGCGGCGAGGAAGACGTCGCGCTGGATCGGGTGGTGCCGGGAGACCTGTTGCGCGTGCGGCCAGGAGAGAAAATCCCGGTCGATGGCGTTGTCACCGACGGTGCCAGCGCGATTGACGAGTCGATGATCACGGGAGAGCCGCTGCCACTCGGAAAGAACCCCGGCGACGGTGTCATCGGTGCGACGATCAACGGCACCGGGTCCTTTGTAATGCGTGCGGAACGGGTCGGCGGCGACACCGTGCTGGCGCAGATTGTCCGTATGGTCGCGGAAGCACAGCGCAGCCGCGCGCCGATTCAGCGGCTGGTCGATACCGTTGCAGGCTACTTCGTTCCCATGGTGATGGGCGCAGCCGCGATCACCTTTGCGGCCTGGTACCTGATGGGTCCAGCGCCGGCGCTCGCGCATGCGATCGTCGCGGCAGTCGCTGTCCTGATAATCGCGTGCCCATGTGCACTTGGACTGGCGACACCTATGGCGGTGATGGTCGGGACCGGCCGTGGCGCTACGGCCGGCGTACTGATTCGCAATGCCGAGGTGCTCGAGCTGATGGAGCGGGTCGATACGATCGTGGTGGACAAGACCGGCACGCTGACCGAGGGTAAGCCGCGACTGACGACGGTGGCGGCAGCACCCGGCTTCGACGAGACCGAAATACTGCGGCTGGCGGCGAGCGTCGAACGCGCGAGCGAACATCCGTTGGCCGCGGCGATTGTGGCTGGCGCTAGCGATCGCGCAATCGCGCTCGAACACGTTTCTGACTTTGCTTCGACCACCGGTGCGGGCGTTAGCGCAAATGTCAGCGGCCGCTTCGTACGCGTTGGCAGCGAACGGATTTTCGATGGCGCACCGTCAGCACAGGACCTTATCGCGCGCGCGGATGGGCTCCGGCAGGAGGCCCAGATAGTAGTGTTCGTGGCTATCGACGGCCGGCCCGCCGGACTAATCGGGATC
>DASXFX010000060.1:0-11183 GCA_036489375.1 Binataceae bacterium (SeqCode) | reverse complement strand
GCGGAAGGGCCGGTGACCTTGTAGAGTTTCTGCGAGTTATCCCAAAGGATCTTACGACGCACGGAATCTTCGCAGTCGGAGAGACCACCTTTGATGCGGTCGTGAACCTCCTGGCCGTAGAGCGAAGTCGGATGCGGGAAGTCGGTCTCGAAGAGGATGTTATCGACACCGATCTTATCGATGAGGCGGCGCGGCGCGGTCTGTTCGAACCAGTAGCAAGCATAGACGTTGCGCGCGAAGTACTCCGAAGGCAGCAGATCGAATTCCGGATGCTCCTCGGCGACGCTGTTACCCTGGAACTGGTAGTCCATCGCTTCGAGCACGAACGGGATCCAGCCGATGCCGCTCTCGACCGAGACAAACTTGATCTTGGGGTAGCGTGCGAGCACCCCGGACATCAGGAGGTCGTTTAGCTGGACGCCGTTACGGAGGAAGATATCGACCGCGAGTTCGGCAAAGGCGGCCATCTTGCCGTAGGTCTTGACGCGATTCTTGAGCAGGCCTTCGGCCATATCGCCCGAGCCGATATGAAAGCTGATAGGAAGATCCAACTCGACTGCGACTTCCCAGAGCGGATTCCAATGCGCGTCGCCGAGTAGTGGCTTGCCCCAGTACTGCGGCTCACCGGTGAAGAGGATGCCTTTGTGACCGATCGCGGCACATCGGCGCACTTCCTTAACGGCGGCGGCAACGTCCCAGAAGGGGATCGAGGTGATGGGCAACAGGCGGCGCGAATCGGCGGAGGCCCACTCGGTCTGGAAATCGTTATAGATCTGGACACAGGTGAGCATCAGCTCAGGATCGTTGAGCTTAAGGAACTGCTGAGCGCCGAAGCCGCCGACGTTGGGATACATGACCATCGCCCAGATACCCATTTCGTCCATGTACTTGAGGCGGGCCTTGGCGTCGTAAGCGCCTGGGTGCATCTGATCGTAGCCCTTAGGTGGGTGCTTGAAGCTGCCGACACCGGCGGTAGCCGTCATACCTACATTGGCGAGCGGCTGACCGCTGCCGATTAACCAACGCTGAGTGCCGTCGGCGCCGGTCACGACATGGGGAACGCGGTCGCGCATACTGGCGGGCGCGCGGCTGATCCACAGGTCAGGCGTCTCAGTCACATGGGTGTCGGCGTCGATGATGGTGTAACCGCTCATGGTAGATCTCCTTAAGTTCTCAGACCGTTGTAGCGGGCCGCGAATGGCTCCGCTCGTGTGCCATTCGAGCTAACTCGTATGAGTGCGAACGAACGAAATCATCTTTTCGATAACGCGCAACGCCGCCGGCGATGACGGGTCGCGCTGGTCATACATGTGTCCGATCGCGCTCGGAGGATTGCGTGGTACGAACGCGTCGCCGGCACCTTCGGACAACTCCAACTCTACCTTGCCACCGGCCTTGCGATAAAGCTCGACGAAGCGCTCAAGTTGCGGCCGCGGATGAACGATGTCGCGGGTATCCTGGACATAGAGCACGGGCGGCAATTTGACCGGTTCGCCACGCTCAAGGGCGCGGACGGGACTGCCCTCGCCCATCGCGTCCTCGGTCTTCCAGTATTTGTCGTGAAGCGGCAGCACCAGATCAACGAACTCCGGAGAGGGCTTTGCAGTCTCTTTGAGTTGTTTGGCGTAGAGGTAACGGCCCAGCGGATCGATCACCGGAGCACCCATGATTACGCCGCGCACACTCGCGTCGAGCGCGGAATGATTGCTCTTGAGAGGAATGGCCGAATAGCGCGAGTCGTCAGGGCGCATCCCGAGCAACATCGCCTGATGGCCGCCGCTGGAAATGCCAAAGGTGCAGACCTGGTCCGGACGCGTACCGAGCGCGGCAGCCCGCGACTTGAGCCAGCGGATGCCATAGTTGATGTCGGCCAGGGAGCCGGGATAGGTGGCCGCGGGCGGAACGCGAAAGTCGAGCGCCGCAACCAGAATACCGCCGCGGGCGAGTTGTTCGTTGAGCGCGGTATCCTGGAGGCGATTGCCAAGACACCAGGCACCGCCATGCAGTTCGATGAGTGCCGGAAAGGGCCCAACGCCACGCGGTTTGAACAAGCGCGCGAGCAAAGGTACGTCGCCGTGGCGAAGGTATTCGACGTCTTCGACGTCGATTTCGTAACCGAAACTCTTAGGAGCAGTCGCTGCCATGAGCATTCCTCCTTGGTTCGAATTTCTATCGCCTCGGCTGAGCGGCAGCTACGCAGTGCGCACCGCGCGGAGTCTTAATTCGCGAAGCGGAACAGGCCGACTAGCCTGCCCGCTTCGGTCCACACAGATTCTTAGTTTTTGCGCACCTCGCAGAGTCTTTACCTTGGGACGCAGCTCGCAGACTCGCCTGCTCGTTTCGCTTCGCTCCACTAGTGAGCTCGCTCCGCCTGCAGCTTCGCTAGTGTGCTCGTTTCGCCTGCGGCTTCGCTAGTGTGCTCGTTTCGCTTCGCTCGACACAGATTCTTACTTTTTGCGCACCTCGCGGACTCGTTAGCTCGCTCCGCCTTCGGCTTCGCTAGTGTAGTGTAGTTCGCTCGCTACGCCTGCGGCTTCGCTAGTGTAGTGCAGTGTGTCTAGAACTGGTCGATCACACTGATGCCGACGTTTTCGAATTTGGACATCTGATCGAGGACTCCGAAGGCCTTTTCGAGCGGGATGGTCTCGGTAACCAATTTCCGCGGCGCCAGCCGGCCGCGTTCGATCATGCTGAGCAGCGCGGGATAGCGAAAAGACTGAATCGCGAGCGAGCCGGTGAATTGGATCTCCTTGAAGACGATCTGATCGATCGGCAGCGCGACTTCGCCTTTTTCACCTTGAGTCGTAAGGCCAATCTGAACGTGGCGTCCGCGCTTGCGCAGGCTCAGGACGGCGTTACGACAAGTGGCGGCGATACCGAGAGCGTCCACGCTGACGTCCGCGCCGCCGTGCGTCAGATCCATCACGGCCTTGACCGGATCGGTCTTCTTACCATTGATGACTTCGGCTGCGCCGGCCTGCTTCGCAAGCTCGAGCTTGCGATCGTCGAGATCAACCGCGATGACCCGCGCGCCGAGCGCCGTAGCGATCTGGATCGCAGACAAGCCCACCCCACCGCATCCGTACACCACCACAGTTTCGTCGGCCCGGACCTGGCCCTGATCGAGAATGCCGTGAAAGGCGGTGACGTAGCGGCAGCCCATCGAGGAAGCCTCGACGAAATCGATCTTGTCGGGGAGCGGCGCGCAATTGAAATCGGCGTGACTCAAGACCGCGTAACGGGCATAGCCGCCCATGCCGGGTCCGAGACAATGATTGGAATGGCCGGTGCGACAGTCTTCGCACACGCCACAACCTTGAGCGAGAGGAACGACGACGCGAGTGCCGGCCTTGAGCGTCTTGACGTCCTTGCCGACCTCTTCAATCACACCGGCGAATTCGTGGCCGAGGATGGTTGGCAGGCGCGGCTTGAAACCGATCCAGCCCCAATCGCCCTGCCAGAGGTGCCAGTCCGAGCGGCAGATGCCGCTGCCTTCGACGCGCACGATCGCGCCATCGGGAGGGCATTTCGGCTCCGGCCAATCATTCTTGACCACCATGGGCTTGCCGATTTCTTCGAGTACCAGAGCTTTCATGAGCTGCACACCTCGTTTCGATATTGGGTAAAGAACGGCATTCGCACGCATCCCTTCAATAGCAAGTCACGCACGCGATGTGAAACCGGCCGACGCTGAGGGCGGGCGGCCAGATGGCGCTGATCACCGGCTTAGCGCGGGCCGCGATGCAATACGCCCTCGCGCTCGAGCTGCGCGATCCGATCGGCGGGATAGCCGAGATAATCGCGCAGCACCGCCTCGTTATGCTCGCCGAGGGTGGGCGCCTGCATCACAGGATGACGGTCGTAACCGGAAAACCGAATGGGAAAGCCGGGGACGTCGAAGTCGCCGAGAAAGCGATCGTTCACCGTGCGCACGACCTCGCGCTCGCGCAGATGCGGATGGGCCATGGCCTCTTCGATCGAGAGTACCTGCGCGAAAGGGACGCGATGCTCCTCGAGGCGGCGATAGGCTTCTTCGTCAGTCGGCATCGAGTCGAACCAGTTCTGAATCAACTTTTTCAACTCCTCGAAATGCGCCATTCGCTGGGTATTGTTGGAGAAGCGCGGATCGCTGGATAACTCCGAACGGCCCATCGCATCGCAGAGGTACCCGAATTGATACTCGATCGCCGCCATGATCAGGATCGGATTACGCTTACCGTTGAAGACGCCCAACGGCGCCATCGCGAAGTGATGCGGTCCATTACGCGTCGGCTTAAAGGCACCGCCGCTAAGACTCGCCGTGTGCACGGTCATATCGTTGTAGCTGAAGTAGCAATCGAGCAACGAGGTCTCGATGAACTGGCCTTCGCCAGTGCGTTCGCGATGGAGCAGCGCGGCAGTGATACCCGAGAGCGCGTGGACGCCAGTAGTGATATCGCCGAGGCCGACCTGGGGTAACGAAGGCGGTCCGTTGCGCTCGCCAATCATGCTCAGAACGCCCGAATACGCACATCCGATGAAATCGTAGCCGGGACGATTCGCCAGCGGGCCATGCTGTCCGAAGGTGGAAATCGAGCACATGACGAGCCTGGGGTTGAGCGCCTTCACCGCTTCATAGCCGAAGCCGAGACGGCCGATTACGCCGGGCGCATAGTTCTCGACCAGGACATCGACCTTTGGAATCAATTCCTTGATAATCCCAGCCGCAGCCGGGTTTCTGAGATCGAGGCACAAACTTTTTTTGCCACGATTCTGTTGGACGTAGTAGGCGCTGCGCCCGTCGCGAAGGTACGGCACTCCGCGCGAGATATCACCATTGGGCGCGAATTCGACCTTGATTACGTCGGCGCCCATTTCGCCCATGTAGCGAGTCGTCGTCGGTCCGGCCAAGACCTGAGTGAAATCGAGTACGCGATAGCCCTCGAGCATGCGCTGCGCTGATTGCGTCATCCAGATTTGCGCCTCCTTTTCGTCCCTGCGCAACTGATCGCATCGCGTCGTCGGAAACGCAAGCGGCGCATTGGGGACGCCGGGCGGCGCAGTCACGGCATCGAGCCGCGCCCACTATCCTGCATTCGAATTAGAGGACGAAAAGGGCCACCTTCGCCAAGGCGTGGGCCTCGGCGTGCGAGTAGGAGTCGCCTTAGGAGTTGGCGATGGCGTCGCCTTAGGAGTTGGCGATGGCGTCGCACTTGGAGTCGGCGACGGTGTTCGAGTTGGAACGGGTGTCGGCGTGGGGGTGGCGGTCGCCTTCGGAGTCGCAGTTGGAGTGGGAGTCGAGCTTGTGCCTCCACTTGAGCCACCACCCTGAGCTACTACCAATCCATAGGCGGGCACCGGGATCGTGACCTGATTTGCATTGGGGCCGGCAACTACCTTCGAGCCATTACCGATGGTAACCAAAGCCGAGGTTTCGTTCACATCGGCAATCGAAGACGTGTAGTTGATTTGCTTTACTGTCCCGGTGGGCAAGCCAGTGGTCGAGGGAAGTTGAACTACGATGTTCTGGGCGGTCGTATTCGCGTTGACGATCGCCACATTCCACAAGTTGTGCGAATCATGCCACGCACCGACCGTGACGCCGGTGTAGGTACTCGAGCTGGTTGGATAGAAGCTGCCGGTCTTCGAAGTAATGAAATAGTTATTGAGGAGTTGCAGCGCGAGGCCACGCGGTCGCAGCGAGCCAGTCGGCAGATCATGGACAACGCCCCACATATCGGCACTCATCGGATTGGGCGGCGTCCCGACGCAGGTGTTACCAATCGGAAACTTGGGGCAACTGGACCCATCGCAAACAAAGTCAGTTTGGGCAAGGTTCCAGAGATTGACGATCGGAGTACCGGAGGTCCACAAATTCAGCGCCAGTTCAGCATCGCTCGCGGCACTGCCCGCGCCGGCGATAGTTCGGTTACGCTCGCTATTCGAGGCACTACCCCACCAGGTCGAAGGGCCACCCTCGTACACGGCGAAATGCTGTCCCTCGTTTGCGAGCGCACTGGTCACCTCGTCCATGTAATTTTCCTGGAGGTTCTCGTCACCAAACAGAAGGGACATATCGTTGGCCACAGCGGTCTGCGTATCCAGGCAAAAGAGATAGTACGGCGCGCCATCGATATAGGTCGCGGTGTTAGCCGCAGTCTGCACGGTGGTAATTTGACCCGTAGATGGCGGGTAAGCGCCGTACTGGCCTCCGGCAACCCACTTAAGGTAGTTCCCTGAGCTAGAGCCTGCGCCGGTAAGTATCGAATTGAAATCGCGCTTGGCGACGGCTGAATATTGATCGCCCTGATACGAATAACACACTCCGCCGCACGACCCGCCGTTCCACATCTCGTTGCCCCACTCAATCAGTATCTGCGAGAAACCGTACAATGCCTGTTCTTTCGCCAGATAAGCGCCCAGTGCCTGATACTCGCTGTCCGTCAAGACCACTGGAATAACGATCCACGGGGTCGATCCTACGGCAGCGTTCAGCCGAAAGAATTGATCGACGTTGTAAAGCCAGGAGAAACTCGATCCCGAAAAGCTGGCAACCCCGCGCCCGGTGTCATCGGCGACGAAGTTCGCGTAAGAGTCACCTTGCGCACCCTGGTTATCGCGAATGAAGCCGGGATTAAGCGCCTTCAGAGTTTTGGCGATATCGGGAGACCACGACGGGACACTGGCGCTGGTCGGGCCGACGAAGCAGTCATCAACGCGAATATCGCCGGACGCGCCGTTGGCAACTATCTGAAATTGAAGGGTAGCGATATTTGCGGTCAGCGAAGTCTCGGAACCGGTGAAGGTGTTTGAATACTTGGTCCACGTCGTCGTGGGTGTGAACGACTGCTGAAAATAAGCTGGCAATCCAATCCGACCGAAGCTCAGTGTAATAGAGGGAGATGTCGCATTCACCGCCTTGATCCAGCACGACACCGTCCACGATCCCGTAACCTCAATCCAATTGTTGGGACCGCCGGCGTAGTTTCCAGGCTGGGTGTCCTGATATTGCGCGATCGCGTGTGAAGATCCATTCAATGCAAGGTCAAGCGCCTGAGCGCCGCTACTATTCGGTTCTTTGTCGGCGACGAGAGTTATCTTCGAGTCAGAATTCCACCAACCCACGGGCGCATAGGTCGAATAGCCGACGTTGCCCATGTTTCCGGCTGCATGAAAACGAATGTAGTCACCAGGTTTGATCGTGAAGGAAGCAGTATAGGTGAACCGAGGCGTCGATGAGGCACACCCAGTTGGATTGTAGCCGGTTATCGTGCCCGTCCCGCGAGTAGCAGCTACGGCGCTTGAGACAGTACCCGCTACATATACGTCTTCGAAAGTAGCGCCCGTATAGAAACCAGAGGGCATCGGATACCAGTTGTTCTGATCACAAAAGGCCGCCGACGTAGCTCCTGAAGGCACGATCACGACGCGGCCGGAAGTCGAAGGCTCGAATCCTGGATTCTGGAGGATATTTTGCAGGTAGTCGGCGGACGCATCCCAAAACGTCCACTCATAGAGATTTATTCCGACACCTTGAAGGTTGGCGACCTCGGGCGAATTTGAAATGACTGCGCCGTTATTGGACTGAGCGAATGCTAGATTGAAGGTGAGAGCCATCAGTGCAGTTACGAGTCCGACGGTATAGATCTTCATGTAGGTAAACACTACCATCGAGATAGCTGTCGATGGCCCTCCACTTCGCAATTTAATATCGGGCCAGTCTATACAGGGGCCGAACGCGGATAGAAGAATCTCCCTACACAAATTCATCACCGGTTGGGAACCGTGGTGCACGAGAGTTAGTTACTATAAACTTGATAGGCCTCAGCTGAAGATTGTGTCCTATCGGTAAGTGCTCCCAGTTAGTGTAAGACGGGCTACGCCCGTCGATTCATCTATGTACGATGTAATAGCGGCCTTAGTTAGCTAATCGAATTTCGTTCAATTCGAGTCATGGCCGTACGCGTGCGAAATCAATGCTCGCAGTTAAGCTGAGCTTGCAGCGTGGTCGAAACGAATCTGGATCGGGAATGAAGTTTCTTCGGGGACACTGGCTCGCGGCGTGAGCGGGGATACCGGGGCCTTAAGAGACAAATGTGTGGCTTGCTAAGTCGGGGACTTAGGTTCACGATGGAGGCTCCGACCCAGGAGTTCAGTCCAAATCATGAATATTCGCCACGCAGCCGTACTCGCGCTCGTAGGGTGGTATCTAATGATGCCGCCACAGACCAGATTCTGGTGGATCGGTCAGCAGCGGTACGATGATTCAGCGTCATTGAGCAGATGGACGATAGAGCAATCATTTGACAGAGCGGAGGCATGTCAGGCGGCGCGGGTTGCCAACGAGCAACGATTTGGCGATACGGCGGCCGGCACGGATCATGCTGTTTGCGTTGCCACTGGAGACCCTCGCCTCGCAACGTAACCGAGAGGATGGTTGAAGCGCGCGCACTGGGTTAATTCTCAGCTATTTGACCCCTCCCGTGGTTCTACCGAATGCCGGCGAGCTTCTATTCGCCAAGGTGAGCGACCGCATTGTGCAATGGTGCGCTCGAAATCTGGACTAATCCGCCGAACGGACGGTCCAGCTCAAGGATCAGAAAAATCGCACCGGAAACAGAAAGCGCGCACAAGAACAGCGTTGAAATGACAGTCGCATTCGGAGGCGCGAATAGCCCGAAGCTGAGAAAGATAATAGTTACCCAGAAGACCAGTAACACCAGGAACGGCATAGGAATCGAACTGCCCGTCTGTTCAAACAGCAACCAGCGGGTCTGAGCGAGGTCGATACTGACCTTTTCCGCCTCACTTTTAAGCGATCGCTGAGCTTCATTCTGCGGTGCGAGCTCTTCAATCTTGTCGTAGAGCTCCCCAGCCCGAACCGTCGTCGGATCCAGTTCGTTAGCGCTAGCGTCGGTTTTGGGCCATATTTGATTGATTATTCGAACAACAGAACGTCGCAGAATATCGCGAGCCATCTTCGTTTCGGCGCCATACTTGGCCAAAACGCGATCCAGTAGAATTACGTTCACGGAAAGCTGTGTGAGTTCGTTCCGCTGCGCGTCATAAGAGCTCTTCGCCGACGCGATTAGCAGTGCGAGCACCAGCGCCGACATCGTCGCGGTCAGGCCCATCCCCAGCTTGATTACGTCCTTGGAATCCGAGTTCAGATGATGCTCGGGCAGGATTCGGTGAAGCACCATTCCGAGCAGCGCGCCGCCGGAAACACACGCCAAGACGATCCCACCGATAATCATCGGGTTCACAAACAGATCCTCCGAACCCTCTCTAAGTGCTTCACGACAACTACCTTACTATGCCGGTCAGACCATAAAGTCATTTTGATTGCTCGTTGAGCGACGCACAAATAGACGCGCCAGCTATCGCGTTGTTCGCTTGCCCCAGAAATCAGGAAATAGCAGCGAGAATCCAAAAGTTATCGCATACCTTGGCGCGGGGCCATCATGCGATACGTTCCAAGCCGGCTCGACGAAGCAATTGACATATTGTGGGCCCAACTTGAAAACCCGGCCGAACCCCATCTCGAGCGGCAGGAGCTGCTTGTTCGTCTCCCAATCAAAAATCATCTGTGGCTCAGACCTCAAATACCACCCGTGGCTGAGTTGATAGGTGAGAAACGGCTGCAGATCGAGTGCGTTCGCCTTGGGCCGAGTCGAATCTCCGGCGAATGAGATTGGGTTTTGAGCTATCAGGCCAATCAGCCATTTGCGCGGTGCGAATGCCACAGCTACAGCCGGTCCGGCCTGCCACTTTCCCTGACCAGTAGCTCTCTCGCTCGCCGTGGGAAAAACGAAGGTTGGCCCGATCCCGAAAAGTAAACTATGACCCGCATCGATAACCGCGATATCGACGAAGCGAACGTCACCCAACCCGGTCAATGCGCCCGCGGGTAGCGGAAGTGTAGCAGCGACTGGAATCGTCAGCAGCGAGAGCTGTGGAAGCGGTAGCAGTCGGTACTCCGGCAGAGGCATCGTCACCGCGATCGAAAAGAGGTTCCCCTGACCGTGCAACTGGCCTTGGAAAGCGGGAGCATAGGAGTCCTGCAACCTGATTTGGAAGAGATTGGAGATGGGAGCGTTAGCTTGATTGACGAGTTCCGAATGCTTCGTCGGATCCGTCGCCTGTGCTTGAACCAACCGTGCCGAGGCACCCAATAGGCACCAGACTGCGAGCATCGTCCGCAGGTGCACGCCAATTCCCGGTCTCTGTATCCGATACGAATTCAAAGGACTCGTCTGGCTATTGGGTATCGGAATCCTTGCTCTCAGACTCCGCGTCTCTGCTGGCGGATTGGCTCATTTGCATTCCTACCAGCCGCGCGACCAGGATCGCCAGATAAAACTGTCCGGCGATTCCTTCGGAAACCGCCGCATAGCGAGCTTGCAACGTCACAGGAGTGATATCGCCGTAGCCCACGGTAGCTAGCGTGGTCAGACTGAAGTAAGTGAGGACCGGGATGATTTCCCGTGGGGGTGGAACCGGCGCGCTGCCGAAGCTGAAGGCGTTCGGTTGAAAATCAAAGAGCAGAATATAGAAAAGACCCCATGTCAGTCCAAGCAGCAGATAAACCGAAACCGACATGCTGATGCTTTCGCGCGTGATTGTCTTCTGTTTGAGAACGCCGCGCAACTCGGTGAGTGTGACGAACGCGAAAAATGCTAACCACGAAATTGCGCCAGCCGTGGCAAGTAAGTGAGTTGGTTCAATGATTATGGCAATACGCAAAGTGATCGCAATGATCGCCAGAACCCATCCGAGGACTCCACGCTTCTTGCGCTGCTTTAGCAGAACGTCGCGATCGCCAAGTAGCTCGTCAACCTGAATAGTATAAAGCGCGACCATGAGTACGAGCATAATCACGGTGCTGTATATGGCAGGACCAGCTCCCGTGTCTCCTACTAATGGACGTACTCCGAGCAGACTTATAATCGCCACAAGGAATGCGGTATGCCTTCGCGGGAGATAGTACTTGCGCATGGTGCCGCGCAGGCGATCCGCGATGCTATGCTCCCTTCGCATCTGATAGTTGTCCCGGAGGCTATTGTGACGTATCTGTTTGAGTGCGGATGGCGGCGGCGATATCGGCGCTGAGGCGCTGGAGGGCGCGGCTATGAGCCGCGGCGAGGGCGTCGAAGCCGTCGCCCGACACCGGTTCCTGCGCGACGGTGCGGCCGGAGCGGGTG
>DASXFX010000053.1:0-5337 GCA_036489375.1 Binataceae bacterium (SeqCode) | reverse complement strand
TTTGCGCCCTTGCCGGATCCCGGACTGATCGTGGTCGATGAGGAACATGATTCGGCCTATAAAAGTGACGAGGGCATCCGCTACAACGCACGCGATTTGGCGGTTGCTCTCGGACGCTTCGCGAATTGCCCGGTGGTGCTCGGGTCCGCGACGCCGTCGGCGGAATCATACGTGAACACCCGCCGCGGCCGTTACCGGATATTGCGGCTGGCCCATCGGGTCGGCGATCGCGAGTTGGCCGAGGTCGAGATTATCGATTTACGCGAACACCTTCGCGTGGATAAAGCGCGCGCCGAACAGTTGCGGATAGAGGCCCGGGACAATGACGCGCGTGCCGCGAGGCAGCTAAATGGCAAACCGGGACCCGCACCGATGAAGGGCAGTGTCGCTGATGACAAAACCGCATCGCCGCCCGACGCCGTCCCGCTCTCGCCGCAATTGATCGACGCGCTGCGTGCTAACCTCGCCAGCGGCGGTCAGAGCGTCGTTTTTCTCAATCGGCGCGGCTATCACAATTTCTTGCAATGTCATCTCTGCGGCAACGTGATCGCGTGCACGAATTGCAGCGTCAGCATGACGTTCCACCTGCGCGACCGTTCACTACGATGCCATTACTGCGGCGAGAGCGCGCCGGCGCCCGACAAGTGTCCCGAATGTGACGGCTTCGGCTTGGCCGGGCAAGGATTCGGAACGGAGCGGCTGGTGCAAACGATCGCGGAACTGATGCCCGACGCGCGTATCGAGCGGATGGATTCCGACACCAGCGGCCGGCGCGGCGCTCGCGCGACGATCCTCGCTAATCTGGCGCGCGGTGAAATCGATATCCTGGTGGGAACCCAGATGATCGCGAAGGGTTTCGACTTCCCGGGCGTAACGCTCGTTGGCGTAGTGATGGCGGACCTCGCCCTAAACATGCCCGATTTCCGATCGGCCGAGCGCACGTTTCAATTGCTGACCCAGGTCGCGGGTCGAGCCGGGCGTGGCGATCGCCCCGGACGCGTGCTGATACAGACATACGCCCCGTTTCATTACAGCATCCGCGCGGCGCGCGATCAGGACTACGCTCGCTTCATCCGGCGCGAACTCGAGCTGCGCCGCGAACTCATGTATCCGCCTTTTGCACGGATGGCGCTGGTGAGAATCGAGGGCTCCGATTCGGCCCGCGTCGGTGCGATCGCGGCGCGCGTTGCAACGGCGCTCGGACGGCTCGCGAAGCCGGCTTCGATGCGTATTCTCGGACCGGCGCCGGCGCCGATCGAACGGATCAAACGGCGCTATCGATGGCAGGTGGTGCTGAAGGCAGAGGAACTCAACGAGATGCGGGCGGCGTTGTCCGCGATGCGTGCGGAGACTGCCGCGATGGCGGCAGAGGCCAACGTCCACGTCATCATCGACGTCGATCCGATCAACATGCTCTGAGGTTACTTCTTGCGCACGATCACGGCGGTGCCATAGGCGGCGATTTCGCTCATCAGATTCGCGATCTCGTTGCAATCAAAGCGCATCGCCAGGACTGCGTTGCCACCGCGCTCCATCGCCGCGAGCTTGAGGCGCTCGATTGCCTGATTGCGGCTATCCGCGAGCAATTGGGTGTAGCCCTTGGCTTCGCCGCCGAAGACGGTGCGCAGGCCTGCACCGAAATTCGAGAACACATTTCGCGCGCGCACGACCAGGCCGAAAACCTCGCCAAGGACTTGCGTAACTTCATAGCCCGGCAGCTCGTTGGTCGTCGCGACGATGAAATTGTCGAGCGTGTTCTCCATGTCCATCACAAAACGATAACCGCGCGTCCGAGTTGCAGCAATCACACAAATTGTCGGCATCCTTCAGGCCACACGAACAGGCCGGGGCTGTGATCGCGCGAGATGCCGCCTATCGAACGCGACTTGGAGGCGCGGCGCTTTTTTGCGCGCCGGACGGATTGTCGCTAGCATCGGCGCTGCCGTTCACCCTGTCGAACGGCAAATGAGGCCACGAATTGAGTATCGAGGTGCCGGCGCCGCTCCGAACGATCGACGCTGAAATGGAAGATGGCGCGATAATCCGTATCCGCCAACACGGTAATCCGGACGGTCCGCGACTTGCCCTGAGCCACGGCAACGGCCTCGCGATCGACGGCTATCTGCCGTTCTGGGGTCCTTTGCGCGAACGTTACGAGCTCATTCTGTTTGACTTCCGCAATCACGGCCAGAACCCGATTCATCGCCTCGACCACCATAATTGGCCTACTTTCGTTCGTGATCTCGAACACATTTTTCGATTGGTGCAGGCGGAATTCGGCAATAAGCGCACGGCCGGCGTGTTCCATTCACTGTCGGCGGTGAGCGCCACGATGCATACTCAACGGATGGGCGCGCGTTGGGATCCGCTAGTGCTCTTCGACCCGCCGTTTTACCCGCGTGATGGTCATCCGCTGCGCGAACAACAGCGGACCGGCGAGGATGCGATTGCCGCGCGCGCGGAACGGCGTACGCCGAGCTACCAGGATCCGATGGAGCTGGCGGCACAATTCGCCAAGTACTTTACCCAATGGCAGCCGGAGGCATATGAGCTGATGGCGCGCGCGACGCTGCACCGCGACGGCACTAACGGAACCTATATGCTTGCCTGTCCGCGCGAATTCGAAGCGCATGTGTTCAGGAGCAATCGCGACACCGATGCGTGGACGGGACTGGCGCGGATGCCGGTAGCGATCAAGCTGATCTGCGCCGATCCGCAACTCGAAAACGCAACGCCGGCTTTGATCGGCCGGGCCCTGGCGGAGGAAGCGCACGTCGCCTACGAAGCGATTGCCGACACCACCCACTTCCTGCAAATCGAACGACCCGCCAAATGCATCCAGGCGATGGAAGAGTTTCTTGCTCAAAACGGCATCGTCGCGTGACATCCGCAATCAACTCGTGAAGAAAAAGCCAGTGAAAGCTTCGGCGAACGGTGCTTCCACCTCGTCGGTTCGTAGCGCGACGCCGCGCGGCGCTCGACAATTGCCGCCGGTGATCGCGATTTCCCAGCTCACTGTCGAACGCGACGCGCCGATTCTCAACGCCGTCGATTGGGCCGTTGCGCACGGCGAGCATTGGGTCATCCTGGGCGCCAATGGCTCCGGCAAGACCTCCCTCCTCAGCACCTTGACTGGCTACATGCCGCCGACGACCGGCGCGATCGCCGTGCTCGGCGAAACCTACGGCCGCAGCGACTGGCGCGAATTGCGCAAGCGCATCGGGATTTGTAGCTCGAGCATCCATCATCTGATGGAAGGGCACGAGAGCGCGCTGTCGTCGGTGATCAGCGGACGTCACGCGATGGTCGGGATGTGGGGCGAGATTCGCGACGACGAACGGCGGCAGGCGTTAAAGATTCTACGGCAGGTCGAGGCGGAAAAGATTCGCGATCGGCCGTGGCGCTTTCTCTCGCAAGGCGAACGCCAGCGGGTTCTCATCGGGCGCGCGTTGATGGCGCGGCCGGAACTCCTCATCCTCGATGAGCCCTGTGCCGGTCTCGACCCGGTCGCGCGCGAGCACTTCGTCCAATTCCTGGAGCGGCTCGCGCGCTCGAAGGGGGCGCCGACGCTGGTGCTCGTGACCCATCACGTCGAAGAAATAATGCCCGCCTTCTCGCACGTACTGATTCTCAAAGACGGCGCGGTTCTCGCCGCCGGCCCCAAGGCAAAGATCCTCACTTCCGGCACGCTCTCGCGCGCATTTCACGCACCTGTGCGATTACGCCGCCAGCGCGGCCGCTATGCGCTCGCAGTAACGCCAAGCCTGAGCGTCGTAATTTGAACGCGGGCTGCCATCGTCCGACAGCGTGTTCGGGGGCGTATGCCATGCGCGGGCGGGCTTTGAGAGCAGGCCTCGCTTTGATAAATTTTAGAGTTACGGCTCACACCAATGGCGCTGCTTAAAATACGTAAGTTTCCCGATAGTGTGCTCAAGGAACCGGCCAAGCCCGTCGAAAACATCGACGGCCGCCTCGACGGCTTCATCGACAGTATGGCGCAAACCATGTACGCCGCGCCCGGCGTGGGCCTGGCGGCGCCGCAGGTCGGCGACTCCCGCCGCATTGTGGTGCTCGACACCGACCATGAGAATCCCGGCAAGCATCTGCTCAAATTGATCAATCCGAAAGTGATCGAGGCGGAGGGTTCGATCGTTTGGGAGGAAGGCTGCCTTTCCGTAATCGATTTCACCGCCGACGTGCAGCGGGCCGAGCGCGTGCTGGTGCGCGCGTGGACACCGGATCAGAAGGAAATCGAAATCGAGGCGAATGATCTGCTCGCGGTGGCGCTCCAGCATGAGATCGATCATCTCGACGGCAAACTCTTCATCGATCGCATCAGCCGTATCAAGCGCGAACTCTACCGCCGCAAACTCGCCAAGATGATCAAGGAGGGCAAGGCCGATGGGAAGCCCCCCTCCGCTGTCCGCATCTGAGAGACCACGCACGCCGCTGCGCATCGTTTTCATGGGAACGCCAGCGCTGGCGGCCCATATTCTCGATCGTCTAATCGGAGCCGCGGGACCGGACTTGGTCGTTGCGGGCGTAGTTACACGGCCCGATCAGCCGCGTAAACGCGGACTCAAACTGGAGCCGTCCGAGGTCGGCGCAGTAGCGGAACGAGCGCAACTGCCGACGCTCAAACCTACCAGGATTCGCACGCCGGAATTTCTCGCGGAACTCAAAGCGTTCGAGCCCGATCTGCTCGTGGTGGCGGCGTATGGACGCCTGCTGCCGAATCCAGTGCTCGAAGTACCGCGCCTGATGCCGATTAACGTTCACGCATCGCTGCTGCCACGTCATCGCGGTGCCGCACCGATAGAGGGTGCGATCCTGGCGGGCGATCGCGAAAGCGGCGTGACGATCATGCGCGTGATCGAGCGCATGGATGCCGGACCGATCTTGCTGCAGCGCACGATCGAGCTCGCGGCCGATGAGACCCAGGCCACACTGAAAGAAAAGCTCGCGGAAATCGGTGCACACGCTTTACTCGAAGCGATCGCGCAGTTTCGCGACGGCACCGTCATCGAGACGCCGCAGGACGAGAACCTCGCGACGCACACCACGCCGATCGAAAAGGTCCATTCTATAATCGATTGGAGCGGTCACGCGATCCAAATCGAGCGCATGATTCGAGCATACGATCCCTGGCCGGTGGCCCGCACGACGCTAGCCGGCGAGGACCTGATGATCTGGCGCGCTGAGGTTGTCATCGAGGATTCCCGCGACAATTCGCGGGAATCCTCGATGACAACCTCAGCCCCCGGAACGATCGTGGCGGTCAACCCAAGGCCGATCGTGCAGTGCGGTCGCGGACTGCTTGCGCTGATCGAAGTGCAG
>DASXFX010000045.1:0-3760 GCA_036489375.1 Binataceae bacterium (SeqCode) | reverse complement strand
AACGTATCTTGCATCTCGCGCGCCGGGTGATCAGCGGGGAAGTTCAGCGCGCCAAAGTTGTGGAAGTCGTCCTCGACATCTTGCGTTTCGACCACTTCGAAGCCCATTTCGCTGAAGATGTCGAGCATCCGCTCGCGGCTGAGCGTGACCGGATGGAGCCATCCGCGCGGGATGTGCATCCCTGGCAGCGTGACGTCCAGGCGCGCCTCACCGAGCGATCGTTCCATCTCGGCGTGCTTGAGCGTCTCGCTCAAGACCGCGATGCGGCTTTCGACTTCGCTCTTGAGTTCGTTGATCAGGCGGCCGATAACCGGGCGCTCCTCGTTCGGCACCTCGCGCATCCGGCGCATTATTTCGGTCAATTCGCCGGCGCGGCCGAGTATACGAACCCGGACGTTCTCGATTTGCGTTTCGGTTGCGCCGTCGCCGAGCTCGGCCAGCGCGCGCGAGCGGATCTCCTCGAGTTGTTCTCTCATCGGAATTCCAGCGGCGTTCCCCAGTTACTGTGGATGTCAAACAAAGGACCATGTGGCGTGCCACATGGTCCCAGAACTGCGCGGCCGTGACGTGCACGGCCTCCGAATCGAAGTTCAGGCAGCCGCGGCGCCGAGCGCGCTCTTGGCGGCGTTCACCAGTTCGCCAAACAGTTGTTCGCGCTCAATCGCAAGCGCTGCCAACTGCTTACGGTCTAAATCGATCCCAGCCTTTTTCAGGCCCGCGATAAAAGTGCTGTAGTTCATGTCGTGCTCACGCACGAGCGCATTGATACGCGTGATCCACAGCGCGCGGAAGTTGCGCTTCTTCTGCTTGCGATCGCGATAGGCGTAAGTCAGCCCCTTTTCGAGCGTATTGCGGGCCTGCCGGTAGAGTTTACGGCCGCCGACAAAGCCGGAGGCGAGCTTGAGTTGCCGTTTATGGCGGCGGCGGGTTTTCGGGCCGCCTTTAGCGCGTGGCATCGGGGAGTCCTTCCTTGATTAGATCAGGCCGCTGCTGGCCGGCCTCAATGAGTTCAGCGTAATCGACGTCGTCGCGCGTCCTACTTGTAGGGAATCATCCGGTGGATCGTCGCACTATCGGTCTTGTTCAACGTACCAGGCCGGCGCAATCCGCGCTTTCGCCCGCGAGCCTTGCTCGTAAGCAAATGGCGCAGATTGGTGCGCTTGTGCTTGACCTTGCCGGTCTTGCTGAAGGTAAAGCGCTTGGCGGCGCTGCGGGAGGTTTTGATCTTCGGCATATCCCTAAACTGCGTCTTTCCTAGATTTCTAACGTGCTCTGCTTGCGCTCGGACCCGATTCTGGATCGCGCCAAAATCTTTCTATCGAGCACCCCGCTAACGTGGCGTCAGCAGCACCGACATATTGCGCCCTTCCATCCGGGTCTGCCCGTCAGGCTGCGCTATATCCCGCACCTGCTCAACGATTCCGTCCAGCAACGCCCGTCCCAGTTCGGGATGGGTTATTTGGCGGCCGCGAAACGAAATCGAGAGCTTAACACGCTGACCCTCAGTTACAAAGCGTCTGATGTGCGCAACTTTGAACTCGACATCATGCTTGCCCGTCAGCGCGCCCATCTTGACTTCTTTGACCGCGCTGGCCGTTGCGCTGCGCTTGGAGTCGTGGGTCTTCTTCTTCTGCGCGTATCGATACTTGTCGTAATCGGTAATGCGACAGACGGGGGGAGTAGCGGTGGGAGCCACTTCCACGAGGTCCAGTCCGCGGCTCTCGGCTACGCGGATCGCATCGCGAATGTTCAATACGCCGACCTGACTGCCATCGGCATCAATCACGCGGACTTCCTGGGCGCGAATCAGGTTGTTGACACGAACAGCCGGCTCCCGCGACGGCGGGGTTCGAAAATCTCTACGGATATTCCACCTCCCTCGGCTTTGCGGCCGAGATCAAAAATGGCGCGATATACGCGCAAATCGGGCCAGGATCACGGTTCCCGGCGTTAAGCGTTACTAAGGTACCCCGAAAAGGTGGAAGGAATAAAGTCAAATCGCCTATCCCGGGATGGGTTCCAATTTAAGCATTTCGATTAGTCCCGCAAGTTCGAGCGTCTGACTCTTGGAGCCGCGCAATAGCCGCAGAGAGACCTGACGTGCAGCCGCCTCGCGCTCGCCCACGACGACCATAAAAGGAACCTTCGCGAGTTCTGCTTCGCGGACCTTGAACCCAAGCTTTTCGTTGCGAATATCGGCAGATGCGCGAAAGCCCGCGTCCTTGATTATAGTGGCCACTTCGCCCGCGTAATCTTCGACCTTTTCGCTCAACGAGAGCACTCGCACCTGCTCGGGAGCCAGCCACAGGGGCAGTACGCCGCCGGTATGTTCGATCAACACGCCCAGAAAGCGCTCGAGCGACCCCAGGATCGCGCGATGAATCATCACCGGACGCGCTTCGCTGCTGGTGTTGGTGGTGTAACTCAAGTCAAAGCGTTCGGGCATGTTGTAATCGAGTTGAATCGTCGCGAGTTGCCATCGGCGCTTGAGCGCGTCGGGGACGTAGATCTCGATTTTGGGGCCGTAGAATGCGCCCTCGCCCGGATTTTCGACCCACGCCATATTGTTGCGATCGAGCGCCTGCCCCAGCGTAGCCTCGGTTTCGCGCCACAATTCTTCCGTGCCGAGATGTTTCTCGGGCATAGTGGCCAGCCGCGATTCCAGCCGTTCGAAGCCAAAAGCGGTATAGACGTCGTTGACCATGCGCAGGTTGAGATCGATTTCCTCCGCGATCTGATCGGGGGTGCAGAAGACGTGCGCGTCATCCTGGGCCATCGTGCGAACACGCGTAAGCCCATGCAGAACACCGGACCGTTCAGCCCGATGGAGTCGGCCGAAGTCCGCGATGCGCAACGGTAAATCCCGATACGATCGCTTCTCGGCGCGGTACACGAAAGTGTGGCCCGGGCAGTTCATCGGCTTGAAAGCGTACCCGGTATGCCAGCCCTCGGGACTGGTATCGAGCACATCTTCGTTATCGGCACCGCCTTCGTGATCGGTAGTCAGAAACATGTTCTCGCGAAAATTGTCCCAATGGCCCGAGGTATGCCACAACTCGTTTTTGAAGACCTGCGGCGTGATCACCTCGTCGAAGCCATAGCGCCGATACAGCCGCCTCATGTAATCGACCAGGGCGTTGTAAATGATTGCGCCTTTGGGCAGGAAGAACGGCGAACCCGGCGAGATCGGATCGAACACGAACAGTCCCATCTCGCGCCCGAGCTTGCGATGGTCTCGCGTGCGCGCCAGTTCGAGCATTTTGAGGTGCTCTTCGAGCGCTTCCTTGGTCGCAAATGAGGTTCCGTAGATGCGCGAGAGCATCGCGTTGTGCTCGTCGCCACGCCAGTACGCGCCCGCCACTCCCGTCAGCTTGAACGCGCGGATGTAGCGGGTGGACGGTACGTGCGGTCCGCGACAGAGATCCATCCAGTCGCCCTGCTTGTAAATCGAAACCTGCTCCCCTTCCGGGATGCCGCGCAGGATTTCAACCTTGTAATGCTCTCCCATCCGCTCGAAGGTCTCGATCGCGTCGGCGCGCGGCACCTCGATTCGCTCAACCTTGAGGTCCGCCTTGGCCAGTTCGCGCATCTTCTGCTCGATCTTCGGCAAATCCTCCAGCGTGAACGGATGCGGCGGGGCGAAGTCGTAGAAAAAACCGTCTTCGATAGTTGGCCCGATCGTCACTTGCGTGCCGGGGAACAGGGTCTGGACCGCCTGCGCCATCAGGTGGGCGGTCGAATGGCGAATGATCTCGACACC
>DASXFX010000001.1:0-6219 GCA_036489375.1 Binataceae bacterium (SeqCode) | reverse complement strand
ACTGACCGCCAAACTGGCGGGGAAATAGAATTCAGCAATCGACGAAGGAAGAGGTTTCAGACTTTCCAGTCAGCGCAAGCCTATTACCTGCGCCAAGACGCTGCGACCGCGCGATAAGGCATTTTCTGAACCGACTACTCAGTTCGTCGCGATGAATTCGCGGGGAGCCGCCCAGGAATGCGGCTTCGGCACTGTCTTCTTATCCGTGCCTTTCACTGTGGGAAGTCTGAAACCTTTTAAAGGTTTCAGTCTCCGCCGGCCCTAAACTCCCGAGTTCCCCTTCTATTTCCTTTACTCAGCGTATCTAAGTTTACGGGCAATGATATGCGCGGCCGCTGCCGGCGTAGCCGTCGGAACTAGATCCGCCACCAATCAGGAGGCCATTGGATCCGATCGTGGGCGGAGTCGAGCTGGTTACGCTTTTGATCTCATCGATAACCAGAAAATTGCCGCCCATCTCGGCAGTCTTGTTTCTCATCTCGTTCTTTACGGACTCCATGGTGAAATGCGCCAGGATTGAACCGACCGAGACTTCGCCAATTTCCCTGCAATCTTTTGGGGCCTCGCTTTTGGTCGAATATTTGACGTTCTGAGCCGATTCATTCAACGAAGAGCACGAAGCTGCAAGTGCGCACACCGCCAGCAACACGTAAAAAACTATGTTCTTCATCAACGCGCGGAACTTCCTTTTGACGTTGTCGCAGGCGACTTCGAGCGAGAGCGGGCGGAGCCGGCGAGGCGCACACAGACGAAGCTCTGAAAGGCCGCTAATTTACTCCAGGGTAACTCACTGTGGGAAGTCTGAAACCTTTCAAAGGTTTCAGTCTCCGACGGAGCTTAAACTTCCGAGTTCCCCGACTATATCCTTTGACGAGCGAGAGCGGAGCGAGAATAATCTCGCTCCGCCCACTGCTCAGAACACAGTACTGTTAGAACAAGGAAATCGAAACCGGGAAGGTCTCGGACGCCTGCTGGCCGCACGCATTCACGGTGGCCGTCACGAAGGCATTCTGATTCAGATGCTGCGGAACGAAGGTGAAGCCGTCGCTTTTATCGGTGTGCGAGAAATCGGTATATGAGCAGCTCACCACGCCGCCGCGGTCGAACGGGTTGGAGCAGGTGGCGCTGGAATCGCCGTTGCCGACATAACTAAAGTCGTAGGAGCTGTAGGTCAGGGTGATCGTACCGGTGCTGCACGGATCGGTCTGCATCGCGGTCACGGTCAGCGTGGCATTCTTGCCCAATCTGAGCGAGGTCACGGGCCGGTTGGTCGAGTTGTTCCAGCCCCATCCGCCGGAACCGTCGAGTCCCCCTGGACCCTGCGGCGGCGCATCGATGCACAGGCCTCCACTGCACGAACTCCAACTCTCGAGCGGGCCGCCCAATATCGAGGCGACTTGAGCGAAAGCTTTGCCGGAACTGAAACCGATCAGGGCGATCACTAATCCGGCGGCGATCGCGTTGCGGGTTTTGGCGAAAGTATCCATTCGTTCCTCCGTTTAGAGTGATAATGGTTGTGTGGAGAACCCCCGGCCTATCCGCGCCTATCAGGAATCGGAAGGTCCAAGAGTCGCTAAAGACCGGCCATGATTGCCTATGTTGGCATATTTCGTCAAGAAGTAGTCCGACAATTCTCCGCCGAGTAGCAGTCTGATACCCCAAGTTGGGCTGCACCGCAGCCGAGTTCGAGCACCACGGTCCATCTTTGTCCTTGGCGCGTTCTCGCCCGCCCGCAGAGTCGGCGAGCCGCGCACATCCGAGGCTCTGAAAGGCGGTTAATTTACTTCAGGGTAATTCACTGTGGGAAG
Source organism: Binataceae bacterium (SeqCode) (assembly GCA_036489375.1). Classification (GTDB taxonomy): domain Bacteria; phylum Desulfobacterota; class Binatia; order Binatales; family Binataceae; genus JADMIL01. The sequence goes on along the minus strand of DASXFX010000001.1, from coordinate 4,411 downwards.
TCTGAAACCTTTTAAAGGTTTCAGTCTCCGACGGAGCTTAAAGTTCCGAGTTCCCCGACTATTCCCTTTGAGCAGGCGAGCCCGCGAGCGGTGCAGGCCTTTAAAGTGGTCCCTTTCGTTCTATCGTTGTCTCCACTTCCTTATACGTCCGGCTTATCGCTATTAGCATTTTGACGCATTCGGAGATGGATCATGAGGTAAATTGCGCCAATACGGGCCGAGAACAGACCCCTTTTCAAACCCTTGATTGACTGCCCTGCCAGTCGCTTCGTATGATCGGTAGGTTTTCATCTGGAGGCCTCCTGAAGTGCGAATGCTCCTGCCACCCATCGACCGGCGCCGCGAGATGGACAAAAATCTGGTCGCTTTCTTTCGCGACCATCGCCTCATTGCCTTTCGCCGCGCCATCGCCGATTTCTGCCGCTATTATCATCTGCGCCGGCCGCAAATCGGGTGGTACGAATACATCGATTGGGGCAAAACCGCCGGCCGAACCTTCGAGGACGGCCGCATCCACCTCGTCCATCCCGAGAACTGGAAGCGCGGCCGCGTCTATAATTCGGAGCGGATGTGGGTGCAGATGGTCTATCACGAGCTCGCGCACTACCTCTTCTGGACCGACGCGGAAAGCAAGGCCGAGACTTTCACCCATCGGATGGTCCGCGGATTGCGCCGCACGCCCAAGCGCGCGCGAACTTCGGCTACCGCCGCAGCCGCAGGTATCGCTGCGACCGCGGGTACCGATAGGGGCGCGAGAGGCGCGCGCGCCTCGTCGTCCCGGATTTCGCCCGCCCGCACTTCGGCTACCGCTGCGCCTGCGCGCAGTTCAGCTAGCACCACGCCCGCAAGGACTTCGTCAACACGAGCTACGCCCGCAAGGACTTCGTCTGCAAAGACTTCGTCAACACGGACCACGACGGCGCGCACTTCAGCAGCACGCACTTCCGGTAAAGCTGCGGCCCCTTCGTCCGCGCGCACTTCAGCTACCGCCGCGACTGCGCAGACTTCAGCTACCGCCGCGAGAGGCGCACGCACTTCGTCCGCGAAGACTTCGTCAACACGCACCACGTCAGCGCGCACTTCCGTTAAAGCTGCGGACCCTTCGTCCGCGCGCACTTCGGCTACCGCCACCGCGGGCGCTAACGGTCCGGCTGCCAGTATCGCTAGGGGTGCAAGAGGCGCCCACACTTCGTCGACTCGTTCCACGACGGCGACCTCGGCTACCAGTGCGGCCGCGCGACCATTGCGCCGACGCGCAACTGTCCGCGCCCGGACTGTTCGCTCTGTGAATACCCCAGTGCGTGCCGGTGCCGGCACGGTCCGCACAGCCGGGCGCGGCCGTCGTCGCAAGCTCGTCGCCCGCCCCCGGTCATCCGGCACTCGCCGCGCGCGCGCATGACCGGCTCGCTCTACGCGACGGATTGGCTTGGATGACCGCATGGCTATCCATGACCGCTTCGCTCTCCGCGGCCACCCGCACCCGTCTGACCACACCGCCGAACGTCACGGCACGCGCATGACCAACCTCCACCGCGCCGCGACCGCAGCTCCGGCGGCTGGCCCGAATCCAGTCGCGATATTGACGACACCGCAAGGAACGCCGACACTCGTGGATCAGGGTGCTGAACTCCATATCCACCCTCCCCGACCCGGAATGCGGATGAAATATTTCACGCCATTAGCCGCGACGCATCTAATCGACGCCCTCGTATTAGTTATCGCCGCCCCGATTACGAACTTCGCGCCGGAGCCGAAAGATGGCGCTTAAGCCCAATGTCGAAAATCGATGGTGGGTCGAGACCAACGTCAAGCGACCCAAACAGGCCAAGTCCGAGCTCGACCTGCCGCAGCTGCCGGTCGCGATGAGCTTCTACGCCGTCGGCAAGGACTACGACCAGGACCGCGCCAAGGACGACCTCACCGACAACAACCTGCGCATCGCGCGCGAGGCCAATCCCCCGCAGGGCGACTGGGTTTATGTGCCGATGACCGAGGAGCATTGTCCGCCGCGAATGCTCACTCGGGTCAAAGAGGAGTTCCGCATCCCGCGCGAGGCTCGCGGTATCGTGCTCGATCATGGGCGCCTGATGCGCCTGTTGATTTGCGGGCCCGGAATTGAAGATTGGATGATCGACGTTACGCTAAGCGACGAACCGTCCGTTGATGTTTACGTATGGAGCGTGATGCAGCGCGAGCGTCTCTTCAAGCGGGCGGAAGAGGCCCTGAAGCAGGCCCGCCGCTGGGCGATCAACCTGCTACAGCATCCGCCGCAGCGCGACGAGCCCTTCCGCGGCGCCCTGCTCTAAGCGTCTCCCGCCCGACGGACGGTTCCTTTCTCGCGGCGCCCTGCTCTAGACTTCTCCCGCTCGACGAACGGTTCCTTTCCCGCGGCGCCCCGCTCTGATCGCCTCAAACGCCCGAACCTGCTGTGGTGCCCTGCTCTGATCGCCTCAAACGCGACCAACCGTTCCGCCCGGGGCTCTTACGGCCTCCAGCGGGATGAGGCCTCTCGCCGGCGCCCTGGTCTGATCGCGTCAGGTGATCCGCTATGGTCCGAACGAGCATTGGATAGCGCCGCAAAGTATCCATGATCGCGCCAAAAGCCTTCGCCTGCTTATACAATTTGTAAGTTAGAGCCTGAGCCATCTGTACTTTGCGTCGAGCAGGGAATACGATGGATTCACTTGCCTCGGATCTTTCAATCCCATTCCCCTCCGAGAGTGAGATGTTCATAGCCTGCATTACGGAGAGGAAGGCGCGCATGGCCAAAGTGTACGTTGGCAATCTCGCTGGATCGGTCACGAGTGTCGATCTGGTGGCTTTTTTCGGGCGCGCCGGACAGGTGCGTGGAGCTCTGGCAGTAAGCGATAAGGCTGGTGTTTGTCGCGGCTTCGGTTTCGTCGAAATGGCCGACGCCGAGGACGCGATTCTAGCGATTAGCCTGCTCAACAATACCGAGCTCAATGGTCAGAAAATCCAAATCGATCGCGGATCGCTCGGCGGTGCGGTGGCGAATGGCGCGAAACATTCGGCGCGACGCAAGGCGCCGACGGTGACCAATTGAGCAATCCAATCGAAGAGCAGCCCAGAATCGCAGAGAAACCACCTTGGGAAAGTCACGAGTTCAGAGTCAAAACGCTGGACGCCACGACTGCTGGCGCTAATGGCGCACGGCTCGGATTTTCGTGTCGCAACTGCGGCCGCAAGTTCGCGCAAACGCCGGCGACGCGCCGCACCTGGGCGGTCAACGACGCCGGTCTGGCGCTCGACGATGCGGTGACCGACCGCTGGCTGGATGAAAATTGTCTGCGCCATCCTGGCGCCACCGACGACGACGATCGGAAACTTCTGCGGCGGGTGCTGCGCGCCTGAATGCGCAGCGCGAATCACGCGTGTCCCTGAGCCGACGATAAGGATTAGCCTCCTTATCGGCCGGCCCTAGTTCTCGCGTTCGAAGGGTTCGCCAGCGAGGTTCCTATGGAATGACGCACTCATCCGCAGTACACGACAAGATGTACGAGGCGTATCTCGATTTCTTCGAGATCGCCGAGCGTAAGCGCCGCTGGAACCTCTTCGACGATGTGCCGTGGGGCGAGTTGAACCCGGCGCAGAACAGTGAACGCAAAGCCACGCGCATAGAGACCTATTGCGCTGAAGAATTCTACCTCCCGGACTACACCGCCGGCAGTATCAAGGTATCGCGGGAAATCTTCGGAGCGGCATGGTTTCAGGCCTGCTGGAGCTACGAAGAATCGAAGCACGGCTTGGTCTTTCGCGAGTATCTGACGCGATCGGGCATGCGTTCGCACGCCCAGTTTGCGCAATTCGAAAACGACATCTTCGCGAGCAAGTGGAAGCTGCCCTTCACGACCCGGCGGCAGATGGCCTGCTATGGTGCGTTGCAGGAAGCTGCGACCTATCTCGCCTACAAGGCGCAGAAGGACCTGGCGATCAGCGAGGGCGACAAGGTACTCGAAGCGATATTCGCATTCGTGAGCCGCGACGAGGCGGCGCATGCCGGCTTTTATCGCGCGATGGCGCGGATCGAACTCGAAGAAGATCGCAGCGGCACTATCTCCGATCTGGCCTTCGTCGTGGCGCGGTTCCAGATGCCGGGCGAAGGGCTAATTCCGAACTACCAAGAACGGTTACGCGAGTCCGGCGCCGGCATCAGCACGCGCCATTTCGTCGAGCACGCGCTCTTTCCCACCTTGAAGATGCTGGGGACGAACCGCGCCGAACTGAAAGCCGCGGCCGAACCGATCGCAATTGCGTTCGCGAACGACGTGCTGGCCGCCGCCGGCAAGTAAGGGGACCATCCTCTAAGTAGCGCCGGCTGCACTTCAGCAAAGGAGCGGAAGCTGCTTGAGTGCAAGGCGGCGCGGGCTGACATTTGAGTGCAGGTGTCAGC
>DASXFX010000123.1:0-18842 GCA_036489375.1 Binataceae bacterium (SeqCode) | reverse complement strand
TGCCTTATCGGACAAGCGGTGCGCTTCGACGGCGGGCACAAGCGCAGCGATTTTCTGGTGGACACGTTCGGACCCTTCGTCGAATTCGTTCCGGTCTGTCCCGAAGTCGAAATCGGCTTGAGCGTTCCGCGCGAAACTCTGCGCCTCGCTCGGCTCAACGATGAAGTTCGCCTATTGGCGAACAAGAGCGGTGCCGATTTGACCGATCCCATGCGTCACTATGCTGAGCGCCGCACCCGGGCGTTGGCCAATGGCGATTTGAGCGGCTATGTCCTCAAAAAGGATTCGCCAAGTTGCGGGATGGAGCGCGTTCGCATTTATGCCGACAACGGAATGCCCTCTCGCGACGGCCGCGGTCTCTATGCGGATGCGTTGATCCGTCGCTATCCGAACTTGCCGGTCGAGGAGGAAGGCCGGCTCAACGATGCGCGTCTGCGCGAGAACTTTATCGAACGTGTTTTTGCTTACCGCCGGCTGAAGACCTTATTTGCGGGACGCTGGACGACCGGAGAACTGGTCGCGTTCCATACCGCGCATAAGCTTCAATTGCTCGCCCATTCGCCGTCGGCCTATGCGGCGCTCGGACGGATGGTCGCGAATGCCGCTACGGTGGCGCGCGCCGAATTGCGCGATCGCTACGAAAGCGAATTCATGGAAGCGCTCAAGAAAATCGCTACGCCCGCGCGTCAGGTCAACGTGCTCCAGCACATGGCGGGATACTTCCGCGATCGGCTAAGCGAGGGTTCCCGCCGCGAACTGGCCGCAGTGATCGAGGACTACCGTAACGGACTGGTGCCCTTGATCGTCCCGATAACTCTCGTGCGCCATTACGTACGCACTCTCGACGTGACCTATTTGCGCGGCCAGGTTTACCTCGAACCGCACCCGAAGGAATTGATGTTGCGGAATCATGTCTGATTGGCGGTGGATTCTTTACGTCGCCGATTCGGGATTGTCGCAGTAATCTTATTGTGCGCGGCCTTGTCATCGGCAACCGCGCCATAGTAATGGTCGCGGTGGTTGCGTCGCACTAAATCACGCCGGAGATCAATAATGAAAATTGGACTATTCGCGATGGGAACGAACCGCATGGCGGGAGGCGATCTGCTACGCTCGGTGGCCGCCAATGCCGAAAGACTCGGCGTCGCAACCCTGTGGGTCCCCGAACACGTCGTCCTGATCGATCAATACGCTTCGAAATACCCTTATTCGGGCGATGGACTGCTACCCGCGCCGACTAATTCCCCGATTCTCGATCCCTTTCTGGCGCTGACTTGCATGGCGTCCGCGACTTCGAAGATTCGACTCGCGACCGGTATCTGCCTGGTGCCCGAGCATAATCCACTGGTACTGGCGAAGGTTACCGCGACTCTCGATTTCCTCAGCAACGGACGCTTTGCGCTGGGCGTCGGGATCGGTTGGCTCGAGGAGGAATTCGTGGCCCTCGGCATTCCGTGGGAACATCGGGCGAAGCGCACGCGCGAATGTATCGAGGCGATGCGCAAACTCTGGGGCGACGAGGTCAGCAGTTACAGCGGCGAGTACGTGAATTTCAAGAATGTACGCAGCAATCCGAAGCCCGTGCAGGGTGCGAAACTGCCGGTAATTTTCGGCGGCGAGAGCGCCCCGGCACTGCGGCGGGTGGCCGAGTATGGCGATGGCTGGTGCGGTTTCAATCTCACGCCCGACGAAGCCGCGGTCAAAATTCGCCGGATCGAGGAGTTGCTCAAAGCTAACGGGCGCAAGCGATCCGACGTGGAGATCATAGTGTCGCCGTACTCCAAGCCAATCATCAAAGACGACCTCAAACGCTATCGCGACGCGGGCGCCGACGAGGTCGTTTTGATTACGCTGCCGCCAGCGCGCGCCGAGGCCGAGACTATCAGCCATCTCGAGAGGATTGCGCGAGACTGGATCGAGCCGGCCGCCGCAATTTGACTTCCGTTGCCGCTCGGACGCGGTCCCAATCAGTACCGGAATGAAGGAGTAGAACAGTAATGAAAATCGGATACTTCGCCCTCGGCATCGGACCATTGACCGAACCCGCGATGATTAAAACCGTCGCCCAAACCACCGAACGCCTGGGCTTCTCGACGTTATGGGCGCCCGAGCACGTGGTGCTGCTTTCGGAGTATGCATCACGTTATCCCTACTCGGCCGGCGACTTCCCGATGCCGGTGGAAACGCCCTTTGGCGATCCGTTTACGACGCTGACTTATGCCGCCGCGTTCACCTCAAAGATTCGCCTCGCGACCGGAATCTGCCTGGTGCCCGAGCACAATCCGCTGGTGCTGGCGAAGACCGTAGCCACCGCCGATCGTCTGAGCGGTGGCCGCTTCATCCTCGGCACCGGCATCGGCTGGCTGGAAGAGGAATTCGAAGCGATCGGCGTCACCTGGGAACGTCGCGCCCATCGAACTCGCGAGTATATCGAGGCGATGCGCTTGCTGTGGGCGAAGGATCAGGCGTCGTCGTACAGCGGGGAGTTCGTCAACTTTCGCGGCGCATTGAGCTTTCCCAAGCCCACCCACCATCGCGTGCCGGTCTGGTTCGGCGGCGAGAGCGGCCCGGCGCTGCGACGCGTGGCTGAGTATGGCGACGGATGGATCGGCTTTAACATCACTCCCGACGAAGCCGCACCCAAACTCCGAAGAATCGAAGAGTTGCTGAAGACTGCCGGGCGCAAGCGTTCCGACGTCGAGCTCGCGGTGTCGCCGTACATGAAACCGATGACGCTTGACGATCTGAAGCGCTATCGGGACCTCGGCGTCGATGAAGTCGCGGTAGTTGTATTCGATATTCCCGCGAGCGACCGTGAAGTTGTCGCGAAGATCGAAAAGGTCGCGCGCGATTTCGTCGAGCCAGCGGCCAAGCTCTGATCGCGATTTATTTCGCGGATGCGACAGGTTAGCCCCCGCCCGCGGCGCGCTCTGCGCCGGGGGCGGTTTCATTCGGGCCTGACGCGAGACGCGTCTGCGGGTTCGGGGGCTTCTCACCACGCCCGCGACGCGCTATCCGCTCGACGATGACGAAGAGCATCGGGACCAGGAAGATCGCGAAGGCGCTCGAAAACACCATCCCGACAATCGTCACCGTACCGATCAGGCGGCGCGCCACCCCCCCGGCTCCCAGAGCGGTCCAAAGCGGCATCAGCCCAAAGATGAAGGCAAACGAGGTCATCAGAATCGGGCGTAAACGCAGGCGCGCGCCCTTGAGGGCGGCGTCCACGATAGACTCGCCCTTGTCCAGTTCGGCGCGTGCGAACTCAACGATCAAGATTGCGTTCTTGGCCGATAATCCGATCAGCATGATGAGGCCGATTTGGGCGTAGATGTCGTTGTCGAAATGACGCGCCCACAGCCCGAAAAACGCCCCGCAGACTGCGACCGGCACACTAAGCAGAACGCTGAACGGCAACGACCAGCTTTCGTAAAGCGCGGCCAGGATCAGAAAGACCAGCAGCAGCGATAAGCCGAAAACTCCGGCGCCGCCACCTGCTACCGCTTGCTGATACGAGATGCCGTTCCACGCCGTTCCCATCACGCGTGGGAGTACCTGATGCGCGACCTCCGTGATTGCTTTCATCGCATCGCCGGTGCTGTAGCCCGGCGCTGGAAAGGCGAAGATCTCGATACTCCGATATTCGTTAAATCGCGTGGTGTACTCCGGCCCGAAGACGCGCTGCATATCGACCAGCGTCGATAGCGGGACCATCGTTCCGGCATTGTTGGTCACGTAAAACTGGCCAACGTCTTTCGCCCGCGCGCGGTATTGAGGCTCGGCCTCGACGAAGACCTTCCACACGCGCCCGAAGCGGTTGAACTGATTCACGTAAAAACCACCGAGCAGCGTCTGCAACGCGGCATACACGCTCTCGATAGTAACGCCGAGCTTGAACACTTTGTCCTTATCGACCGCCGCATACATCTGCGGCGCGGCCGGGGTAAAGGTCAAGTTCATCCGCGCGATTTCGGGACGCTTGTGCGCGGCGGCCAGGAACTTCTGCGTGTTCTGCCACAGGTAATCGACCGTATTGCCGGAATAGTCCTGGATGAAAAAGTCAACGCCCGAAGCCTGGCCGATTCCTGGAATCGCCGGAGGCAAAAAGGCGAAGGCCTGCGCATCGGGCAAACCCGCAAGTTTGCGGTTCAACGATGCGACAATCGCTCCCGCCTGCAGGGCGAGCGAGCGGCGCTGGCCGTAGGGCGATAGCAGGCAGAAGTACACTCCGCTGCGGCTGCTGCTGGTCTGCGAAAGGATGCTGAACCCGGAGATTGCATTGTAGTAAAGCACTCCCGGTTCACGCTTGAGGATATCGTCAATCTTCCTCATCACCGCGTTGGTTCGTTGCAGTGAAGAGGCTTCCGGCAGCTCGACGTTCATTATGAAGTAGCCCTGATCCTCGTCGGGCAGAAACGATCGCGGCAGAACCCTACCAATTCCGCCCGCCAACACTGTGAAGCCAACCAGGATCGCGATTCCCACCAGTGCCCGCCGAATCAGCAGGCCGGAGACGCTCACGTAACCGTTCTGTAAGCGTGCGAACCCTCGATTAAACAGCCCGAAGAAACGCGCCAGCGGACCGCGCGCGGGCTGTGCGCTGCGCGGCTTCAATAGCAGCGCGCCAAGGGCAGGACTCAAGGTAAGCGCGTTGAAGGCGGAGAGGATTACCGAGAACGCGATGGTGAGGGCGAATTGGCGGTACAGCGATCCGGTGATTCCAGCCAGGAATCCGGCCGGGATGAAGACCGCCGACAGCACCAGCGCGATTCCCACCAGCGCGCCGCCCACTTCGTCCATCGCTTCCAGCGCCGCCTCACGTGGCGCGCGTCCTTGCTCGATTTTCGCCTCGATTGCCTCGACCACGACGATCGCGTCGTCCACCACCAAGCCGACCGCAAGCACGAGTCCCAGCAGCGACAGCGTATTCACGGAAAATCCCACCGCCGGGAAGAACATAAAGGCGCCGACCAGCGAGACCGGAATCGTCAGCAATGGAATCAGGGTCGCCCGCCAACTCTGCAGGAAGATGAACACCACCAGGGTTACCAGCGCGATCGCCTCGAACAGCGTGATTACGATCTCGCGCGCGCCTTCCGTCACCGCCACCGTGGTATCGAGCGTGAGGGTCAACTTCATGTCTCGCGGAAAGCGCTCGGCAAGTTCGGCCATCTTGGCTTTGGCGCGATTGGCCGCCTCCAGCGCATTGGAGCCGGGAACCTGGTAGAGACCCAGGATCGATGCCGGTCGGCCGTTCTCGAATGCCTGTTCGCTGTAGTTCTCGGAACCGAGCGAGATGCGTGCGACGTCCTTGACCCGCACCAGCGAGCCATCCGGATTCGCCCGCAGAATAATGTCGCCGAACTCGTCGGCATTCATCAGTCGCCCTTGCGCTCGAACGGCATAAGTCACTTGCTGCCCCGGCGGCGCCGGCTCACCGCCGATAGTGCCGGCGGGGTTGACGACGTTCTGCGCCGTGATCGCCTTCACGATGTCGGCGACCGTGAGCTGAAGCTTGGCAAGCGTGTCCGGTGCGACCCAAATCCGCATCGCATAGTTCGATGCGCCGAATACCTTGACCTGCCCAATTCCAGGAATCCGCGCCAACTCGTCCTCTACATTGATCGCGACGTAGTTCGAGAGGAATTCCTGATCCCAGGTCCGGTTGGGCGATGTGATCGCAAACACCAGCAGCGGAATGCCAACTGTCTGTTGCGTCGTCAGGCCATAATTGCTCACCGCGGACGGCAGGCTGGAGGTAGCCTGCGAGAGCCGGTTTTGTACCTGCACCTGATCCAGGTCAACGTCGGTGCCAACGGCGAAGTTGACTTGCAGGGTCATCGTTCCGTCGTCGCCGTTGATCGACTGCATGTAGAGCATGTTCTTCGCGCCGTTGACCTGCTCTTCGATCGGGGTGGCGACCGACTGCTCGACCGTGAGTGCGTCGGCTCCGGTATAGACCGCCGTTGTCTGAATCTGAGGTGGCACGATCTCAGGGAACTGCGCGACCGGCAGCCGAAAAACCATCACGGCGCCAGTGATGACGAAGAAAATCGCGATGACCATCGCGACGATGGGCCGATTGATAAAGAACTTCGACATCCGGCTAGCTCTGAGTGCCTGGGGGCGCCGTGGATGCGCCTCCGGTCGCTGCGGGGGCGGCGTTGGGCAATGCTGCATGGCTCGCGGCAGCAGCCGGCACTACGCGCGGCTTCACTTCCATACCGTCCGAGACTTTCTGCAATCCTTCCGTGATGACGCGATCGCCGGGCGCCAGTCCGTCCTCGATAATCCGCAGATCACCTACCTGCTTGCCGGTCTTGACCATGCGCAGGCTGACCCGATCATCCGCGCCAACCACTGCAACCTGGTACTGTCCCTGGGTTTCGAGTACCGCACCCTGTGGGACCAGCAGCGCGTCCTTGCGCAGGTCGGTGGCAGCGCGAATCTTCGCGTACATCCCGGGCCGCAGAAAATCGTCCGGATTGGGGAACACGCCCTGAATCGTGATGGTGCCGGTCGCGGCATTGATCTGCCGGTTCGCAACGTAAAAGTGTCCCGGATACTTGTAGGTCTTGCCGTCCGCCAGAACCATCGCGAGCGTCGGCTCGGTCGCCGTTACTCCGTGTTCCTCATGCGACCGTATGCGGCTGGCAAAATGGAGGTATTCGCGCTCACTGATTGGGAACGTGACCTTGATTGGATCGAGTTGAGATACCGTCGTGAGCAGCACGGTCGGACTGACGAGGTCTCCGACCTGCGTCTTCGCGATTCCCGCAATACCCTCGATTGGCGAGTTCACCTGAGTCCATTGCTCGTTGAGCTTCGCAGTCTCGACCGCAGCCTGCGCCGACTGCGCAACAGCCAGGCTCGCGCGGGTGTTCTGGTTGACGTGATCGAAGTCCTGTTTGCTGATCACCTGCTGCTGGTAGAGCGGGATGTAGCGGGCAAGGTCCTGCGCGTTTTTCTTGTAGTCAGCTTGCTTTTGCGCAAGGTCGGCCTCCGCCTGATCGAGCGCCGCGCGATACTCGCGATCATCGATCTGAAACAGCAACTGGCCCGCGTGTACGTGATCGCCGTCCTTGTAGTTCTGCTTCAGCAGGTATCCCGATATCTTCGGATGGATTTGCGCGTTGACGAAACCTTCAGTAGTGCCCACCCAATCCGAAAATACCGGCACATCCTGCTGTATGACGTTCGTGACGACAACCTCCGGCACCGGCGGCGGTGCGACCGGCGTAGCCTGCTTACACGCCGACATGCCGATAGCGCACGCGACTAAGGTCGTATTCAGGAAATTTGCAATACTCGCCACGCGCGAGCGGCGCTCAACCTCGGCGATCGCGCTACCGGGAGGCACCCGCCGCGCCGCGATGCACTCGAGCATCGCACTAAAGTATCGCCGCGTGCGTTTCAAACTAGCCCGATGCACCACGTTGCCCTTCGTTGTCGTGTGAATAAAGTAGTCTTGGCAAATCAGGATCATCCGTAAGATCGAGCGATGAGTCCAACGTGAAATGCGCGCATCGACCTTCGTTGCGCCCGCTAACGAGTCTGCAAGATGAGCGATCATGAGAACTGAGTGTTCGTCGAGGTCCGCGCAAAGGTTCGGGATGAAGCGGTGATGGCTACTTCGCACGAGAGTGTGGCGGTGATCGGGCCATTGGCCGTGGGTATCGGGATGACGGTCCTCACCGTCGTAATTCACGCACTTGCGCTGAGAAGCATCCTCGGGTTCGTTCGCTATCAACGCCTTCACGGCCGCGCCGGCGTCGAGTTCTGGGAAGATGTGATCACCGTAGCGGGAGCGGTGTTGGTGGCATTCTCGGCCCACCTGGCAGAAATCGCGGCGTGGGGTTTCCCATTCTATCGCACTGGCGAATTTCCTGATTTCGCCGCAGCCTTCTATCACTCGGCGATAAACTATACGACCCTCGGCAACGAACCTCCGATAGCGTCGGCGGCCTGGAAATTCCTTGGGCCGCTTGAGGCCGCCGACGGGATGCTCATGTTCGGCGTCACCACCGCAGTTATCTTCGCGGTGATTCAGCGGCTGATGGAGGCGCGGCTAGGCAGTTCCATCCATTAGAGGTTCTGCTATTGCGCGATCATGCCACCATCCACCGGCATCGAGGCGCCGGTCACGAACGACGCCGCGTCCGACAGCAGCCACGTCACCGCCTCGGCGATTTCCGACGGCCTGCCCATGCGCGCGATCGGTTCGACGCTGACCAGCTTGTCCTTAAGGCGTGGATGCGTTGAGACCATCCCGGCCACCATTGCGGTATCGATTACTCCGGGACAGACGGCATTTACCCGGATACCGGTGCGCGCGTATTCGAGCGCCGCAGTCTTGGTGAGGCCGATAACGCCGTGCTTCGACGCGGTGTAAGCCGGCATCCCGTGCGACCCGACGAGACCCGCCGCCGAGGCGGTGTTGACGATCGCGCCGCCGCCGCCCTGCTTTACCATTCGCTGGATTTCGTACTTCATGCAGAGCCACACGCCACGAAGGTTCACCGCCATGATGCGGTCGAAATTCTCCTCCGTGTCGTCTGCGGTGCGCGCTATCGCGCCGGCCACGCCGGCGTTGTTGAACGCCCCGTCGAGCCGCCCGAAGCTCTTCACCGCCGCCGCAACCAGCGCCTCCGCCTCGACCGCACGAGCGACGTCGCACTTGAAGAACTCCGCTTCGCCGCCCGCTTTGCGCACCAGCTCGACGGTCTCGCGGCCGCCCTCAACCGTCATGTCCGCGACCAGCACCTTGGCACCTTCGCGCGCGAAGGCGATCGATGCGGCGCGTCCGATTCCGGACGCGGCCCCCGTGACCAACACTACTTTTCCAGTGAGTAATTCCGCCATTTGCTGTCCCTGCCTGATGATTTATCGCGCGGTCTGGCGCCTCGACCAAATCCGCGCTCGTTCGCGATGTGATTCGTTTGCGACGATCGCCCGACCCGAGGTCCGTGTATAGCATCCGCGCGCGAGTCGCGGACAGTGCCGAACCACCGAGCCGATCGCGACGTCGCTTTGCGGCGATGCGGCCATGGGGATAACCTAGTTGCGCGCCGGATCGCCGCGCCTGGAGAATCGCTGCAGTGCATCGAATCGTCTCGCTGTTGCCAAGCGCCACCGAAATCGTCTGCGCCCTGGGCTTCGAAAGCCAGATCGTCGGGCGATCGCACGAATGCGACTTCCCGCATTCGATTACCCACCTGCCGGCGCTCACCAGCCCCAAGTTCAATCCCGAAGGCACCAGCTTCGAGATCGATCAGCGCGTCAAGACGATCCTGTCCGAGGCGCTCGCGGTCTATCGCGTGGACGCAGAGCGGCTGCGCGACCTGAAGCCCGACTTCATCGTTACGCAGTCGCAATGCGACGTCTGTGCGGTCTCGATGCGCGAGGTCGAGGAGGCCGTCGCGCAATGGACCGGGACGCGACCGCAGATCGTCTCGCTGGCGCCCTACGCGCTGCGCGAGGTCTTCACGGACATGGAGCACGTCGGCGAGGCGTTGGGCGTAAAGGGTCATGCGAGCGACGTCGTTGGACGCCTTCGAGCGCGCATGCACTCGATCGAGGAGCGTGCCCGCACCGCCGCTTCACGTCCTCGCGTTGCCATTATCGAATGGATCGATCCGCTGATGGCCGCCGGCAACTGGATGCCAGAACTGGTCACGATTGCAGGTGGCGTCAATCTTTTCGGCAAGGCGGGCGAGCATTCGCCGTGGATGAAATTCGAAGAAATTGTCGCAGCCGACCCTGACCTGATCCTTATCGCGCCGTGCGGCTTCAATATGGATCGCGCCGCCATCGACTTACCCGCGTTGACCACGCGGCCCGAATGGCCGCGACTCAAAGCCGTCAAAGCACGAAAAGTGTTTCTGGGAGAGGGCAATCAGTACTTCAATCGGCCCGGACCGCGGATCGTCGAGTCGCTCGAGATTCTCGGCGAGATTCTTCATCCTGAACTTTTCAACTTCGGTCATAAAGGCCCCGGTTGGCGAGAAATCTAGCTTGCAGGTCCGCCCGTCGAATCTTCTCGCACGGCGTCGAATGTTGCAGCGATCGCCGCTGACGTAACGCCGCTGATGCGGCGAGCGCATCGCGCATGCGTCCTGCTTACTAGCTCGATTCAAGCGGTCGGCGATCGGTGTCGTACGTGGTCACGCGCGGAGCCAAGTCGAATCAAGCTCCAGCGAGATAGGCGAGTGCCTCGGATGCGGGCGTGAGGGTGAGCCCGAACTCCGCCATCAGCGGCTGGATGTCGCAATCGTTGTCGGCCACCAGAAACGCAACGGCGTCGCGCGAGAAGAGCGCGCCCGGCAACTTTTCGGCAATCGCGCCAGCGATCAGCAGCAGGTTTTCGGGGACGTGGATAAGCGGCCGCCGGCGCCCGGTAATTTGCATCAGCAGCCGCACGAGATCGTCGAACGTCATGAGATCGGGACCGCCGACCTCGTAGATCTTGTTGTGGCCGCGACCGCCCACCGCCAGCGCGACGCAGGCGGCGAGATCATCGACGAAAAGCGGTCGCATTTGTTGCCGTCCACTGCCAGGAACGACCATCACCGGGCTCATGCGCAAGGCCTTGGCGAGCCCGTTGACGACTCGATCCTCCGGTCCATAGACCAACGAAGGCCGCAGAATCGTGTACGTGAGTCCGGAGTCGCGCAACGCTCGCTCGGCGCGTCCTTTCGCGCGAAAAGCAGGATTCGGTGAACGCTCGTCGGCGGCCGCGCCGCTGATGTAGATGAAGTCCGCGACGGCGGCCGCTTTCGCCGCTGCGATGAGCGCGATCGTGCCGCCATAGTCAACGCGGTTGAAGGTGAGCCCGCGCGAAGGATTCTCGATTGGGTAACCGTCGAACTGGACTGCACTGATGATGGTGTCGGCGCCTGCAAGCGCCTTTGGCAGTTGGGCCGCTGCATTGACGTCGGCCGTGACGAATTCAATATTGCCGAGGGTCTCGATGTTGCCCAGCGACTCGATTTTGCCGGGAGGCTCCATATTGGGGGGCGGTTCCATTTTGCTGGAGGGCTCGACCGTGCCGTGGTCCTCGGCTTTGCTATCGCGGGTCAGGCGCGCGCGCGCCTTTTCGGGATCGCGCGTCAGCAGCCGCACCTTGAGTCCGGGCGTTGCGAGCAATCGGCGCACGATTGCCCGTCCAATAAAGCCGGAGCCTCCGGCGATCGCGATGGTTCGATCGGTGTCAGTCATAGGATGGCTCGGTCGAAGGTGTGCAGACCGTCATCAATCCTAACGCCGAAGCGGTGATGCGTCGATCTTTTTGATGGTTTCGAGTCTCCTGCGATCGCCTGAAGATGAGAAAGGCTGGAATTGCGCGGCAAAATTGGGTTCGTTTATTCAGAAAGGTTCGGGTGCGACGGTGCGGGCGGCGGGTTTCAGTTGAAGGCGGTTTCGAAGACAGGAAAGTTTCGAGGTACCATTGAGCATCACTTAATCGAGTTTAGCACCAATGGGTGCATCGGCCTAAAAATCCGGAAAGAAAGCTGTGGATATCTTTGGATTCGAGCTGATGCGAGGCGAGCCTCGCAGATTCTTGATTGGCGGGGTTGCCGGTTTGCTATAGCGCCTGATTTTGGTTTTCAAGGACGGCGATGATCGGGAGGGGCGAGAAGAGCGTCGCGGCGAATGCCAGCGTCGCCGGCGTTGGGCGCGGCGCGGGCTAGACGTCGCGGGTGCTTAGGCGTGGCGCGGACGGCGACGTCTTTTGGGGCGCGGCTTGGGGACTTCGCGATGGGCGCTGTCGGCCAGCGCAATCAGATTGAAGCGTGAGATTTCGGGGCGGCAATTGATCCGGATGCGCATCCAGAAGGTGCCGAGGCCGCGATTGGTGTAGATGTAGAAATCGCCGTAGCGATTCAACCCGGCGTAGTAGTCTTTGCCGATGCGCAGGATCGAGCGGATGAGCGAACCATAGTACGGGATGCGCACGACGCCGCCATGCGTATGCCCCGACAACATCACACCGGGCGAGAGGTGATGGGTGTAGAGGGCGGTGTCGGGGTTGTGCGCGAGGACAATCGTGCAATCGTCTGGCTTGATTCCTTGAAACGCGCGCGACGGCTCCGCGCGGCGCGACCATAGATCGTCGATGCCGACGATGACGACGCTTTCGCCGTTGATCTTCAGGCGTTCGTGCTGATTGGCGAAGACGCGGGCACCGGCGCCGCGCAAGGCCTCGGAAATCATCCCGAAGGACGACCAGTGGTCGTGATTGCCGGCAATCGAAAAGACGCCGTGGCGGGGATTCAGATTCTTGAGGGCGCGCCGGAAGTCGTCGATATAACGGCGCATCGTGTCCGGACCGGAGAAGTAATCGCCAGTCAGGAAGACGAAATCGGGATTCTGGCGATTGATGGTATCGACGGCCTGCTGGAGCCGCGCGAGATCCTCCTCGCGATCGACGTGAAAGTCGCTGATCTGGCAAGCGACCAGCCCCGAGAGCGCCGCGGGCAGACGGCGCACGGGCAAATCGACGGGCACCACTTCGACATCATCGATGGTACGCCGCCATATCCGATGGAGGGGACGCAGGGCGATCGGCGGTTTGCGCGCGCGCGATTTCTTTTGCGGAGGCCGCCGGACTTCGGCCGGTTCGCCGGCGACCCTAAGATGTGCTGTTGCCATTACCTACTACAGTCTAGAACACTTTGAGTAGATGGGGGAAGGCAGTAATCGTTATAACCCGTTCGTCGGAGTGATCGATTTCTTCGTGTTCCAGCTCCCAGGTGTGCGGATGCGGAATGAAAACGGCGCTTAAGCCCGCCTTGAGGGCCGGATTGATGTCCGAACGCGGGCTATTCCCGATCATAAAGGTGCGATCCGGGTCCAATTCGGCCTGCGCGATGAGCAAGCGATAATTCGCCGGATCTTTTTCCCGCGGCACGCCGACGCGAGCAAAGTGCGGGCGCAGGCCGGAACGATCGAGCTTGCGCAATTGTTCGCCCGGATCGCCCTTGGTGAACAAGAGCAAACGATGACGCCGGCCGAGTTCACCTAGAGTGGCCGCGACGCCCGGCAGCAATTCACAGTGGCGATCAACCAGCTTCTCGCCAATACTTTCGACCTCCGCGCGCAAATTTTCATGATGATGGGGCGGCGCAAGCTCGGTCGCCACCTGATGCAACGCCATCACGTAGGGGCGGCGACCATAGCCGTGACGCTTGATGATCAGCAACTCGTGCCGCCTCATCGCAGCGCGAATCGCGAGATTGTCGCGAATGCCGGCGCGCCCGAGCGTGGCGACGAAGGTGGTTTCGGCCTCGAGGAAATGGACGTTGGAATCCCACAGAGTGTCGTCGGCGTCGAAGATCAGGTTCAAGGGGCCGTCCGGTCGTTGCGGGATCATTGCGGACCTAATCTAAGAGGCGGAGAAGGGGATGATGGTTGAGGAACACGAAACTAATAGTTTTTAACTGAAACCTCACGAGGTTTCAGACTTCCCATTGGTGAAGATGCGGGCTGCGCCCTATGAAGATAACACCAAGTTGATGGAAGATCCTCACGAGTACGTTCGCGATGCTCGTGCAGGAAGAGTAGGTCCCTCGCCTACGCTATCGAATAGGGGTTCCTGAAGCGCTTTTCGCATCTCATCATTGGTCATTGCTCAGTCCCATTTCCCTGGTCGAACGATTGCGCCGGGGAGGACGGTGATCGAGCCGTTGGCGGGATTGCGGCCGACGTAAACCTCGGTTTCGTAAACGGCGCGCAGATTAGCGGCGGTAAAGACCTCTTCCGGAGTGCCGTAACCGGCGGTGGCCCCGTCTTTCATCAGCAGGACGCGATCGGCGTGCAAGGCGGCGGCGTTGAGGTCGTGCAGGGTAGCGACAACCGCCAAGCCGCGCTCGATCCGCAGCTCGCGCAGCCGCGCGAAGATTTCGGCAACGTGGCGCAAGTCGAGAAATGCAGTGGGCTCGTCGAGCAGGGCGACGTGCGGATCCTGCGCGAGGGCGCGAGCGAGAAAGACGCGCTTACGCTCGCCGCCGGAGAGTTCCTGAATCGGACGGCGCGCCAGCCCGAGGAGGTCGAAGCGTTCGAGCGCGGCGTGCGCGATCGCAAGGTCGTGGCGAGTCTCGAAGTGGAATGGCCCGAGATGGGGCGCGCGGCCCATCAGGACGATCTCGAGCACGGAGAAGCGAAAGGCGACCAGATTCTCCTGCGCGACCATCGCGAGCCGCCGGGCGATCGCGCGGCGGTCGTAGGCGGCGAGCGGACGCCCCTCCAATTCGGCGACGCCGCTCCACGGCGGGAGCGCACCGCTGAGAATTTTGAGCAAGGTCGATTTTCCGGCGCCGTTGGGTCCGACGATCGCGAGCAACTCGCCCGCGTGCACGTCGATCGAGACGTTATGCAGGACCTGGCGATCGCCGTAGCCGCCGGTAAGGTTGATCGCGCGAAGGGCGACTGCGCCCGCGGCCGGGAGACATTCGGGCGTGCCGGCGGCATAGGCAGCAGCATTAGACGGCGAGGGAGCGGCGGTGGCCGCGTCGTTGATGGCGGCAACAGACAAGGAAGGTGCGACGGACGAGCCGGCAGTGGCACCCGATGCCGCAGGTGCGGCCGCTTCTGCTGCATCAGCGGAGGCATGAGGCGTCGAAGACGCGGTGGCCGCGAGCGGTTCCCTCTCGCCTTTCACAGGACCAACGATTTGCGGCCTTCGCGCCGCAGGACATAGATGAAAAAGGGGCCGCCGCAAAGGGCCGTGATTGCACCGACCGGCAGTTCCGAGGGCGCGATCGCGGTGCGCGCGATCAGGTCGGCGGCGACGGTGAAGGCCGCACCACCGAGGATCGACGCGGGAATCAGCATGCGATGGTCCGCGCCGATCGCAGTGCGCAGGATATGCGGGACGATGAGGCCGACGAACGAGATAATTCCACTGACCGAAACGGCCGCCCCGATCATCACGGAGGTCGCGATGAAGATGATGCGCCGCACGGCGTCAACCTCGACGCCCAACTCCGCGGCTTCGTCGTCGCCAAGACTGAGCAGGTTCATATCGCGGGCGTGGTAAAGCAGGACGGCGAAGCCGATGCCGCCGAGCACGGCGACCATCGCAACCTCGCGATAGGTCGGCGCTTCGAAGCTGCCCATCAGCCAGAAAATAATACTGTGCGTGAAGAAGAAGTTGACGACGCTGTTGACCAGCATGATGGCGGCGCCCCAGAACGCATTGAAGATAACGCCGACCAGCAGCAGGGTGAAGGGCTCGAGGCGGCCGTCAACCTGGGCCAGGCGGTAAACCGCGAGGGTCGAGAGCAGCGAGGCGGCAAACGCGCAGAGCGGGATGGCGATGTCGGCGCCGCCGAGATGCGAGAACACCACCAAGGCGACGATGGCGCCGAACGCGCCGCCGCCCGAGATGCCGAGGATGCCGCCCTCGGCGAGCGGATTGCGCACGAGGGCCTGCAGGGCGGCGCCGACGGCGGCGAGGACCGCGCCGACGATCGCACCCATCAGGACGCGAGGGAGCCGCGCGCCGAAGAGGATCGCGTGATCGGGGCTCGCGCGATCGACGACCGCGCGAATCAGGTCGATGTGGACGCTGCCGAAGGCCACCGCGATAATCGAGACGAGGATCAAAACGATGCTGAGGACGACGAGGGTGAGGGCCATTCGGGCGCGGGTCAGATGAGCGTCGGCCAAGTCGGCCAGGGCAAGGTCCGCCGCATCCGGAGAGTGCTTGATCGCGGGCTCGCTCATCCGGCGGACCCCGAGCCGATCGCATAAGACGTGGGCGGATTCGCGAGGCGCGCCGGAACCGCAGTGGCATGCGCGAACGCTTCGGGATGAATCAAGCGCGCGAGCAGTTCCAGGGTCTGCACGATGCGCGGCCCGGGATGCAGCGTCGGGTCTTCGGGATAGCCGGTAACGCGGTGATCGCGGACGGCCGGGATGCTTGGATATTTCGCCCAGAAGGCCGATGGCAAATTCGGGTCCGTCCCCATTTGACCGTCGAGGATAACCTCGGGGCGCATCGCGATGATGTACTCGAGACTGAGGCGGGGCCAGGTCTGCGCGGACGCGGCGGCGATATTGGTCGCCCGCGCCATCGTGAGCAGCTCATCGAGGTAGGTGCCGGTGCCGACTGCGACCATCGGCTGATGCCCCACGACCATCAGCACGCGACGATCCGGGACGCTGCGCAGACGCTCCTGGATGGCGGCGATGCGGAGATGTGTACGATCGATGAGCGCGCGCGCCGCAGCCGCGCGTCCGATCGCATTGCCGATGATGCGGATGCCCGCTTCGATACCGGCGATCGAGTTATCGTCAACCATCAGGGTCTGGTAGCCCATCGCATTCAGCGCGCGAATCTCGCGCAAGTCGGAGGAGGTCTGGAGGCCGATCACGATGGTCGGGCGGAGGCCCGCGATCGCCTCGATATTGGGCGTGAGGAAGGTGCCGATTTTGGGCAGCTTCACGACCTCGGGAGGATAGTCGCAGTATTGGGAGACGCCGACGACCTCGGCACCGGCACCGAGGGCGAAGAGGGTCTCGGTGATGGCGGGGGCGAGGGACACGATGCGCTGGGGTCCGCTGCTGGTGCGCCGCGCGCTGGCGGGAGCGCCACAACCGGCGAGCGCCGTCACGACAAGCATCATCAACGTCAGCATCGCAGGCAGCCGCGCCGCTGGGTTGATCGAGGTACGATGGAACGATCTCACACAGCGAAACTACCCGATAGTCGGCACGGGATTAAGCACCCGTGACGCGAACGCGCCAGTTTGCATCCACGCCCGCGCTTGATTAGCGTTCGCCTCAAGAGGTGATCGCGTTGCCGAAGATCGCAGTTTGTATCAAGCAGATTCCATTGGTCGAGGACGCCAACTTCGATCCCGCGACCCGAACGATCCGGCGCGATGGCGTCAACGTCATCAGCGCGTACGACTTGCGGGCGATCGCGCAAGCGGTCGATCTGAAGAATCGGCTCGGTTTCGAGACCGTCGCGGTCACGATGGGGCCGCCGCAGGCACGCGAGGCGCTAATCGATGCGCTCGGGATGGGAATCGATCACGCGGTGCATCTGCAGGACCGGGCCTTTGCCGGATCGGATACGCTCGCGACTGCGCGCGCGCTGGCGGCGTGGCTCAAGCGCGAGGCCTTCGATCTGATCCTGCTGGGAAAATACTCGCTAGACGCCGAGACCGGCCAGGTCGGTCCCGAGATCGCCGAACTGTTGGGAATCGCGCAGATTACCGGAGTGCGCAAGCTCGACCTTGATGGCAGCCGGATCATCGCCGAGCGCGAGAGCGACGAAGGCGTCGAGCAGGTCGAAGCGCAGATGCCGGCGCTGCTGACGTGCGCCGAGCGCTTGATAAATCCCGTCAAAATCGACGCCAAAACGCGCGAAGCGGCGCAATCGAAAACGGTCGCGTCGGTCAGTGCGGCGGAGTTGGACGCCGACGCGGCGAATTTCGGCGTTGCGGGATCGCCGACGTGGGTGCAGGAAGTTCGCGCACAAGAATCGCCGAAGGTCGAATGCAGGATGATCGACGCGACCGACCCGGAGCGGGCGGCCGAGGAAGTGATCGCGACGCTCGAGAAGACGGGCGCGCTGACGCCGCGGGTGCATAATCGCGCTCCGATTGCGGCGCAAGCGCGCAAGCCGGTTCGCGGCCGTGACGTATGGGTCGTAGTCGAGACCATGCTCGATGGCCAAGTCACGCTATGCACGCTTGAATTGCTGTCGGCGGGCGATCGGCTCGCGACCAAACTGGGCGGTGCGCTGGTAGCGGTCGCGTTACCGGGCACGGCGGCACATCATGCCGGCATCCTCGCGAGCTATGGCGCCGATCACTTGCTGTTGGTCGAAAGTCCGGCTCTGCACAATTACTCACCCGAGACCGCGGCTGAGGCGATCGGACATCTGGTCCACGCGCGCACGCCGTGGGCGCTACTGCTGAGCGCGAGCGAACGCGGCCGCGACTGGGGTCCGCGACTGGCAGCTCGCCTCGGCCTCGGGCTGACCGGCGACGCGGTGGGCCTGGAACTCGATGGCGAAGGCCGAATGGTCGCGCTCAAGCCGGCATTCGGCGGCAATATCGTCGCGCCCATTCTCTCGAAGACCTATCCGCAAATGGCGACGGTGCGACAGGGCGTGCTCGAACTTGGCGCGCCTAATCCCGCTCGAGTCGCGGAAATCGAGACCGTGCGCGTTGAGGTGGCGAAGCCGATGACACGGCTGATCGAATCGAGCTCGAACCTCGACCACACCGTCGCTCCGCTCGATGGCGCCGAAGTGGTGGTCGGAATCGGAATGGGCGTGGGCGGTCCCGAGGGCGTCGAGGTGGTCAAGGATTTCGCGCGGACGATCGGGGCCGGCCTCTGTGCGACGCGGCGCGTGACAGATAAGGGTTGGGTCGCGCGGCAGTTGCAGGTCGGACTGACCGGCAAGGCGATCGGACCGCGGCTCTATTTCTCGGTCGGCATCCGCGGCGTGCCGAATCATACGGTGGGCATCAAGCGCGCCGAAACCGTGGTCGCGATCAACAATGATCCCGACGCGGTGATTTTCGAACGGGCCAACCTGGGCCTGGTCGGCGATTGGGAGCCGTTGACGCGCGCGCTGACAGCAGCTTTTCGCCGCCGTCAGTCACCATAGGCGAAACCCGTTCAGGCGGACGCCCTCAAGGAGCAAAGCGTTCGCGGGTCCACTCCGTCAGCAGCTTCATCAGGCGCGGCCGAGGCTCGTCGAGATTGGCCTTGGTGCCACCGGCGCGCATGAAGTGCTCGGCGCCTTCGATAAATTCGATGCGCTTGTCCGCGGCGCCAGACAATACGTACTCGTTGCGCACGTCGGCGACGAAGATATCCTG
>DASXFX010000213.1:0-7415 GCA_036489375.1 Binataceae bacterium (SeqCode) | reverse complement strand
TAGTTAAAGAGGTCCGGGCGCGGCGAGAAGATTGAACCGACGACGCGTTGCGACGGATCGATGGTCAAATCGAGATAGGCGGGATTTGCCTGCGTGCGATAGATGACCATGATTCGCGGCGCCATCGTGCGCCTTTGCATATGTGCGCGATAGTCGGGGGGCGTGCTCGCAAAGCCGGGGGCTTTCGTCGCGGAGCGCGAGATCGCGGATTCCTCAATATAGCGGCGTGCGATTGCATCGATACGCGCGGCGCGTGCCCGCTGTGCCACTCGATAGCGCGCGAGCCATTCCTGTTCGTAATGGCTCGGCGCCGGCGGCGTCCGGAAACCGTTGCGCTCATCGTACATATCGAGCGCGGCGTCGCTCACGAAGGGATCATTCTCGTCGGCCACGGCGGCGTCCAGCGAGACCATCAGGACGCGTCCCTGGCCCGGATGCGCCGCCAGCAGAATCAGGCCATCGGCGGTCGGCATCTCAAACTTGTTCAAGTCCGGCGGGCCGCCACCGGGGGGCGCCGCAACCCGCGATCCGCCGGTCTTGCGCGCCTCGGCATCGTAATAGGAGAAGAGCGACCCGCCGCCTGAATTCCCGATCATCACGATGCGCTCGAACCCCTGCTCCTCACGCAGAAAACGGATTCCAGCCGCGAGGTCGAGCAGCAGGTTTTCGTGAATCATCATGGAATCGTTATTGAGGTAGCGCGTGTTTTGCGCGAACGCCGCGAAGCCGGCATCGATCCAAAAGGGAATTGAGTAATGCTGTGCGAAATCGGCTCGGGGATGCGCCAGGATTACCACCGTGCGCGGCTTACCACGCGCCGGCTGATAGAGAATTCCCCGCGATTTACCACCGTCTGCCGCATAGAGCTGCACGACGGTTTGCTGTACTGACGGGTCGATATCGCCGAAATCGATCGGATAGCGGGTCTGGTAGTCGGCCGGGGCCTTTGGCATCGCGAGAGCCTCCTGCGTTTGTTCTGCTCTCCTACCATAGCGGCGCATTAAATGCGCGGCGGTACTTACCTGCGCGCCACGGATATGCAAATCTTTGGGGTTCGGAGCCTGACTTTGAAGAGTGGAATCATAGGCGCGCGCGGCGTCGGCAAATCGACCGTATTTCATGCATTGACCGGACTTGCGCCGATCGCGGGCCAGGGCGACTCGAAGAATCGTGCGCGGCCCGGCCAAATCAGGGTCTCGGAGCCGCGGCTCGACTTTCTCGAGGTTACTTACGGCTCGAAGAAGAAAATCCCGGTCGAGCTGACCGTGCTGGACTTCGCACCCAATCCCAAGGAGCAGAAAGAGGGGGCCGCGCTCGACCCGAGCCTGCTGCCGCTGATTCGCGATGTTGACGCGCTCATGATCGTGATCCCCGAGTTTGCCGGGCGCGAAACTCCGATGGTCGCGGCGGTCGAAAGCGTGGAGAGCGAATTAATCTTCGCCGATTTCGATCAGACGGAACGCCGGCTCGAACGCCTGAAGAAAGAGAAAGGGAACATCGATTTTGAACGCGCCGGATTGGAGAAATGCTTGAAGTGGCTCGAGGACGGCAAGCCTCTGCGCACCCTCGAAATGACGGCGCAGGAGCTCGCGGCCTTTTCCAGCTTCGGCTTTCTCTCGCGCAAGCCGGTCCTGGCCGTGATCAATTGCGACGCCGATCGCGCTACCACACAGATGTCCGAAGGCGATCGCGCCGCACTGACCGCGCGCGGACTCGATGCGTTTCGGCTTGCCGCCGCCTTCGAGTCCGAACTCTGGGAGCTCGATTCCGCTGGACAGGCCGAACTACTCAAGGATGCCGGTCTGGAGCAGCCCGCGCGCGACCGCTTAATCACTGCGCTTTACGAGTACCTCGGGCTCATCACCTTCTACACCGCCGGCGAACCCGAGGCTCACGCCTGGTCGCTGCGGCGCGGCGCGACCGCACTCGAAGCCGCCGCCCGCATCCATAGCGACATAGCACGGGGATTCATTCGCGCCGAGGTCGTCAGCTACAGCGATTTCTTCGAGTTGCGATCGGACCTCAAGGTCAAGGAAGCCGGCAAGCTCCGTCTCGAGGGTCGCGACTACGTGATGCAGGACGGCGACATCATCCATATTCGCTTCAAGGTTTGATTGGTTCACCGGCCAGGATGCGCCGCGATCCTTCAGTGGGGCTCTGGCTCATGCCTGGAGACTCCCCGGAAGCTATCAACTCTACCTCGGATTGAGCATTCTGGCTGACCGCGCCCTGCATACCGACTGCCTTGCGCGCAATCTCCGCGACTGAAAGAATGGCCCGATATGCGCCCGTCCCGTGGCGCTTCTACCTCCTCCACCGATGCGTCGATTCGAAACTCTGATCCTGCTCCTGGCACTGTCCTTCTACGTCTGGTTCCTGCACCGCTTCGGCTTCACCGAGGTAGTTTCCTACATCCGGCTGGCCGGATGGGGTCTGGCGTTGACGATCGCGCTCGAATCGATCTCCCGAATCGCCAACACCCTCGGATGGCGCGTTACGATCAAGGACTATCCGCGCAAGCTCCGCTTCAGTGAGCTCTTCGCCGCGCGCATTTCCGGCGAGGCGGTCGATTACGTCACGCCCTCCGCACAGCTCGGCGGCCAATTCGTAATGGCCATGTTTGTACGACGCAAGCTTGCGATGGCGGTCGGGCTCGCCACGGTAGTAGTGGCTTCGCTGGCCGAGGCGATCGGTCAAATCGGCTTTATCAGCACCGCCCTGATGAGCGGGCTGCCCTTCGAAGCGCGCCTGTATCATCTCTTCTGGCCGATGATGGGTGGACTGGCTTTCGCGATCGCGCTCGCGATCGGCTTCTTCTTTATCCAGATGAAGCATCCTTTCTCGATGCTGTGGAAAGGTGCGGCCAAGCTCAACCTTGGCCATCTCGCCGATCCCGAGGTGAAAGCCGCGGCGGCCGAGGCCGACGGTCTGCTCATCGATTTCTACAGGTGCAATCGCAGCCGCCTCGCGCTGTCGTGCGTATGTTATTTTTTCGCCTGGAGCATGGGTCCGGTCGAGATCTACATCCTGCTGACGCTGCTGCATCAGCCAGCGAGAATTGTCACGGTGCTGCTGGTTGAAGCGCTTGGCCTGCTGATCGAGCGCGCAACCTTTCTGATTCCGGCGAAGCTCGTCAGCCAGGAGGGGGGCAAGGCCCTCATACTCTCGTTGCTCGGATATCCGGCTGGCGTCGGCTTTGCTATCGGCGTGCTGCGCCGCCTCAAGGAAATGGTGTGGGTATTAATTGGGCTGGCCGCGCTTACCGCCCATCGCATGTTTAATGAAAGGGCCAGCGTCGCGGCCGCCCGCCCGACTCGCAACGTAATCAAGGTTCCAAGCGCGCACGGAGGACAATCACTATGAAACCAGTTGCCGCAGCATTAGCGGCCCTCGCGATTTTCGCCGGCTCCACCTTCGCCCACGCAGGCGTCGTCGTCACCGAGCAGGAGGTCATCGACCAGGGCAACGGGCAACCCGTCACGCGCAACAGCACCGTGATGATCCAGGGCAACAAGCAGAAGCGCGTCACCGATCGCGCTCAGGTCGTTATCGACCTCGACAACAACAAGATGTTCCTGATGAGCCCGGCCAAGAAACAATATGTTGAAATCGCGTTTCCGCCATCGGGCCCGATGGCGCAAATGATGTCGCAACGGATGTCCACGCTCAATTTCAAAAAGACCGGCGGCAGCAAGACTGTTTCCGGCTATCCGTGCCAGGAATATACCGGGTCCGGGTCGATGATGGGCAATCAGTACACGGTCACCGGATGCTTCTCGACCAAGGCTCCCGGCGCGACCGATTTCGACGCCTTCCAGAAGGCGATGGCGGCAAAGGTCAAGGGCACTCCAATGGCGATGCAAGGCCAAGTGCCGGACGGCGTCCCAATGCAGCTCGATTCAACCACCAAGATTACGAATTTTTCGATGCCCGGAATGTCGCCCGATCAGGCGGCCAAAATGAAGCAGATGCTCGCGAATCGGCCGGCGGTAGTGAGCAAAACCACGGTCACTCAAATCGCGTCGAAGGATCTGCCCGCCGATACTTTCGCGGTTCCGCCTGGCTTTTCCAAGCAGGAGATGCCGGCCGGCGGTCCCATGGGAGGAGCCGCACCGCCGCCTCCGTCGCAGAAGTCGGACGACTGATTCTCCAGTTAGACCATTCAAAACAGCGAGGCCGGGCGCATACAGCACCCGGCCTCGTTTCTTTACGGTGTAAGCATAGCGCGAGGTTACCCCCGGGCGTCAGATTTCCTCGGTCATAACCACCGAGTTCATCGAAGTCTCCGCTGCCGGAGCGTTGAGCGCCGCGCATGCATATTTCAGCCACTTCGCGCTCGAAAGCTCGTCTTCCGCGAACAGCTTCAACGCTTCCTTGGTCTCCATGTCTTCTTTGATCTGATCGACGAACTCGAAGATCGGACGGATGAGCTCTTCGGGATTCGACAAAACCGAGTCGAACTCGAGCAGCTTTGCGTTATCCGTCATCTTGGGGTCCGAGGCGCATTCGCGAATTTTGACGCTTTCTGCGCTCGCTTGGGCCCGGGCTTCGCCGCCGAGTTCCCGTAGCCGATTCTCGAAAATGCGCGCGTGATAGGCCTCGCGCTCCGCGATCATGCGCAGACCACTCCGAATGCAATCGGTGGTGCAGACCTTGGCCCAGTTACCGAAGGTCAAGGCTCCGTTGGCTTCCGCCGCGTGCCCGCGATCGAGAAAGCTCACAATCGCGTCCCGTTCGGACTTGTAGGTCTTGCCGAAAGCGCGAAAACCACTGGCGGTGCCTTTGGAGTTGCCGTTATGCTCGAGCGCGGCCATCTCGGCCTCAAACGTCTTTTCACTGATAATTCCAGCGCGGTACGCACGCAGCAGTTGCCTGAATTCAAAGTCGCGACTCATGGGAGCATCCTCCGTCGGCCAGGGCGGCCGGTTTGGAAACCTGAAGATATTGCCGGTTGCGTAAAATTGTCAAATTGAGCGAAACTGCTTCGCGATGGTTCCGGCATGGGTTCATGCGGCATTCTGCCGATGCCCTCACCGGATGCGGCCCTCATTGCGATGAATCAGAATAATGCTGCTGCAACTTAACCGAGTCGAGGCGATCGCCCATGGCTGATTTCGCTCATAAGTTCGTCGATACCAACGGCATCCGGATGCACGTGGCCGAGGCCGGTTCCGGCTACCCGGTGGTGCTCTGTCACGGCTTCCCCGAACTTTGGTACTCGTGGCGGCATCAGATGCGGGCGCTTGCGGACGCGGGCTTTCGCGCCATCGCTCCCGACCAGCGCGGCTATGGCGAAACCGCCTGCCCGCAGCCAATCGAAGCCTACACGCAGCGAAATCTGGTCGCCGACCTGACCGGAATGCTCGACGCGCTCGGACTCGAGAATGCGGTCGTCGTCGGGCACGATTGGGGCGGCGCAGTCGCCTGGAACGCCGCGATGATGGCGCCTACCCGGTTCACGCGCGTTATCGGCGTCAACACGCCTTTCTTTCCGCGCGCCCCGATGAAACCGACCGACCTTATGCGTCTGATGGCGCAGGGCAACTTCCACTACATCCTCTATTTTCAGGACCCGGGCGTGGCGGAAGCGGAGTTGGAGCGTGACGTTCGCCGATCATTGAGAGGGTTCTACCAAGGCGCGAGCGATCTGGTCGCGGTCACCGACAAAAGCGCGCCGCCGGGAGTATGGGGTCCCGCCGGCGGTGGCATCCTTGACCGTCTGCCCGACCGGGCGCAAGGAAAATTCCTGCCCGAGTCCGACTTTGAGGTCTTCGTCAAGGCGTTTGAAAAGACCGGATTTCGGGGAGGCCTGAACTGGTACCGATGTATCGATCGCAGTTGGGAAGAGAGCGCCGGACAGGAGCAGCGAATCAATCAGCCCGCCCTGATGATCACGGCCGAGCTCGACCCCGTTCTGCGCCCGGAACTGTGCAACGGGATGGAAGCGTTCGTCCCGAATTTGCGCAAGACCGTGCTGATCAAGGGCTCGGGGCATTGGACCCAGCAGGAGAAGCCCGCCGAGGTTAATGCAGCAATGTTGGAATTCCTCGCCGACTTGAAGCAATAACCAACGCGCTATTGTCGCGGGGCAAACGGTGGAGGCAGGGTCATCCCCGCGAGCGATTGCGCGCGCCGTTAGAACTTGTCCTTGAGGGCGCGCGTCCTGGCAAAAATATCGACCGGGTCATTGCCGATTGACGGATCGAGTTTCTTGAGATTCGCGCGCAGCTCGGCGCTGTCGGTGCGGAGGAACGGGTTGAACTGTTTCTCGTCACCGATGGTCGAGGGGACCGTAAATTGACCAGCCGCGCGGGCCTTCACCACCCAATCATTCTTGGCCTTGAGCGCCGCGTTATTGGGCTCGAGCGTCAGGGCGAACTGCAGATTCTTGGCCGTGTACTCGTGTCCGCAATAAACCTTGGTGGAATCGGGCAACTTGGCGAGCTTGCTTAACGATTCGACCATCGTATTCGCCTTGCCCTCGAACACACGGCCACATCCGGCGATGAACAAGGTGTCGCCGGTAAAGACCGCGTCGAGTTGCGGAAAGTGATATGCGACGTGGCCGTTGGTATGCGCGGGGATGCCGATTACGCGTCCCTTCAACGAGCCGACCGTAACCGTGCCGCCATCGTCAACTTCATCGGTCTGCGCCGGAATGCGTCCGCCCTCCGCGCGCGCGCCATACACGCGGAGTCCCGGAACCGCCCGCGCCAACTCCTCGTTGCCGCCGACGTGATCGAAGTGCCAATGCGTCGGCAGCACCGCTACCAGCTTCAGACCCTGGCGTTTCACTTCATCCAGAACCTTGCCGGCCTCCGAGCAATCGACCACGCCGCACTCTTTCGAAGCGTCATCAACGATTAAATAGGCATAATTGTCGGAAAGCTGTGGCACCGCGATTATCGCCATTGGAATCTCCTGTGGGCGCTCGCCCGCTCAGAGTTTGCAAGGATTTTGACTTTCAAAACAATGAAGCAACTAACCCGTAATGTTGTAGCCGACATCGACGTAAATCGTCTGGCCGGTCACTCCGCTGGAAAGATCGCTCAGCAGTACCGCGGCCATCTTGCCGACCTCTTCGGGCCTCATCGCACGCTTGAGCGGCGACCGCTCCTCGACCTCGTGGGACATCGAATGGTAATCGCGAATGGCCGATGATGCCAAGGTCCGGGCCGGCGCAGCACTGAGTGCGTTGACCCGCACATTTTTGGGTCCGAGGTCGAGCGCCAGGTAGCGCACGCAGGCTTCAAGCGCGGCCTTGGCCACGCCCATCACGTTGTAATTGGGCAGCGCACGCACCGCGCCGAGATAGCTGAGCGTGACTACAGAGCCACCGCCGCGCGCCTCCATCAAGGGCTCCGCCGCCCGCGCCATCGCGACCAGCGAATAGGCGCTGATGTCGAGCGCTCGTG
>DASXFX010000049.1:0-3909 GCA_036489375.1 Binataceae bacterium (SeqCode) | reverse complement strand
TGATGGTGGCTTGGCAGGCCTATGGCGAGGCCTTCGCGATTGCGCGCAGCGTCGGCTGGGAGCCCAAGCGGCTGCTTGATTTGTTTGTCGAGAGCAACGGCGCCAACAACGCTCTCAAGACGCGCGCCGAGATGATCGTGAAGATGTTCGACGACAAAGACCCCGGGCCGACCACCTTCAGCATCGCCAATGGCCTGAAGGATTTGCGCACAATGGTCGCGACCGGCGAGTCGTTGGGTGCGGATATGCTTGCCACCAGGGCGGCGCTGTCGGGTTTCGAGGATGCCACCAAGCACGGCATCGGTGGCGGCGACGGCGCGCAGATGAGCGTCTATTGGGCTGAACGCGGAAAAAAATAACGGGTGTGGCAATGAAGCTCTTTTCCTTCTGGCGCTCGCTGGCGACATTCCGCGTGCGCATCGCGCTCAATCTCAAGGGCATCACGCCCGATGAGGTGATCGACATCAATCTCCCGCAGGGCAAGCAGCGCGAGGACAGCTTCCGCAAGATCAATCCGATGATGGCGCTGCCGGCGCTGATCGAGGACGACGGCACGGTGTTGTTCGAGTCACTCGCCATCCTCGAATATCTCGACGAGACCCATCCCAATCCGCCGCTGCTGCCGAAGCAGCCGAAGGCGCGGGCGCGCGCGCGTGCCATCGCGCAGATCTGCGCCTGCGATACGCATCCGCTGATCGTGCCGCGCGTGCGCGAATATCTCGAACATGAATACAAGATCGACGCGGCAGGCGTCGCCAGGTGGGGCCATCATTGGCACGAGAGCGCGCTGAAGGCGCTGGAGGCCAACCTGGCGAATTCGAAGGAAACCGGGCGCTACGCGCAAGGCGATTCGATCACGGTGGCCGATATTTGCCTCGCCGCGCAGTCAGTAGGGTGCGCCTATTTCAAGGTCGACACCGCCCCGTTTCCAACCTTCAAGCGCATCGTCGATACCTGCTTCCAGAATGACGCCTTTGCCCGCGCGCATCCGCTCAAGCAGCCCGGCGCGCCGGCGTCGGTCTAAGAGGCTCCGAGAATGTCCGAACAGACAGTTCAGTTTAACGACGGCGCTGCTTACGAGGAAATGATGGGAAAATGGAGCCGGATTGCCGGCGACGTTTTCCTCGACTGGCTGGCGCTCCCGACAGGCCTGCGCTGCGTCGACGTCGGTTGCGGCAACGGCTCCTTCACCGAATTGCTGATCGAGCGCTGTCAGCCTGCCGAGGCGCACGGCGTCGATCCGTCGCCGGCGCAACTGGCCTTCGCGCGCACCCGGCCCGGGGCGGGCATGGCGCAGTTCCATCAGGGCGACGCGATGTTGCTTCCCTTCACCGACAAGAAGTTCGACGTGGGGACGATGGCGCTGGTGGTCTTTTTCATTCCCGATCCGCCCAAGGGCATTGCCGAACTGGCGCGCGTGATCAAGCCGGGCGGGCTGGTTGCGTCCTACACCTGGGACATGCCCGGCGGCGGATTTCCGATTGAGTCGCTGCGCGCGCAAATGCGCACCATGGGTCTCAAACCGCTCGGGCCACCGAACGAGGATGCGTCGCGCATGGAGGCGCTGCGCGAATTGTGGGCGGGCGCCGGTCTCGAGAATATCGAGAGCAGGGACATCACCGTGCATCGGACTTTCGCGAATTTCGAGGAATTCTGGACGATCACCCTCAAGGGATCGAGCAGCATCGGCCCCACCGTCGCCAAAATGACGCCCGGCGAACGCGAGCAATTCAAGGAAGGCACGCGCGCACGAATTCCCGTCGGTGCGGACGGGCGCATCACCCTCGCGGGCCGCGCCAACGCCATCAAAGGCCGCGTGCCGAAATAATCAGGCGCGCAGTCTTTTCTTGGGACGCGCGATCGCTTGGTCCCACACATCGTGGATATGGGCGACCTCGCGCTCGAAGCGTTCGAGGAACATGCGCGCCTGTGTGGATAGCGTGCGCCGCGTCGGCTGGATCACCACGAATTCGGCGTGCAGCTCGGGGGCAACGATCGGGTTGACGATCAATTCGCCGCGCCCGATGTCGTTGACCGAGATCACGCTCGGCAGGATCGTCACCCAGTCGGAGCGGGCGACAAATTCGAGCGTGGCGATCATGGCGTCCATTTCCAGCAAGCCATCGACTTCAACGCCGTGGGTCTGGAAATAGACTTCGAGGTTGCGCCTGCGGATATTGTCCGGTCCGGGCACCACGAATTTCAACGGTTTGCATTCGGCCAAGCGCAAGGGCGCAAGCGGTGTGAAGCCGCGCTTGGGACCCGAAATCAGCATCTCGCGATCGCGCACGAGCAATCGCGATTTCAAACCGACGGTGCCCTCATAGGCCGGCACCACCGCGAAATCGAGTTCGTCGTTGAGCACCATTTCGGTAAGCAGGCCGCTATAGCCCTCGACGATGTGCAGCCGCACTTCCGGGCAGCGCGGCACGAAGTCGTCGAGCACGGGCGCGAGCACCGCGCGGGTAAAGGTCGGCATCAACCCGATGCGCAGATCGCCGGTGACCTGGCCGGCGCGCGCGCGGGCTTCCTCGGCCGCCTGCTCGAGCGTGCCGACCGCTTCCACGCAGCGCTTGTAATAACTCAAGCCCGCCGGTGTCGGCGTTACTTTGCCGCCGGCGCGCTCGAATAGCTTGACGTCGAGTTTGCGCTCGACCGCCGCCACATGCTGCGAAATGCCGGACTGGGTGGCGTTTTCGCGTTCCGCCGCGCGGGTGAAGGAGCCTTCCTCGCACACCGCAATGACGGCGCGGACCTGCCGCAGGGGGATATGACGCATCACCACACCGGTATTATGAAAACTAATGGCGATTGGCAGATTATATTATTTCTTTCAAGTCCGCCATCCGCCTAACATCGCGTCCAATCAATCAAATAAAGCGGCGCAACCGAAGAAGTGCCGCGCGGGAGGATGCCATGGGAACAGCGAATTTCGGCATTGCCGGCCTGGATTGGCAGCAGCGGATCAACTGGGATCGCCTGCGAACGTACCGCACCGAGCGCGCACGCACGATGATGAAGAAGCACGGGCTCGGCGCCGTGCTCTGCATGTACGACGAGAACGTGCGCTATTTGACCGGCACGCTGACGCCGGGCTGGAACCGGCTCAAGCCGGGCCTGCGCTACGCCATGCTGTGCGGCGACGGCGCTCCCATTCTGTTCGAGCAGGGCGATCTCGGATTCCAGATCGAGCGGCACTCGCCGTGGATCCCGAAGGAAAACGTGCGCCATTCGTTTGCCTGGATCAAAGGCGCGGCGGGTCCGGCCTCGACGCAACAGGTCAACAAGTTCGTCAACGCCGTTATCCAGGCGATGAAGGAGCACGGCGTTGCCGGGCAGAAGCTCGGTGTCGACTTCATCGACATCAACATGATCAACGTGTTCAAGGAAAAGAACATCAACTGGACCGACGGCATGAGCGCGATGATGGACGCGCGCGCGGTCAAGAGTGAAGACGAGCAGGAATGTTTCCGCATCGTCGGCGCCATCGGCGACGCCACGCATTGGGAGTGCATGAAATTCCTGCGCCCCGGCATCACCGAAAATCAGGTGACCGCGCACCTGATGGAATATCTCTATAATTTCCCCGGCATGGATGACGTCGAGGACGTGATCGTCTCGTCCGGCCCCAACACCTGGCCGAACTGGCGCAACTTTTCCGATCGCATCATCCAACCCGGCGACATCGTGTTCATGGATTTGGCCGCGCTCACATGGAACGGCTACAAGTCCTGTTATTACCGCACCTATTGCGTCGGCAAGGAGCCGTCGAAAGAGCAGAAGGAAACCTACGACACCGCGCTCAAGTGGCTTTACGATTCGATCGGCGCGGTGAAGGTCGGCGCGACGACGCGCGACATCGCCATGAAGTGGCCCTCGGCCATGGAGACCTGGGGCTACGAGGACGAG
>DASXFX010000032.1:0-15595 GCA_036489375.1 Binataceae bacterium (SeqCode) | reverse complement strand
AGACCGCCGGTCTCAGGCCCGCCTCGCGCAACGCATCGCCATAGCGGCAGGGGCGCGGGCATTCGCCCGCGCCCCTGCTCGATATGGCGCGAACACTCTTCGCGTTGACAGCGAGCGCCGCTATCGACCAAGCTGAGCCGGGCCGGCGGACTTGGCGCTCGCACCGCCGCCAACCGATCGGGGAGGTCTCCGCGATGGTCCAGATTGGCAACCATCTGAAACTGAACGTCGCGCATAGCCTGCGCCAGCGCACTCGCGACTTTTACGACGACCTGCTCGGATGCAAACCGGTCGCGAGTCCGCGCGATGACCTCGACCTCTATGAGTTCGACGGCGGCTTTGTCCTCGGCCTCTTCTTCGTCGAGCCCGCCGAAACCCTCACCGACGCCCAATACCTCAAGGCGCTCTGGATGGAGCTCAAGGTTGACGATCCTGCGGCCTGGAAGGCCCGGCTGCTCGCGTTCGGGGTAACGCCGGTCGATTTCCCCGATCCGACGCGTTTCTTCTTCTCTGCTCCCGGCGGCCAGGTCTTTCGCCTTGCGCCGATCGACGGCGGCCTCTAGGCGCCGCAGTCCCTCAATAATAGCGGCAGGATTTGCCAGTTAGGGCTTTTGCTTGCCAAATTGGCTATGCAGTTGTGTTTCAAGGAAGCTTTAAGTTAGATATTGCACCAATCTGCATGAGCTCGAACTTGAATGTCCGTGTAGATCAGCTCCGCGATTTCTTAAGGGTGCCTTTTGATTGATGATTATTTCGACAATTCCTAAATCGACGATCGTCAGGCTCGCGGGAAGGTTCTCATTCGTCGTTGCGCTCCTGCTGCTTTCGACCATCGCCAATGCCGCGACGATTACGGTCACGACTCGCCTTGATCCTGCGGGACCGAGTGGAACTTGCAGTTTGCGGCAGGCGATCATGAATGCGAACGGCAACAATCATTCAGGATCGCAGGACTGTGTGGCTGGTTCCGGAACCGACACGATCGTTTTCAGCACGCAGGACAACATTATCCTGACCAGTGCTTTGCCGGCGATCACGCAAAGCCTCAATATTGTTAGTAGTTCTCCCGGAAAGTTGATCAGCGGCGCGACGCGGTTGCAGATCTTTACCGTCAATCCGAATGCGACCCTGACGATCAAAAACCTCTTGTTGATCGATGCCGATTCGATTCTCGAAGGTTCCGCGATTCAAAATCGGGGCAACCTCGTGGTGGAAAATTGCCAGTTCGAGGGCAATGGCGCGCGCGCCATTTTTGACGACGCCGGATCGACCGCGACGATCACCGGCAGCGCCTTCACCCGGACGAAGGGGCGGGCGGTGGAAAACTGGGGCACCTTGTCCGTCGCCACCACCACCTTTTCGAACAATTCCGGGAGCGGAATTTTCACGAAATATATTGCGACGGTTTCGCAGACGCTCTTCGATGGAAACGGCGCCCCCGACGTCCGGGGTGGTGGAATCTCCAACGAGAGCGGTAGCCTGACGATCGTAAACAGCACCTTCAGCCGAAATACCGCCGTCTTTGGCGGTGCGATTTCCAGCGACTGCGCAACCCCGGCATTGAACAGACTATTCGGAAATCTTCGGAACACGCCGGCTTGTGGCACTCTGATTATCAACAGCACCATCGCTGACAACCGCGCCAACGGCGCTGGTGGCGGCCTCTTCGCGCTGCGAGGCGTCACCAAAACTCATGCGGTGATCTTCTCGGCAAACACCTCGCAACCGGAAGCTGGGAACTGCCTGATTTACAACTCCCCACAAAGCGATGGCTACGATATTGCGGATGATTCGAGCTGCAAATTCGGCCATCACACTGGCGCGGGTGGGCAGCCGACGGGCGACGATGTCGCGCCGTTGCTCAGCACCGCAGGACTTCAGGATAACGGCGGTCCCACTAAAACGATCGCATTGCAGCCTTCGAGTCCCGCCGTCGATGCGATCCCGCTGGCGAAGTGTCTCGATCAATCGGGTCAACCGCTCACGATCGATCAACGCGGCTTCGGGCGTCCCGATCCGACGGATCCGAACGCCTGCGATACCGGGGCCTTCGAATTCGGCGCGGAACCCCCTCCTTGAGTCTGATCGCCACGATTCCTCGACCCATCTCTCTCTATGCCGCAAAATCCGGAAGCTCCTACGAGGTTCTTGCGAGTCCGAACCTCATCTAATGGAAATCTCGTATCCGGTGCGCGTCAATTTGATAGAGTGCTCCCATCGATAGTCGATTTGACGCCTTAAAAGTCGAGGGCACTGATGTTCGAAGTACACCGATTCATTCAGGGCATGTTCGCCTTTCACGGCCGTGGATTGGAATCTCCGGTTAGCCTCGAGCCAAAGGCCTCCTACCAGGTCCCGCCGGACAAGCGTGCTCAATTGATTTACTGCCGTATCGGCAACCCGACCCCCGAATTTCTCTACCTGGTGCTCCAGCGCGACGGCAAACCGATGCGGCTGTTCCCGTGCGGTGCCAAGAGCGGGATTCATGTGCCGCTCGCGATCATCGACGACATTCTGCCCGACAGCATCATCGAACTGATGATCGCCGCGCCGGAAGGTCTAGCCGCAAAAATCATGATCGATCTGGGCTTCGTGGAGATTTAAGCCGATGGGCGCGAAACGCAACCTGGTCGTCATCGGCAACGGCATGTCCGGCGCACGCACCGTCGAAGAGATTCTCGCGCGCGGCGGCGGCGATCTCTTCAATATCGCGATGTTCGGAGACGAACCGTTCGGCAACTACAACCGCGTGATGCTTTCCGCGGTGCTCGACGGATCTCGCACTGCCAGCGAAATCCTGCTTAACCCGCTCGGATGGTACGAGCAGAATGCCATCCGCTTGCACGCCGGCATCCACGCAGCGCGCATTTTCCGCTTTGCCCGCCGCGTGGTCGGTGCCGATGATTCGGTGGAGCCTTACGACAACCTGATTATCGCGACGGGCAGTCGCTCCTTCATTCCGCCAATACTGGCACTGACTGGCAGCGACGGCCATCCGAAACGCGGGATCTTCGGGTTTCGCTCGCTTGACGACTGCCGCCACATGACCGACTATGCGTCCGGAAAATTGCACGCCGTGGTTATCGGCGGCGGATTGCTCGGGCTTGAGTGTGCGCACGGGCTCCACAGCCTCGGTCTCGAGGTCCATCTGGTCCATCGCTCGCACTGGTTGATGAATCAGCAACTTGATGCCGCCGCCGGCGCCATCCTGAAGTCGCTGATGGAAACGAAAGGCATCCGCATTCATCTGGGGGTCGATACCCAGGCGGTCCTCGGCGACGATCGCGTCAGCGGCCTCCAATTCAAAAATGGCGAGACTCTCGAATGCGACCTGGTGGTTTTCGCCACCGGCATCAAGCCCAATGCGGAAATTGCCAGCCAGGCCGGACTCACGGTCGAGCGCGCGATCGTGGTGGACAACCAGATGCGCTCGATCGACGATCCCCGCATCTACGCGGTGGGCGAATGCATCCAGCATCGCGGACAGACCTACGGCCTGGTTGCGCCGATCTGGGAACAGGTCAAGGTGCTCGCGGACCACATCACCGGAACCAATTCGAGGGCGGCCTACCACGGCTCTAAAGTTGCCACCCGCCTCAAAGTCGCCGGCGTCGAGCTTGCCTCGATGGGTGTGACTGAGGCCTCCGATCAGCGCGACGAGACCGTGCAGTTCGCCGAGCCCAGCCGCGGCACTTACAAGAAGCTGGTTATTCGCGACGGGCGCCTGAGCGGAGCCATTCTGCTGGGCGACGGTGGGAAGACGACCCAACTGCTGCATGCTTTCGAGACCAACGCTCCGCTGCCCGAACAGCGTCTCAGCCTGCTGTTCGATATCGGTGGGCCGGCCAAACGAATAACGCTCGATCAGATCCCGCTCGATGCCCAAGTGTGCAACTGCGAACGCATCAACAAGGGCGCCATCGTCGAATGCGTCAGGGCCGGACGCACTACCATCGAAGCGGTGCGAGAGGCGACCAAGGCCGGCCTCGCCTGCGGCTCGTGCGACGCGATGGTCCGCGAGATTGTCGAATGGGCCAACGGCAATCGCAACGGCTCCTCATCGACCGAGTCGGAGGCGGAAGTCTTGCCGGGCTCGGCCGGCGAGCATGAGCTTCAGGAAAAGTTCGGCAAGAGCTTCCAGGCCCTCACCTTCTACAAGCATCGGGTGCTCGATCATCTCAATCCTGCGATGCGCGAATTCATCACCCGCCAGGAAATGATGTTCGTGGGCACCGCCGACGGAAAAGGCAACGCGGACGCCTCGTTCCGCGCCGGCCACCCGAACTTCGTCAAAGTCCTTGATGAGCGAACCCTCGCCTACCCGGAGTTCCGCGGCAACGGCGTCATGTCGAGCATGGGAAACATTTCCGAGAATCCCCATGTCGGACTGATGTTCATCGACTTCGCCAAAGACCGCATCGGCCTTCACGTCAACGGCGGCGCGCGCATCGTCGAGCACGCCGAGTTCGTCACCCTTTTGGAAAGTCGTTCGGCCGCAGACACTCTTTCCGGCGACTCGATGATCGTCGAACTCATCGGCAAGGATCCCGCCAACCTCGAACGCTGGGTGATCGTTTCAGTCGAAGAAGCCTACATGCACTGTTCAAAACACATCCCCTTGATGCAGAAGGTTGAACGCGAACTGCAATGGGGCACCGACGACGCTCGCGCCAAGGGCGGCGATTACTTCGGCGCCGGCCACCCACAGAAGTAACCGTATTCCTCGCCCGGTGACGACGGGTTGCTTAATCGCCAGCCGAAAGTCGGAATTCGACGCGCATAGCCGAAAGTGACCTCGCAGATCGGGGCATCTCACCGGCGCTCGCTTTGCCTTCGGCGCGGGTAATGTTAGAGCAAGGGCCGGGGACCACTTCCCCTTCAAATCATCTGCACGGGGACACCAATGGCTAAAGAGAAGTTCACCGTTTCGATTCCCGACGACACCCTGAAGGACCTGCGCGAGCGCCTCGCGCGCACGCGCTTCGCCCCCGAGTTCGCCAACTCGAAATGGGAGTACGGCACCAACGGTACCTACCTGAAAGAACTGATCGACTATTGGCGCGACACCTTCGACTGGCGCAAGGTCGAGCGCGAAATCAACGCCTTCTCACACTACAAGACCACCATCGACGGCATCCCGATTCACTTCATCCACGAGCCCGGCAAGGGGCCAAAGCCGATTCCTCTCATCATGAGCCATGGCTGGCCGTGGACGTTCTGGGACCTGCACAAGGTCATCCGGCCGCTGACCGACCCCGCATCCTTCGGCGGTGACGCCCGCGACGCCTTCGATATCGTGGTGCCGTCCCTCCCCGGTTACGGCTTTTCGAATCCGTTGACGACCCCGGGAATCAATTACTGGAACACCGCCGATTTGTGGGTCAAGCTGATGCGCGACGAGCTCGGCTACGACA
Source organism: Binataceae bacterium (SeqCode) (assembly GCA_036489375.1). Taxonomy (GTDB): domain Bacteria; phylum Desulfobacterota; class Binatia; order Binatales; family Binataceae; genus JADMIL01. The sequence continues at coordinate 10,181 of DASXFX010000032.1, read as the reverse complement.
AGTTTGCCGCCCAGGGCGGCGATTGGGGCGCGCTCATCACCGCGCAACTCGGGCATAAATATGCGCAGCATCTGATCGGCATCCATCTCCATCTGATGATCAATCTCGATTACTTCGGCGGCGGTCCCGGTCCCGCACCCGAAGATTTCGGCCCCGGCGAAGAAGGCTGGCTCGAGCATGGCCGCAAGTTCTTTCGCGACGGCAGCGCCTACATGGCGATGCAATCGACTCGGCCGCAGACCGTCGCCTTCGCCCTCAACGATTCGCCCGCTGGTCTCTGTTCATGGATTCTCGAAAAGCGCCGCGCTTGGAGCGATTGCAACGGCAACGTCGAGACCCGTTTCTCCAAAGACGACCTTTGCACCACCATGACGCTCTACTGGGCGACCCAGACTTACGGCACCTCGGCCCGCTATTACTACGAGGGCCTGCACAATCTGTGGAAGCCGTCCCACGATCGGCATCCGGTGGTTGAGGCGCCCACGGGTGCCGCCGTTTTTCAGAAGGAAGTATTCCTGATGCCGCGCAAGTGGGCCGAGAAATACTACAATCTCAAGCGTTGGACCGTGATGCCCTCGGGCGGCCACTTCGCTTCGATGGAGGAACCGGAACGCCTGGTCGAGGAAATCCGCGCGTTCTTCCGTCCCCTTCGCGCGTAGGGCCATGCGAGCTGAAACCCGCGAATCGCTGACCTACGGGATATGCTCGCTCAGTAGTGCCTTCGTAATTTCGGCGGGACTCTCGCAGATGCCATCCGCGCCGGCAGCCGCGAGCTCTTCGCGGCTGCCGTACCCATACGTCACGCCGATGGTGAAGATGCCGTTGCGCTTACCCGCGATGATGTCGTGTTCGCGATCGCCAACAATCGCAGCGGCCGAATGCGCGACCCGCTCGCGCTCGATCAACTCGCGCACCATGTCGCTCTTGTCCTCGAGCCGGCCGTTGCCGACGACGTCCGCAAAATGCCTTCTCAAGCCGCACATCCCGAGAATTCGTTCCGCGGTCGCAGTATTCTTCGAGGTCACGACGAAAAGCCGCGCGCTCGTCTGCAATTCCGTCAGCATCCGCACGACTCCCTGGTACACGACGCTCTCGGCCGCACCGGACTCGGCATACCGATGCAGATAGAGCGCGGCGGCCTGCTCGACCATCTGTGCCTTAGCCGCGGGCGCTCCCCCGGCATTGACCTCTTGGTGCTCCAGCAGCCGCTCGAAGATTTTCCTCAGCGGCGGCCCGACGCACCACTTCAACTCCTCCGGAGGCGGCGGCTTGATGCCCATCGTCGAGAGCACACTGCGAATCGTCCTGACTATTCCGCTGCCCGGATCAGTCAAGGTGCCATCGAGGTCGAAGAGCAGTGTCGAGTATCTGGTCATCGATTTACGCGGCGCCTACTTGGTGGTGGACCCGCGCCTTGCGAGCGTTTGCTGATAGATCTCGCGGCGACTCGTCCCGGTCAATCGCGCTACCGCGGCGCTCGCGTCCTTGAGGCTCAAGCCGGCATCGCACAGCGCCTCGACCGTTATCGCGACGCCGCCTGCTGCCTCGACCATGATCGCCTCACCGCTCGCATCGGCGACTCCGGCGGTCGCCGAAGCGGTCGCGCCCGCGACCACCAAAACGATCTCGCCGCGCGGCTCGGTCGCGGCGAAGCGCGCATGCAGCTCGCCGAGAGTGCCGCGCACGCTCTCCTCGAAGGTCTTGGTAATTTCGCGAACCACTGCGGCTTCACGCGAGGCGCCTAGCGCCGTCGCCATGTCCTCGAGCGTTGCTGCTAGACGCCGCGCCGCTTCGAAAAAGACCATCGTGCGCGGCTCCCGCTTGAGCGCCGCGATCGCATTGCGCCGCGCCCCCGCCCGCTGCGGCAGAAAGCCCTCGAAGGTGAAACGGTCGGTGGGCAGGCCCGAAATTGAGATTGCGGCGACGGCCGCCGACGGTCCCGGCACCGCCGCGACCCGAATTCCCGCCGCGATCGCCGCGCTCACGAGACGATAGCCAGGATCGGAAATCGCCGGCGTACCCGCGTCAGTTATCAGCGCGACATTCTCACCGCGCGCAAGCCGCTCGATCAGTGCCGGCGTGCGATGCTGTTCGTTGTGCTCGAAGTAGCTGATAGTCGGCGTGCGGATCGAATGCGCGGAGAGCAGCCGCGCGCTGTGGCGAGTGTCCTCGCACGCGATCACATCGACTTCGCCCAGTATGCGTACGGCGCGGGCGCTCACGTCCTCAAGATTCCCGATAGGCGTGGCGACGACGTAGAGCACGCCCGGCACGTTGCGTCCCGCCGAATTGGTCAAGCGAAAAGCGATGCGCGCCTACTTCTTCTCGCGCTGGTCGAGGCGCAGCGCCTTGAACTTGCGCGACTGGAACTTCCAATGCTCGCCGACCTTGGCGTAGTCGTCGTGATAAAAGCCGGTGCCGATCCAGTTCATGTTATTACTGGCGTCGCGCAGCTCGACGTAGCAACGGCCGGTCGCATGGCCACCACCCTTGAGCTCGATTACATGATTGTGGATGTACGGGCGCGGCGTCACGGCGGCGAGCGCTTCCTTATACATCTTGAGAAGATTTGCGCGCCCCGTCGTGGTGTTCTCGGAATCTTGCGCGGAGATCGAGAACGAACCGTCCTCGCTGAAGAGGTCCGCGATGCCTTCGATGTCAGTGCGCCACACGCAATCGCAATAGCGCACCGGCAGGTCGCGAATAGCTTCGCGGTCGGCGAGCTCCGTTACGATTTGATCAATGCTCTTGGCCATATGCTTCTCCTTCGCGAGTGAACGCGATTTTTACCGGTTGCCAGAACCCATGCGATGCCCCGTTGTCCATCCGCCATCGACGACAATCGCCTGTCCGGTAACGAACGACGCCGCGTCGGAGCAGAGGAACAGCGCGACGCTCGCAATCTCCTCGGGCTGCCCGACGCGACCCAGCAGATGCATCGCCGCGGACGAATGCCGGGCGCGCTCGAGTTTCTCCGGTGTCAGTTTGTCGTACCCGGTCTCCGACAACGGCGTCGAGATAACCCCGGGGCAGATGCAATTGACGCGGATATTATGCTCCGCATAATCCATCGCCATCGATTTCGTCAGCAGGATCACTCCAGCCTTCGCGGCGCAGTAATGACCCATCCGCCGAATGCCCTCGATACCCGCGACCGACGCCGTGCTGAGAATGATCCCGCCATGCGTCATCATTTCGGGCAGCGCGTACTTGCAGCCCAGGAACACGCCCTTCAAGTCCACATCAACGACGCGATCCCATTCGTCCTCGGTCATCTTGTGCAATGGGCGCGCAAAGCCGATGCCGGCGTTGTTGTAGAGAATGTCGAGGCGCCCGAAATGCCTGACGGTTTCGGCCACCATCCGTTCGGCGTCGGCGGCCTTCGACACATCGATCTTGAGCGCGATCGCTTTGCCGCCCTCTTTGACGATTTCTGCGGCGACACCCTGAGCCTTATCTTCAGCCCAGTCGGCAACCACGACACTCGCGCCCTCTGAAGCGAAGAGCAGTGAGGTGGCGCGGCCGATACCCGAACCGCCGCCAGTGATAAGTGCAATCTTGTTATCGAGCTTACCCATTCGCCAATCTGCTCCGGTGTATAATCCCTGCCACAAGGGTCAGGGCAGGTCCCACCCTAGCGCCATCGTATGGAAGTTGTGAAGGAGAATGCCGTCTGCGCGGTATTCGAGCCCAAATCTGTCGCTGTGCGCGAGCGCCGATTAGATGAGCTTCGCCTGCAAATCGAGACTCGGTCTCGGCCTGATCGTGTACGGCGCGCGAAACCGGCGCCAAGGTCGATGATAAGCCGTCGGCTATCGAAGCTGCTCCGCGGCGCGAGAGCCCGGCGGCGATAAGCTGCGCTTGGGATGAAACGTCGCTACTACTTCTTCGTGTGGGCGAACTGATCCATGATCTTTATCACGGTGCCCCATCCGAACCAGGCTCCGTGTTTTTGCGGGCAGACCATACCGCCGACGCTTGCGTCGGTGTTGGCTACCAGTTCTTCCTGGCATTCCGGACAAATGGCGATGGACGCCGGCTGGTTGTGCAGCTTCTCGATCGACGCCTGATCGCGGCGCCGCGCGGCCTCGTTATCGTGCGCCGCCTCTCGCAGCTTCTCGAGTAATTCCTGATCGCGCTTGCGCGCCCATTCGTTTTCGCGCGCCGCCTCGACGTCGTGCAGTTTCTCGCCCAGCTTGTCTCTTTCCCCGTTACTCATGATCCCTCTTGCGTGAACCGCAAGGCGCCGCCGCGAGGGCCGTCCGCCTTACTCCATGTCCTTGATCAACTTGCCGCTGCGCGCCTTTTCCACAGTCTCGTCGAACTTTGGCCCGAGGTCCACGCCCATCTGCTGCGCCCGTTTCTTCGCCCACATTCCGACGTTGCGCGAATCGCGATAGTAGGAATCGTCGCGGCTCTGACTAATGTCGAAATTGGCCAGCCGCGAAGCTTCGCTAGCGACCACCGCGAACGACGACATTACGCGTTTGGTGCGCGAGGCTCCACAATGTGGACATTGCGGACGGCGTGCGCGCTCGGTGCCGAGAATCACGTGGGAAGCGACGCGACGGCACGCCGCGCATTCATATTCGTAAATCGGCATCCAACCTAAGGATAGTCGAGGAGCGCGGGATCGGCAATTCAGCGAAAGGACGAGAGCGGCAGGTTGCAGCCAGGACCAAGAAGCCGCTGGCTTTTCAGGATATCGAATGCCTTCGGCGCGTCACGACAAGCGGCGCCCGCCCGCTTGCGTGATCAATGATGGGCCGGCGCCGTACCAATATTAGGCTGGCGATGGGAATCAGCCGCTACCGGTGGCGGGGACTGTGCCGTCTTCAACGAGCCCAGCAGATACAAAGACGGTGGATTGCCGCCCAGCACACTCGACGGCAGCACCAGGATCAGCGCGTGGCGGACGGCAGGCGGGAAGCGCACCAACTCGTTGGGGCGCGACACCAGGTAAACGCTGGTTCCGTAAGCTGGGCCCGCTTGCGCGAGCGGCCGCGGCATCGCCGGTACACCCGCGCCGTAATACCAGGCGAATTCGGGATCCATAAAGGCGACATACAGCGGTGCCGACCCGACTCGCGTCCTGACTTCTTTCGCAAACGGTCGCAGGCTGCGCGTCTCGAGTTCCTGCGGCTTGAGTGTGCCCGTCCACAGGGTGCTGCCGGCGAGACAGAGGATGGCGAGTCCGGTGCCGGTGCGCAGAGAACTGCGCCGCATCAGCGCTGAGACGATAACGATGGCGCCGATCGCGACCGCGGTGATAAAGGCAACGAACGCCGGCGGCAGGTGCCGCATTCCGGTGAGGAAAATCGTCGCGAATGATGCGTCGCTCGATTGGAGGTGAGAACCAAGTGCGTTGGAGCGATCGCTAATGCGCACGTAAACCATCGTCGCAGCGACACCAACGAGCATCACGGTCGCGATCGCGGCCACGGTGAAATCGCGAACACCGCGCGCGATCGTAGCCCAACGAGCGCGCGAAGTCTCGCTGGCGATCTCCTCCGGCTCGACTGAGTCTGCCGGCATCGCGGAAGCGGTGGCCACGGCAAGCCGGCTGGATGTGCCGGCAATGCGCGATGGAGTGAGCGCGTCGCTGAAAAGCACCGCAAAGAGGATCGCAAACGGCGGGATCGCCGGCAAAATGTAATCGTCGCGCTTGGCGCTTGACGCTGAGAACAGTACGACCACCGCAAACGCAATCGCTGCCTGGTAGCGCAACGCCGGTTTCACCGCCGGTGAAAAAGCCCATACTCCCAATGCGAGCGCCGGCAGCAGGAAGCTCAGCGGCAACATACCGCCCAGCAAGCGGACCACGATGTAATAGATCGGACGCGCCGCCTCGCCGGTCCCCCCCATTTTCGCCGGGAGAAAGTGACCGAAGTTCTCGTCAACGAAGACCCCGCCCCACGCATCGGTACGTCCCGCAATGAAGGCCGGAACGTACCACGCCGAGGCAACCGCAACGACGATCAGGATCATCACCCACGGCCATTGGCGTGCCACGAGACGCAGGGGATTGACGCGACCGGTCGCGAGGTAGAGCACGCACCCGACTGCAATCAGCACCACGATCACCGGACCCTTGACCAGCACGCCAAGGCCGAGAATGAGTCCGGCTGCGGCGGTACGCGGGAATGAATCCGCGCCGTCAAGCTGCGGACGAATGAGCCGCCAGGTCGCCATCAGGAAAAAGGTCATGAGCATGTCGGTCAGAGCGACCGTCGCGCGGGCGGCAAAGCCATACATTCCGAGCAGGAAGAAAAAGGCGAGCCATCCGCCGGCAGCACCAAGGTCCGCCGCCGCCCAGTCCATCACCAGGGCTGCGACCGCGGCACCTGCGATCAACGAGGGCATCCGCGCGCGCGCCTCGTCAACGGTGCCACCCGAGAGTTTTACGCCGACGGCGCCAAGCCAGTAAAAAAGCGGCGGCTTTCGTTCGACCAGGTCGTAATAGTCGTGCGGCAACAGCCAATGGCCATGTTGGACTATATCGACAACCCATTGCGCCGATTGCGATTCGACATCCTTCTCGAACGGTGCGGTGATGCCCCGGCTCAGGATGACGAGCGCGATCGCGAAGGCCGCGATCAGCGACGCATATCTGCGCGACGAGCTGCGCTTGTCGATCGCGCTATGGAGGCCCGACCCCGCGAGCTGGTCAGGCGTGATGATTCCGGCGCGACTTGAGCCCGGCATCGGAGGCGTGCGCATATCAGCCGCGTGGCTGACGCAACTTCCCAACAGACTTGATCAGCGGTTCGGCCACGCGATGACGAAGACCCCGGTCGGGATGAAACATCGCGAGCTCCATGACTTCAGCGCTGTGCGCAAAGCCAAACTCTCCGCGCGAATCGACCAGGATTACTCCTGCTTGCGCGCCGGTGGTCGCGGACAACATCGCGATAGTGCGCTCGGCGGCCGCCTGCGCCGATCCCGTCATGCGTTCGCGAGGGCGAATACGAGCTAATGCCAGGACCGCCTCGCGGCAGAGCGCGACGCGCATGATCGCTTCGCCCTCGCCGGTAGCCGAGGCGCCTCCGAGCCCATCGGCAAAGAGACCCGCTCCGATAATCGCGGAATCGCCGATACGGCCGGGAAGCTTGCCGGAGACGCCGCCGGTGGAGGTCGCCGCGGCGATAGCGCCGCGCGCGTCGATAGCGACCGCGCCGACCGTGCCGTGCGCGTCGGCGGCGAACTGATCGGGCGGCGACGGCTGCCCGATCAATTCCCGCGCCGCGAGCCATCGCTCGCGGGCGCGCGGGCTCACGAGATCCTGCGGCCGGCAGAGTGCGAGCGCGGCCTGGCGCGCGATGCGCTCGGCGCCGGCCCCGCCCATCAGGAGATGTGGCGTGCGCTCCATCACCGCCCGAGCGAGCTCGATCGGATTGCGCACGCGGCTGACGAGGACGACGCCGCCCGCCCGAATCTGAACCGCAACGGTGCGCGCGGCGCGACGGCCCGTCGGGCCGCTCGCCACGCGCGCACCGTTGACGTTCGCAGCGTGCTCTCCAAGAGCGCTCTGCGAACGCGTCGCGGTCATCACCGCGGCATCCATTTCGACGCGTCCCGCGGTCGTGAGCACGGAACCGTAGCCGGCGTTGAAGAGCGGATCGTTTTCCAGCGCGACGACAGTGGCAACGACCGCATCCAGCGCCGAACCTCCGCCGCGTAGAATCTCGGCGCCCCGGCCCACGGCGTCGAGCATCCCGCGCCTGCGCGCGACGCGGTCGGCCGCCGGCGCGCGGCCACCCGCGCCGCCGTGAGCGATTAGCGAAGGCGTGATCGTCCCGCGCGACATCTAGTGGGTGTCCGCGTCCGGCGTGCGCTGATTTAAGGCGCGAGTCGCGAACAGAAACAGACGGCGAAATTCGAACGTTAGAGCGCCGTTGGTCCCGTACGCGCCTTCGAGCCGACGAATCAGTTCGGTCACAAATTCGTCGCCGCGTTCCGCGGAAAGCTGGTCGAGATAGAGTCGCAACACCGTCGCGCGCGACCATTCAACGACTTCCGCGGGACTGCCCATCGGATGGCGAAAGGTATGGTAGAAGCAATCGACATCGACGAAACCAATGCTGGACAGCATCGCTCGATATTCGTCGGGCGCCTGCACCAGACGGTCCGAGGGCGTGCGAATCGCACCGAGCGCCGATCGCCATCGGGGCTCGTTAGCCAACGCGTGAATCGTCACCTGAGCCGTCTCGCGATCGTTTGCGGGCATCTGCACGGCGAGGCGTCCGTTAGGGCGAAGCGCACGATGACATCGTGCGAGCAGGCCCTGATGGTCACTGACCCACTGCAGGGCGGCATTGGAAAAGATAATGTCGCACTGGTTTTCATCGGCGAAGTCGCGCATATCGCCGAGTGCGAAATGGACCCGCGACTTGAGGTCGTCGCTGAGACCGTCGCGTAACGCTGTCGCGCGCTCGATCATCGCGGGCGACGAATCGAGACCAAGCGCAGTAGCCGCCGGCGCGCGGCGCGCGAGTTCGACCGCATGCTCGCCCGTGCCGCATCCGAGATCGACGATTTTCTGCGCGCGCTCAAGTGCGAGCCGCGCGAAGATCAACTCGACCGGTTCAGCGCGATACGCACGAAAACGGTGGTAAAGGTCCGGGTCCCAGTCAGCCATTGGCAATACTCAGTCTTCGCCGCAGAGCATAAGGCGCTCCGCGCACCTGAAACAAGGGTCAGGATCTCAACGCACGGCTGGGTCGCGCCCGTTTGAGCGTCGTTGATGTGAAAACGCGCGCACCAGCAACGACCTCGCGAGCCAGGGTGGTGCGCGCTTGACACGCAGGGCGAGTTCGCGGGATTTTCAGTACGATCTGAAGCTTGACGCAACTTGCGGACTAGCGCCTCGGTGCGCGGACCTCCTCATTTAGTCCGCCGTGCTCCGTTAGTACGCTCCGCCACGCGAGTTCGCCTTGGTGAGACATCAACTTTTCTTGGCCTGCGGGACATCGCGCCCGCAGCGCGCGACGCCGATCGGGGCCGCCGCGGAGGGGATCTACGAATGCAATTTACGAGGCTTGGCAACACTGGAACGACGGTCTCGCGGCTGTGCCTGGGATGCATGACTTATGGCGGCGGCGAGCTGCCCTCGTGGACGATGCAGCGGGATTGGGCGCTCGGTCCGGACGAGGCGCGCGAGCATTTTGCGCTGGCGCTTGAGTCCGGCATCAATTTCTTCGACACCGCAGATGTCTATTCGGTCGGCGGCAGCGAGGAGATCACGGGTCGCTGGCTCAACGAAATGGCGTCGCGCGACGATATCGTCGTTGCGACCAAGGTGCATGGCGCGATGGAGCGCGGACCGAATCGCCGCGGACTGAGCCGCAAGCACATTATTGAGGCGTGCGAGAATTCGCTGCGCCGCCTGAAGATGGATTACATCGACCTTTACCAGATTCATCGGTGGGATTTTTCGACCCCAATCGAAGAGACCCTGGACGCGCTCGACACCCTGGTACGATCGGGCAAGGTGCGCTATCTCGGCGCGAGCAGCATGGCGGCGTGGCAGTTCTCGAAGGCGCTATACAAGGCCAAGGAACACGGCTGGCATCGCTTTATCGCGATGCAAAATCATTACAACCTCATCTATCGCGAGGAGGAGCGCGAGATGAATCCGCTCTGCGTCGATCAGGGCGTCGGCCTGATTCCGTGGAGTCCGCTGGCGCGCGGATGGTTCGCGCATAGCCGCAAGCCGGGCGATGGCAAGCCCTCGACCAAGCGAGCCGAGACCGACGAATTCGGCAAGCGGCTCTATCGCGACGAGAGCGACCACGAAGTGGCCGACGCGGTAACGAAGGTCGCGGAACAGCGCGGCGTATCGCCGACGCAAATAGCGTGCGCGTGGATCGTGCAGGCGCCGGGTGTGACCGCTCCGATTATCGGCGCGACCAAGACACATCATCTGAAGGAACTGATCGAAGCCGTCGAGATCAAGTTGAGTGCGGAAGAGATTGCGGCGATCGAAAAGCCCTACCGGCCACATCCGATACTGGGCCACGAGCAGCCCGATCCACGACGGATGGTGGCAGCGCATAGTTAAAGTGATGGATTAATAAGAACCGCGCGGGAGAAACCGGTCCGAAGGACCCGCTCGAAAGGACCGGGGTCCTCCGTGAAAGACGAGGAAAGCGCGGAGGCGCGGCGAACAAACGGTTCGCCGA
>DASXFX010000011.1:0-4245 GCA_036489375.1 Binataceae bacterium (SeqCode) | reverse complement strand
GCGCCGCGCCCACTCTGATCTCACCAGCCTGATCCCGCGGTTTCCTCCCTTGAGGATTGTCCAACCCCGGCCCGTCCAGACTTCCCGGGTCTGCCCAAGAGTGCGCACGTGGGCCGGCGTCGGACAATCCTTAACACGTGCGGACCTCCGCACCCTTGGCCCGTGCCTCCGCAAAGCGGCCAAACGCAACCCGCCAACACCGGCGCCTGCTGCTACGCCTCTACCGCACAGCAGCCGTCAGAACTCGCGCAACCGGCATGCGCGCTGCCCGCAGCGCTGGAAAAAGGCCGCCGATACCCCCGATAACAACGGCCCAAATGATACCCAGCCCTATCAGTCCGGGTGTCACTGCCAACGCGAACGCGGTCTGCGTTGCCATGGTATTCGGACTCATGCTGATCACGTGCCCGTTAAACAGGGCCCATGCCAGGAGTGAACCGATCATTGCGCCGGCGATAGCCAGCACAAGCGCCTCCACGAGCACAGACATCGCCACGGGGCCTCCGCCGAACCCGATCGCGCGCAGTGTTGCGATTTCCTGCGCCCGTGAGCTGACGGCCGAGTACATCGTATTGAGTGCACTGAAGACGGCTCCCACCGCCATCATGCTCCCGACGAAGTACCCGACGAACTCGAGCAGTACGTTCAGCGGACGGGATTGAGAGATGAAATACTCGGATTCGCGTCGCACTTGCACGTGCAGCGTTGGGTCCGCGGCAAGCGCGCGCTTCAGCCGATCGAGCGATTCGGGACCATCGAGATGCGCCGTGACGCTGTTGAACCAGTTGTGCTGAAATGCCGCCATCACGGTGTCGGCATCGCCCAGCGCACCAGAGTCGAGGGAACTGGCGCCATGGCTCTCGAAGACTCCGACCATGCTCCAGTCACCGTCCGGAAACGGCACGCGATCGCCAATATCGAGGTCCGCGTACTGCGCTTGCGCGCTGCGGCCAACGATGAATTCATGTAGACCGGGCCGAAACACGCGACCTTTGACCAGGCGGATTTCCGGTCGCAGCGCGAAGGCCAGTTTTCCGACACCGCGCAAGGCGACATCAACCGGCTTGTGATTGGTCTTGCGCGGCACCTGGAACTGAACCAGGAGCTCTGCGTCGGCGATCGGGTCCCCGGAGGCTATGTGGCGGATTCCGGGAGCCGTCACAATCCGCGCAGCCGCCTCCCGTGAAATACTGCTCGTCGCCTCATCCTCCGCTTCGGCCGAAACGATGATGGCTCGATCCGCACGGCCCGTGCCGGCGACCGTGTGCGCGAAGCCCAGTCCCATTGCCAGGACACTGATCAGCACCGCAACCACCCCTGCGGTACTACCGACAATGACCAAGGAGGCGGTCGCGCGCCGCGGAACGCTTCGGAGATTGATACTCGAAACGGCGACGATCTGACGCAGCGCTTTCATGGTGATTCCCCGTCACTGCACGGCTAACGCAGCGACAATGCTCAGACGCTTGGTGTGCCAGGCCGCTGGAAGCGTGCTTGACAGCGCGATCACGGCAGCGGCGACCATCCCATAGAGAACGATCGCCCAGGGGAGGTTCACCGCCGGGATGTTGCCCGCGGTCGAACGGCCCATTTCCCACAGCAACGCCGAGACCATCAGCAAGCCGATCGCCGCCGCGCCGGTGCAAAGCAGCACCGCTTCGCACATCACAAGCCCGGCGAGGGTGCCATCCCGGAAACCGATCGTCTTCATGACCGCGAATTCCGGAATCCTTTCTCGGAAGGATTCCATCATGTTGCTTCCAATCAGCAGAAGCAGCGTCGCGAAGGCGGCACCGATGATGGTATCCACAAAGAACCCCAGATCGCCAATCTGGGAAAGCGCCGCCTGCGCGTACCCTCTTTGCGTGTCAGTACGAGTTGCATAGTCTGAATTCGCAAACCAGCCGTCAATGGCGTTGCCGATTTCGGTGGCCTTGGACGGGTCGGCAACCTTTTCGAAATAGAACTGGACCATGCCGTTGCCATCAGCTCGCGCTGCATCGAAGTACTGGTATTGCATTACCAGGCCGAGTTGTCCCGGATTGCTCGGGTAGCGGTAGATACCGACGATGTCGAAGGTCCACACCGTGCTCCCGTCCTTCCTCGGTGCACTAATGGCTCGCACCGGAACCTGGTCACCAATGTTCCAGTGCAACCGCTCTGCGAGGCGAGCGGATATGAGAGCGCCGGTTCGCGTACGCCTGAAGTTAGCGAGCTCGTCATTCGGCACGGTGAAATCGTCGCCCATTGAAAGTTGCAGTTGCTGCGGATCCAATGCGGAAACCGGTACGATGTTTGCTACCGATTGAAAGTACCCGAGGAACCCTGATTCGTAGGTCACGGCCGTGACGCCTGGAATCTGCTGAATCTGCGGTAAGGCAGCCAATAGAAGCGATAAGTTGTGTGGACTTTTAGTAAGCAGAACATCGATAGGTGCCGAATCGACCACGCGATTGAAAGCCGCGTTGACACCCTGCAGTGCCCCGAACAGCATGAAGGCCACGACGATTGAAAGAAGCGTGAAGATCGTGCGCATTGGCTTGCGCCACAACCCCGACCAGATCAACCGGAAATAGTTCATTTCAGTGATGCCCGCGCCGGAAACCCAGACGAGGAGTCAAAATCGCAGCGTCCCGGAGCCGATTCATGGTTCACCGCCTCCGGAGGGTTGCTCCGTGGTTGCGCGCGATTCGCCTTACGGCCCACAGTAGGAGCGTACGGCCACCCAACCAGCTGAGCGCCAGGAGGCCGACGCACAGCGGGTATAGCCAGAATCCCAACAACTCGGTTGCGTCCGCCGGGTTGACGACACCTATGGTGAAGCCCCCATGCGGGTATCGCCACACACCCGCGCGCACAGGATCTAAAATCTTCGCAATGAGCATTCCTACCGCGGCAAACGAGAAAACGCCCAATATGGCGATTCCGATTCCCGCGGGAGTTGCGGCGAAATCGCGATTGATTTGGCTCGTGACTACGTGCAGGAGAGCGCCAGTATCTTTTGAGCGAAGAGCGCCCTCCATCCGCATCTCGTCGACGAAGCACTGCGCGTAGTCTTCAGGACTGCCAAATCCCGCCAGGGCGTCCGATGGCGTGTCGCCCGCAACGAGCCTCTCGAGCAGATGGCTACGTGTCTCTTCCAAGATGTTATCGCGTTCTGGCGATGACATTGAGGCGAGCGCCGATTTTAGTCGACGCAGCCACTCTTCGATCTCTGCGGGGTCGGAGTTCATCGTTTCATCTCTCGATCGAGGAACCTGCCGAGTACGGATGCAAGTCGGCGCCACTCGCCAAGTTGCGTCTTCAGGTCGCGCCTTCCCTCGCCCGTGAGGGCGTAGTACTTCCGTGGACGCGCACCCGGATCGTCGATCCGCCACTCCGAGCGGACGCGGTCACTCTTTTCAAGTCGGTAAAGCATTGGGTAGATCGTGCCTGCCGCCAGGTCGACCCCAGCCTCGCCACGCAGCCGCTCCAGAATTTCCAGCCCGTAATGCGCGCGCTCCTGCAACAAGCTGAGCAATGCAAGTTCCCCCAGTCCCTTGAGCACCTGGGATTGCCGAGCTTCCAGCGCGACCTCTCTTGCTTTGGCATACATCTTGCCTCGCAAGATATCATGCAATGCTTGTGCGGATCCAGTTGTGCGAATACCCCCCGGCGCTGTTATCCATCTACGGTGAGTGCGGCTTCAGAGGCGCGCTTCAACTGTCAGGTTCGGCCCTATTTCAATGGCCGCTGTCGAGCACTGATTCTGTGGGCAGAGGGTCATTCTCAGCCGTTCGGCCTTTCGCCTGCAAGTGGGCGATTATGTGGAGCTATTTGCAGTCGAGTCTCGCTCCCGCCGCGGCAGGAGCGAGATCACTTCACATTTTAGAGGAGTCCCGATTCGGCAAAGCTGACCACTTCGTCGCCGGCGACGATCAGGTGATCGAGCACGCGAACGTCGATCAGCGAGAGGCTCTCGCGTAAACGCGTGGTGATAAGCTCGTCGGCGCGCGAGGGCTCCGCGACGCCGCTCGGATGCGGATGCACAAAGATCACGGCCGCGGCGTTGCGCTGCAGGGCCTCCCTGACAACTTCGCGGGGATGTACCGAAGCCCCGTCAATGGTGCCGCGAAAGAGTTCGACGAACTCGATTAGACGATGACGATTGTCGAGGAACAGACAGCAGAACGTCTCGAACTCGCGGGTACCGAGGTTCAGCCGCAGAAAATCGCGCATCACCTCCGGCGATGACAGCGAAGCGCC
>DASXFX010000010.1:0-6071 GCA_036489375.1 Binataceae bacterium (SeqCode) | reverse complement strand
ACCGCGTCAAAGATGCCTTCCAGTCCGAGGTAATCGATCAAGGCGGGAATCGTCGCCGAGCGATTGGTCGCCAATGCGAGCCGGTAGCGGCGCTTCATCTCCGTCAGAAAGGGCCGTAATTCTACTGCCGGGCGCATCAGGTTGAAGAACGGCGTCGCGTCCATCGTGCGCGCGATCTCACGCATCCGATCGTACCTCGCGCGATCGCCGCGCGCCCGCAACTCAAACACCTGCGGCGCCGACATGAAGATTCCGGCCTTCTCTTCGTCGGGATCCATTCGCGGCTCGCCCATCAGCGCGAAGATCGCGTTGTAGTAGGCGGTATTCGATTCCGTCGAATCGAACAGCACGCCGTCCGCATCGAACATCACCAGTTCCAGCATCCGGTAAAAGTAGCACGATTGAAGGGCGTCGCGCGCCCTTACGGCGAGTTGGCGATCGCTCGATTGTTGCATTCGCCGGCCGATACCCGCGAGTCGCGCCGCTTTCATCGATACGCCTCGATTTGCTAGTTGGCTTGATATCGCACAGCGCCATCTGCTTCGAAGACGACGGCGCACACACGCCACACGGAGGAAGGTAATTGAAAGCAATTCAGTTCAAGGAAATTGGCGGACCCGATGTCATGCAACTGGTCGATATACCCAAGCCCGAACTGCGACCCGGCATGGTGCGGATGCATGTGCGCGCGTCCGGAATCAACTTCGCCGATACCTTCTTTCGCCAGGGCGCCTATCTTATCAAGCCCAAGTTGCCCGACACGCCCGGGATGGAAGCGGCCGGCGTGATCGACGAAGTGGGCGCGGGCGTCCAAGGCTTGAAGCCGGGCATGCGCATCGCGGCGGTCGGCCTCAAAGCCTACGCCGAGTACGCGTTGTTCTATGCGAACCAGGTTATTCCCTTGCCCGATTTCATCAGCTTCGAAGAGGGCGCCGCGTTCCCGATTCAAACGCTGACGGCGTGGTTCATGCTCCACACCAGTCATCAGACCACGCCCGGACAAACCGTCCTGGTGCATTCGGCGGCCGGCGGCGTCGGTATCGTTGCGATGCAGATAGCCAAGGCCGCGGGCGCGCGCGTCATCGCGACTGTCTCCAGCGACAGCAAGATCGAGATCGCTCGTCAGTACGGCGCCGACGAGGTAATCAACTACGAGAGCCACGACTTCGCCGAGGAAGCCAAACGTCTCACCGGCGGCAAGGGCGTCGATCTGATCCTGGACGCGGTCGGCAAGCCGACCTTCGAGAAAGGCATCGGCTGTCTCGCGCCGTTCGGCCATACCATCCTGTACGGACGCGCGGGCGGGCCGCCCGACAAACTCGATGTGTTCCGGCTGTTCGAGAAATCGCTCAAGGTCAGCGGCTTCGTGCTCTACACCGCGTCGGCGAATCACGAGTTGATGCGCAAGGGCACCGAGCAGAGTTTCAACCTGATGCGCGAAGGCAAGCTCAAGATTCTCATCGGCAAGACCTTCCCGCTCGCGGAAGCTCCTGCGGCCCATCGCTTTATCGAGTCGCGCGGTTCGGTCGGCAAGCTGGTGCTGATTCCGTGATCGGTTGATCAAAAGAGCAAGCGCACGTTGACACGTGCGTGACCGCGGCCAAGACTTGAAGAGCGCCCGGCGGCAATGGGGCCGCCCCGCTGGCATCATCCGGTCGAGTTCTTTCAAGCGTGACGCGAGCCGGATGGAAGGTGTAGTTGCGCGATGAGAGCATCGTCCGCCAGCGGACGCGGAGCTTCCCGCACGACACGCGGTCCCGCCAAGGTCGTGCGCATGCCGGTGGCCGGCAAAATACGCCATCAGCAGATGATGCGCGCATGGGTGATTACGATCGTCGCAGCGGTAGTCGCACTCGGCTTTGCGGTTCGCTTCGAACGCCCCCAAATCAAGCTAGCCTCTGCGATGGAACCGGCGCCGACTCAATTCGGCGCGGCCGAAGCACGCCTGCTGGCGATGGTGAACGACGCCCGCAAGCAGGCTGGGCGCGATGCCCTGTCGCCGTCCGACAAGCTACTGATCGCCGCGCGCAGGCACAGCCAGGACATGGCGACGCACCTCTACCTTGCGCATGAGGGCAGCGCCGGCGACGCTCCGGCGGATCGCATTAGCGCTACGGGACTCGACTATCAGGAGATCGCCGAAGACCTCTTCAGCGATGGCAGCAGCGACTTGAACGCACTGCCCGCGCGAGCGTTGTCGTATTGGATGGCGAGCGCGACTCCGCGTGGAAATCTGCTCTCGCCGGAGTTTCGCAGCGCGGCGGTGGCGATCGCGCGAGCGGTTGACGGCGGCCTCTTCGTTACGCTCGACCTGATGCGTTAGTTTAGATTTCGCCGGCCGACGATTTGCGCCGCGCTCAATCCGACTGCCATTTCGCTTCATTGCCATCCGCGACAACCGGTCTTGGCGCCTCCTAATTGAACCAGCGTGCCGCATAATTGAACTTGAGACACAGTGCGCCTATCCGGCATACTCGCAGGACAGGCGGAAGTTCGGCGTTGACCGTTTGCAGGTCGCCAATGCCGAGCCTCTCCGGAAACGCATGGATTTTTCCACGATTGCGGGGATGGCGGGCGGTCATGCCGAGGCGCGCGCGATTCAAATTGCCCTCAAGATCGGCCTGTTCGAACGGCTTGGCGCCGGCGCTGTGAACGCCGACGAATTGGCCGCGGCGATCGGGGGCAACCCGCGCGCGACCGCGATTCTCGCCAATGCTCTGACTGCAATCGGACTGCTGCACAAAGCCGAGGGCCGCTTCAGCCTTGATCCTTCAACCCGACGCTACTTGCTGGAATCGTCGCCCGAATACCTCGGCGGCATGATCCTGTTTGACGCGGAACTGTGGGACGAATGGGGTCGGCTCGAAGATTCTATCCGCACCGGCAATCCGGCGCGCGTCCCCGACATGTTTCAAGCGACGCCGGCGGCGACCGCGCGCTTCATTCGCGCGATGGACAGTCTCGTGCGTGCACGTGGCGACGACCGCTGGACGGCGGCTCACCTGGAGTTGGGCTCGGCGCAATCGATCGCCGATCTTGGCGGCGGGCCTGGTACGTACCTGGTTGAGTTCCTGCGCCGGCATCCGGAGATGCGCGGCGCCATCTGGGATCTTCCAGCAACACTTGAAGTTGCAAAAGAGCTTCTGAACCAACGCGAGCCGGAACTTTTGGCACGGATCGATTTGCGAGCAGTCGATTACCTCACGAGCGACCTGCCGGGGCCGATCGACGCCATCTTCATGTCGAACATCATCCATAGCGAGAATGAAGCCGTTAATGCGGCGCTGATCGCGAAATGCTTTCGGGCGCTGGCGCGGGGCGGCCTTATCGCCATCAAGGATCACATCATGAACCGCGACCTCACCGAACCTGCGGCGGGAGCGGTATTTTCGCTGTACCTGCTGCTGACCACGCACGGCCGTGACTACAGTTTCGACGAGACGGCAGGATGGCTCGGCGCCGCAGGCTTTATCGACATCAGGATGACCACGCTGCCGAGTCCGCCATTCACGTCGTCGATCGTGACCGCACGCAAACCATGATGGCGGCCGCATTATACAATTTGAAGTCGCGGTTCAACTTGAACTCACGGTTTAACTTTAACTTACGGTTGAGATTTGTCGTGTCGCGCATTGGATTGGCCGTGCTGATGGGGACATTTACCGTTTCCGCCAGTGGATGCCTGGCGGCACTCGCGCCGCTCGCGATGCAGGCGCTGGGCATGGGCGTACAAGCCGGGACCCTGATGGCGCATAACGGCAACAAGGATGCCCAGGAAACCGAAGCCGAGGACAGTAGCTCTTTTGGCGACACCGCATTCGACCAGGACAAGAACAAGAGCGGCACTTCACAGGAGAGCAAGTGCAACGAGCTCGTCCTGATCACCCCGGCGATTATCCAGTTCCGTTCGGAGCAAACGGGCGCAATCGAGTGGCGCGAGCTCGGGCTGGGCGGATCGACTGACGCGCCGCGATGGACGCTGGTTGCGGCCGCGGACAGTCCAACCGCAAGCGACGCCGCTTCGGGCGGATGGTCACCGGCGAACAATCTCAGCCACATGGATTTCACGCCGCCGCTGCAAGCCCCCGCCAAGCCCGGAGACAACACCTTCATGGCGTACGCACCGGCAGCTTCCTATAGCGCGGCGGAGCGCGATGAACTCGCATCGCTGGTACTCGATTTCGGGCCGGTGGTGGGCACTTTCGATTACAAGGGGCGCCAATACAAATACTCGACGCTAAAGGAGCTGCCCTGTTTTCCGGTCCCGCAATGATCGCGGCGACGATTCCAGCTTGATTTGATTTCGTCGGTGAATCGCCTGCGCGCCATCAAAACGAAATTGACGATGGCGCTCGCCTTGCTGACGCTGTCGGCCGGCGCCGCCACTTGCGACTCTCATCACCCAATGGCTACCGCTGCTACAACCGAAGCGCCTCATCGGCTCAATCCGCAGGCGTGGTCCGATCACGATTTGACGATCGCGAACCTCGGCCATGCGACGCTGCTGATGAACTACTTCGGGGTGCGCATCATCAGCGATCCGACTTTGTTCGATCGGGTCGGCGTGGCGTTCGATTCGATCTTTACGATCGGACCGCGCCGGCACGTCGCGCCTCCGCTGACGGCGGCCGAGATCGGACCCCTCGATGTCATCGTGGTGACGCATGCTCACATGGACCATCTCGATATTCCATCGCTCAAGGCGCTGCCGCGAAACGTCACGGTGATCGCGTGCACGAAATGCGCGGGGCTGATTCGCCCGCTCGGCTTCACCGACGTGCGCGAGCTGAAGTGGGGCGAATCGACCACCGTGAAGGGGCTGACGGTTACAGCGATGGCGGCAAACCATTGGGGCAAACGCTGGCCGCCGTGGGGCGTCGATTACGGTTTCAACAGTTACGTGATCGAACGCGACGGCCATCGCATGCTGCTCGCGTGCGACAGCGCCTATACCGACGCCTTCGCGGCGCTCGCCAGCCGTCCGCTCGACGTCGCCGCGTTCTCGATCGGCGCCTACGATCCGTGGATTCACAACCACGCGAATCCGGAGCAGGTGTGGAGCATGTTTCAGCAATCGGGCGCGCGCTACCTCGTCCCGATTCATTGGGGCACTTTCCGGCTTTCGAAGGAGCCGATGGACGAGCCGATGCGCCGGCTGATCGCGGCCGCGGGCGAGCGCTCGAATGACATCGTATTGCGCCAGATCGGAGGTTCGTGGACGCTGCTCGCGGCTCCGCGGGTCGCGAGCATCGACCAGCGGGTCCAGCCGGCGCTAAAGAATGCGCCCAAGTGAGATGACGCGCCGCGGTTGGCGGCGTGCTTGACACTCGCGCTGCAATCCGATGGTTTAGTTAGCCAAGAGTGGGTGAAGATAGCGGGCGAAACGCAGTGCGAACCGCCACCGTTGGGTATCTTAAAAACCGCTAGTCGCCGAGACTGTGGTCGCACCTGGAAGTGGACGGGGAACTCAAAACTTTAAGTTTCCTTCGGAGACTGAAACCTCAACGAGGTTTCAGACTTCCAATTGGGTTTGAGGCGCACGATATCCATAGGACTGCGGTTGCGATGCAGCCGAGTGGAAGCGATGAGGGTGAACTAAAGGTACGGGTTTGAAACGAACCGGGCACACTTTCAGACTTAAAGTAACGCTTCTGTTTTTAGCGGCGATCGGTCTCGCCACCGCGCAGGCATTCGCGGACGACGATTGGGAAGCCGTCCCGAGCAGCCCTCCCGCGGAAGTCAGCGCGCCCGTTGCGCCCGGCTCGCCACCCTCCCAGGCGGCGCGTCATCGCGCGACCCGCAATGCACCCGCAGCGGCGGGCGGCTCCAATGTCATGATCGCGTGCGGCGAGCGAGCAGTGCCGCCCTCGGCCAAGATCCAGGCGATCGTCACGCAGATAAATGGTGCGTGGGGCTCCAACATCCACGTATACCAATCGGTCGCTCCCGAAGGACCGCATGCGATGGCGGGCGGCTGCATCTTCTACAATCCGGCGGCGCTCGCGATGCTGCTCGGACTGCGCCTCGATCTGACCGACCCGAACGTGATGACGCCGATGCTCTACGCGATC
>DASXFX010000229.1:0-13714 GCA_036489375.1 Binataceae bacterium (SeqCode) | reverse complement strand
CCCCCCCCCCCCCCCGCCGCCCCCCATCCACTCGCTCCGATCATCTGTGGCCGGCCCAACGCGACGGTCTTGTGACGGTTCGTCGTCTCGCTCCAAGCCGCTGCCTCAGTCTCCCTTGGGGGGCCCGTGGTTCGCCCTGGTTCGACGGCGCATCGAGGCGACCGCCACCCCAGTTGGAATAGATCGACGAGTTTAGCCCCGGCAATTGACCAGCCTTCGACGCGAGTAGTCGTCGAGCAACGTCATCCGTTCTGCATTGATCGCAAGCTCTGCCAAAAACGTTGCTCTTACTCTTTGTGAGCGCCGGGTTCGAGTTCGACGCCGAGCGGTATCAGCACGCGGACGACTGCGTTGTAGAACGCCACGTTCATCACGAGCTCGGTGATGCGGCGGTTGTCGAGGAAGCCGCGCAGCGCGTCGAAGGTCGCATCGCTGACCTTGATGCTGGTGGTGGCCTCGGCCGCATAGCGCATCACAGCCCGCTCATGATCGCTGAATACCGGCGCGGTCTCGAAGGCGGCGAGCTGTTCCAATTGTTCGCGTCTGACCCCGACCTTCAGCGAGATGTTCCAGTGATGCGTGAATTCGTAGTCGGCACCGGTGATACGTCCGACCGTCATCAGGGCGAGTTCGCGCAGCTTCGGGTCGAGCTGGGTGCCATTGCGCAATTCGTTGGCGAGGCCGAGAAAGCGGCGCAAGAGATTGGGCGCGTTGGCAACAATCCGATGGATGTGGCCGGGCTGCGCGCCGCGCTCCTTGACGAACTGGTCGAAGATTTCGCGATCCGCTGCTGGCAGATCGTCGCGAGTGAGATAGGGAAGCCGAGGGGCCATCAGCAATTATCCTCCATCATCGGCAGCGCTTGCGTGGCGAGAACCGTGCATTACGAGCAAGGTGCGGCAACAGCACCGACCAAGGGCCCACGGTAGCGCGCATCGCGGCAAATTGAAAAGGTCAGCTGCTTGAGACAGTCGTCGCATGGTAATACGGTATTACCATGCGTAAGGTAAGTAATGCGGCGAAGGTCAAATCCGTGGTGGCTAAAAGCCGCGTCACAAAAAAGTATCAGGCCACGATTCCCGCACCCGTCCGCCAGCGACTCGGGCTGAGACCCGGCGATTCGATTCTGTTCGAAGAGTCGAAACCGACCGGGGCGATCATCCTGCGAAGAGCCGATCCGATCGATCTGGAATATCTGGAAGCGCTGGAAGGGACACTAAGCGAGTGGAATTCTGAGAACGACGACCGCGCATATCGTGATTTGTAATGCTTATGACGTGGTCGTGGTGCCGTTCCCGTTTACCGATCGCCGGGTGAGCAAGCGTCGGCCTGCGATGGTGCTGTCATCATCGGGGTTCAACGCCGCCAGCGGCAACACTGTGCTGGCGATGATCACCAGCGCCGCGAACCCGCCATGGCCATTGGATATCGAAATCGATAGCAAAAAGGCCGGTCTCAAAGCGCCTTCTAAAGTTCGGATGAAGCTATTTACGCTCGACAATCGGCTGATTTTGAACAAAGCGGGATCGCTGGCAAAGAACGATCGCGTCGCGATCGGTGTATCGCTGATGCGATTACTCGGCAAGGGATAACGGTCCGGGGGCGCGAGACACCGAACGGCGGCGAGTGAGCCAGCTGTTCCGTGTCGCTGAAGCGGATGGCGCGGTGAAGAAAAATGGCCCCGCGTCGCGAGACGCAGGGCGGTGAAAAAGGACCCGCTCCGATTGGAGCGGGTCGTCTTACAGAGAGCGTGGTTACCTGGTTTGAAAGGAATCCCGCAGATCGTTTGCCTGGCGCGCAAGCTCGCGTAGTGGCCAAGTCGCCCCGACGATTGCGCGGCTTAGGCGAAGAGCATTTCAGACATCGAGCCGCCGGGCGGAATCATCGGCATCACGGCCTCTTCCTTGGGAATCACGACGTCGATGAGCACCGGACCGGGCGTGGCGAAAGCCTCGGCCATGATACGCGAGAGATCCTTCGACTTCTCGATGCGGAAGCCCTTGGCGCCGTACGCATCGGCGAGCTTGACGAAATTCGGCACCGACATCGCGGAGTAGGAATAGCGCTCCTGGTAGAAACGCTCCTGCCACTGCCGCACCATCCCGAGAAAGTAGTTATTGAGAATGACGACCTTGACGTCCACGTTGTACTGCACGGCGGTGCCGAGTTCCTGGATGTTCATCTGGATCGAGCCGTCGCCCGAGACCACGACCACCGTACGATCGGGGGCGGCAAATTTAGCGCCGATGCCAGCGGGGAGCCCATAACCCATCGTACCGAGTCCGCCGGAGGTCAGCAGCGAGCGTGGGCGCTCGAAGGGAAAGAGCTGTGCGATCCACATCTGATGCTGGCCGACGTCGGTCGCGATGATGCAATCGCCCTTGGTCAGCTTGTGGATTTCCTCGATCGCGTGCAGTGGCGAGACCGTCTCGCGCTCGGCGTGATTGCCGTTTTCGTAGAGTGGGCGATCACGCTTCCATTGCAGAATCTGCTTATGCCATTTGGCCCAGCCCGCCTTGCGCTTGCCGATGCTTTCGCGCGAGCGCACGACTTCGAGCATCTCGGTCAGGACCGACTTGATGTCGCCGACGATAGGCACGTCAACCTTGACGTTCTTGGAGATCGAAGACGGATCGATATCGATATGAATGATGGTCTTCGCCTTGGGCGCGAAATCGGCAATGCGTCCGGTCACGCGGTCATCGAAGCGCGCGCCGACCGCGATCAGGCAATCGGTATTGCACACGGCAGTATTGGTGCCATACGAGCCGTGCATCCCAAGCATCCCGAGACACAGCGGATCGGAGGCGGGAAACGATCCCAGCCCCATCAGGGTCTCAGTCAGGGGGATGCCGAGGCCGCGCACCAGTTGAGTCAGTTGGGGAGCCGCACCCGACCATTGGACACCGCCGCCGACATAGAACAAAGGCTTCTCGCTCTGTTCGATGGCCTCGATGGCGCGTTCGATTTGCCGCGGATTGCCCTTGATGGTGGGCTTGAAGCCGCGAATATCGACCTTGCTCGGATACTCAAAGACGTGCTCGGCTTGCTGGATATCCTTGGGAATATCGATAATAACCGGGCCGGGACGTCCCGTGCTGGCGATATAGAAGGCCTCTTTGACGATGCGGGCGAGGTCCTTGACGTCCTTGACGAGGTAGTTGTGCTTGCTGCACGGGCGCGTGATACCGACGAAATCGACCTCTTGGAAGGCGTCGTTACCGATGAGCGCGGTGCCCACCTGGCCCGAAATGACGACCATCGGAGTCGAGTCCATGTAGGCGTCGGCGATACCGGTGACGGCGTTGGTCGCACCGGGGCCCGACGTGACCATCACGACACCGGGGCGGCCGCTGACGCGGGCGTAGCCCTCGGCCATGTGGGTAGCGCCCTGTTCGTGGCGAACGAGGACGTGCTTAATCTTCGAATCGAGCAGAGCGTCGTAGGTCGGCAGAATGGCACCGCCGGGGTAGCCGAAGATGACTTCGACCCCTTCGGCGATGAGGCTCTCGATAACGATTTGGGCACCGGTCAATTTCTTCATGAGTTTCTTGATGCGATCAGAAGCCAAGCGCGTCCTTAGTCGTTAAAAGTTACACTACCGAGAGGGGCGGGCACAACGCAGGCCTTGGAAAAAGCCGTCAAAGGCGGGGATTTTCATCGCGAAGCAATCAAACCGCAACGCCCAGCGCCATTTCGCGGAAACGCTCACCGGCATTTTCGCGAAGTCCGACCGCGCCATGGCGGCAGCTATCGCAGTACAGTTAAAAGCGCAAGATGAACTTGATGTCGCCGAGGCGCACCTCGCTGCCATTGGCGACGATCACCGAACCCTGCACCGGCTGTTCGTTGACATAGCTGCCGTTGGTCGAATTCAGATCCATCAACTCGAAGGCGCCATTGCGGCGCATCAGGCGGGCGTGAGCGCGCGAGATGCTGGCATGCGGGATGACGACATCGTTGGTCTCGCCGCGGCCGAGGGAAATCTCGTCCTTGAGCAACGCGTACTCGGCGGGCAGGGGGTCAACCGGATTGACTGTGGTTAGGCGCGCCTCGGTAACCGCTCCGACGCCGGGCGGCGGGGCCGGACGAACGTTGGCGGGCGTGGGCGATGGCGCGGGGCGCACCGGCGGCGGGGTCGATCGGGCACCCTGGCGCGTAACGAAATCGCGCGCACTCGAGACGATATTGCCGGCGCTGACCGGAGCCGCCCGGCTCTGCGCCTCGACGATGGACTTGAGCTCTTCTTTCGAGACCCCGAAACGCATCTGCGAAAGCCCGAGCAATCCAAGTATCGCAATGAGCGGAACTGCCGCGTTCCACCATGAGAAGGCGACTTGGGTCAATCCGGTGCCGCCGGCGGCCTCGTTATCGGTCGCGCCGCCTTCGTCCGGGGTATTGATCGCGGCGCCGCCGACACCGCGAACCTGGTAGGAAGTGTCGGCCGATCCGCTCTCGCCGTTGTAATTGACCTTGAGCTCGACCTTGCGCTCGGTGCCGTCTTCGATCGGCCGCGGGGTGCGATAGGTCAGCGAGTATTCGGTGGCGATCGAATGGCCAATCTCGCGGACCAGCTCGGGGAAACGATTTTCCTCGGTGACGATGTTGTAGAGCTTGCCGTGGGTGGATTGCACGATTTCCGCGTACTCGGGCGCGATAAACGGCGGCGGCGCCACGGCGTAGAGCGTGAGGCCGTTCTTCTGCATCAGCGCGGCGACCTTGTCCCCGGTTTGATCGGTGACCTGAGCCCCGTGGTCGTGATGATCCCAGAAGGCCTGGTCGTGCGCGGTGTTGGCTGAGCCGTCGCCGTCATGATGCGGCGGCGCGTCGGTGACGATGATTACGATACCCTGCGCATCGGGGCGAAACGGGAACGACGACGCGTAGGCGAGCGCATCGAGCTGATCCTCGGGGATGTCGCCGCCGCCGCCGGCGTGCAAGCCTCCAACCCAGCCGATGAACTTCTGCACGTCCGAGGTCATGGTATTGCGATACTCGCAATTGCAGTCCGGGTACTTCGAGACGACGTAATCCTCGAAGGTGACGAGGCCGAGGCGATAGTCGCGATTATTGGCGGCGAGGTCCTGCGCGAACTGGATGATGTTCTGCTTGACCGCGTCGATATAGGGCTGCATCGATTCGGTGACATCCATGACGAAGACGATATCGACTGGACGACCCTGTCCGACGCCGCGAAAGTCGAGAATCTTGGCGAGCTTGCCGTCCTCATAGACCTGGACGTTTTCGGGGCGGAGATTGCCGACCGGCTGGCCACCGAGGTCGGTCAGACCGAAGTCGAGCTCGACGCCGCCGTCGGAGTCGAAGTGCTGCAAACCCGGATTGCCGACGGTGATTTGCAACGCGGCCCAGGCCGGAGCGCTGGCGCCCGCAAGCAGGATCACAATCAACGCCACGAGTGCGCGCAGCGCTACTGCAAAATGCGCCACTATAAGATGCCGACGACCCGCTCTCATTCGCATAGTCAATTTTCCGGAGGGCTCCATCCCATAGTCAAGCCCCGCAACGCGAATACGAGCGGGCTTTGCATAACTGCTCAAATATGCCTTGTACGGTCACGCGATGCATTAACGCCCAAAAACCGAAAGCCATCTTGCCTTCACCCAGCGGTTACGTTATCCCAACCCATTGACCTAATACTTTCCATAGCGAGATTTGAGTGAAAGATTTATCTTCTCGATGGGCGGTGGCGATACTGCTCGCTCCAGTTTTGCTGATCCTGGGGTTGGCGCTATCGGGTGGAAATCAAGCGGCGACGGCGGCGGCTCCGGCGGCGGGCAAGGGCACCGTGGCCATCGCCTTCCAAGGTACGTTTGCTAATTCTCAGAATGTCACCTCCTTTCAGCGGGTTGCACTCAACGTGGTATCGATCCGACTCAATCCGAGCACGGACGCCGATGTGAGCGATTTCGATTCGCGATGGGTCACGATTCCGGTACCGGCCGGGGTGGGCAGAAATACCGGTGTGATCCAGATCTCGACCGGCAACAATTTTGGCGGCAGCATCAACACCAGCAGCAACAATAACGTAGCAATCGGAACAGCGAACTCCGAGATTCAGATCGACCTGAAAGCCATCACCGGATTCGCGCAGATTTTCAACGCGGCCAATATCACGGCGCAGACCTACAACCAGGCCGAACTTGTCCTGGATTCGGCGACGCCGGGCAACATCGTGCCGCTGTGTGCGTCGGCACTTCCAGTCGGGGGCGAGGGCTGCATTTCCTATCCGGCGAAATTGCTAGCGAACACGACCACTCCGACGCCTTCGCCGGGCAACATTTCGATCCGCACGACAATTAGCAACGGCCTCATCATCCCGAAGAACACCAACGTGGTCATACCGCTGGTAATCGCGATCGACCCGGGGATCGTGGCGGGGCAGCTGAGCGCCTCGGTCGGGCAGGCGATAGTGATCAATCCGGTTATCGCCGCGATACCGATCAACCCTCCGTCAACCACTCCGCCGTTCCTGAATCCGGCTCTGGGGACGATCCAGGGGATCATAAACACCACCGCCGCGGGCGGATTCTCGAACACGAAAGCGAAGGTGGAGACCATAACCGCCGAGATCAGCGGGACCAACAACATTATCGAATCGGTGACGCTGCCGAGCACGTGTAACGGCAAAAAGACCTGCACTTTCTATCTTTACCTGCCTGCAGGTAACGGCGGCACCAACTACGACCTGGTGGCATCCGGCAAGGGCACGAGTTACGCGGTGCGCAGTAAGGTTCCGGTCAACGTCGGGGTCCTGACCAACATCAGCACGACTCCGCTGGCGATCATCACGCGGCCGAATGTCACGCTTACTGGCAAGGTCAGCGACCCTTGCACCGGATTTCCGATTCAAGCAGCCACGCTCAATCTGCTAGTGCCGGATCCATTGGTGGTGGCCGACTGCACAACGGCCGCGGGATCGCTACCGCCTGCCGGGTGCGTGGTGGCGGCCACCGGATCGAGCGACGAAGCAGGCAAATTTCCGTTGCCGGGCAACGGCTTCAACGAGGCGCCGTTCGACCTGGTGCCGCTGGCAGCGACGAAGACCAGCTACGAGCTGATGACGACCGCGGCGGGCTACGATCGTACTGTGTTCGAGGTGGAGCCGGTCAACAGTGCGCTCAAATGTGATTTCCCGAACACCAAGGCGGCGACCTGTAACTTCACGATGAGCCGGGGCACCCTATCAGGGACGGTCAGTTTGTCGAGCGCGACGACCACGCCGCTTAGCGTACTGGTGGCAGCGGAGGACACTGGCACCAACAATATCGAGAACCTCTCGCTGGTGACGATTCCGGCCAATGTCACCAATGTCCCATTCAGCATGAACGTGCCGGACAGCGAGAACGTCGGGACCGGTGGCACTGTGGTGACGCAGTTGGATCTCTTCGCCAGCGCGCAAGATCTGTTCAACGGCTCTCCGCAGGTCAACAGCGGCCATACAATTGCAGTGCTTGGGGGAGTCGCTGCGCCAGCCCCGCCAACCGGGACTACCTGCGCCATCGCCTCGAACAACGACCTGAGCGGCATGACCTGCGTGGGTCATAGCAGCGTCTCCGGCCAAGTTGGGAATCCGGACTTTGGCGACACGGTAGTGTTGTCGAAGAGCGACGTCGATATCGAATCCGTACCGGTGATCCCGCCCGGACAAACCGCGGCGGGAGCATACACGATATGCGCTCCTGCGGACCCGCTGCCGTACACCCTTACGCATGAGCCGGCGGGAGGATCCACCTCGGTCACCCTGCCGACACCAGTGGTGGGGCCGTCGCCCGGCGCAACGCCATGCCCGTCGATCTGCGACGCCGGTCAGGGTACTTCGTGCCTGACCTGCCTCGGCGAGACAGGCGTCGGCGGTTTTTGAACTGGATGGAGTCTGACGCTATGTGGTTTAACGCGCGATCCATCCGCGGCGGAATCATCGCCGTAATCCTGTGCGGCCTGCTGATGACCTCATGCGGCGGGTTTGGCAGCACCAACAACACCAACCCGGGCAGCACTCCCAATACTGCGCCGCAGTCGAGCTTTCGCGTCGTGGGCCGCATCGGGACGCCATTTTACGCGAAGATATCGGATGGGCGTTCCACTTGGGACGTTTACGGCGTGGTGCCGCTTAGCATCATTATCGTCAACAGCTTCGCGAACATTCGCGTCAGCCTGAACAAGCTGGTCAGCGACGATTCGTTACTGAGCCTCCAGGTCATCAACGCGTTCACGGTGAAGCAGGACTCATCGACCACCGATAACTTCGGGGTAGCACCGGGCAATTTCGGACCGGTCGGCAACTTCGCGCCGGCGGCAAATCCCGACGTGCGCTTCTTCGTGAAAGGTCCGACGACGGAGCTTTTCGACGCGCTGGTTGAGGACACTGAGGAGGGGCAAATCCTGGAGGCGCGCGCACCCGCGTTGATCTTGTTCGATACGCCGGTGGGGCGAGTCGATGCGACCTTCAGCGCGGTTGAATTTCTGGGTGGGTTTGCGGTGGACCTGACGGTCAACGGCGGACTGGTGGAAGCAGCCTCGGCAGGCACATCGTTAACGATGAAGACTAATCCATAGGACTGGAAGAGGCGCGATTACGGAAGTGGAGACGGCGCGGCGGCGCTGGACTTTATGTGCCGCGCGCAGCATAAAGAGTTGTGAGACGGAAACCGATCGGTTCCGCATTTGACAGCTCGAATGGAAAACCATATTTACCCTCTGCACCAAAATGGGCATGAGGAAGTCACGCACGAGAAAGCTGGGAATGACTGACGCATTCACTGGACTCGACGCGCCGCGGATAGCTCTGAAATGAAATCCGTGTTGCGCAAAATTCTCTTGGTGTTGGTGGTGATCGTACTGCTGGCCGCTACGATCCCGGGCTACCACTACTACCAATACTTCACGAGCCACGTCTCGACCGACGACGCTTATGTCGATGGCAGCGTCGCGCTGATCTCGGCGCGCATACCGGGCACGGTCGCGCGCCTGTACGTGATGGAAAATTGGCACGTCAATGCCGGCGATCCGTTGTTGGCGCTCGATCCGCGCGACTATCAGGTGCGGCTAGATCAGGCGCAGGCTCAACTCGAAAGGGCGCGCCAGTCGGTCGATCAGAATTTCGCTCAGCTGGAGGCGGCTGAAGCTGGCGCGCGGCTCGCCGGGTCGCAGCTTAACCAGGCGAAGATCGATTTCGATCGCGCGCGCGAATTGCGCAAGGAAGGCGTGGTCTCGCGCGAGTTTTACGACCAGGCTGACACCGCGATGCGCGTGGCGCTGGCGGATCAAGCGCTCGCGGATCACCAGGTGCAGCAGGCCCGCGCGGCGCTCGGGGGTCAGAGTACAGCGGACACCGATCACACGCCGACGGACCACACGACCTACGATCGCCCTATCGTTCAACAGGCAAACGCCGCACTCGAGGGCGCGAAGCTCGATCTCAGCTACACGGTGCTGCGCGCCCCGCTCAACGGCATCATCACGCGCAAAAGCGTGCACGTCGGCAATCGCATCCAGCCGGGCGAACCGTTGATGGCACTGGTGCCGACCGACCGCCTGTACATCACGGCGAACTTCAAGGAAACGCAACTGACCGATGTTCGCGTCGGTCAACCGGCCGAGGTCGAGGCCGAT
Source organism: Binataceae bacterium (SeqCode) (assembly GCA_036489375.1). Classification (GTDB taxonomy): domain Bacteria; phylum Desulfobacterota; class Binatia; order Binatales; family Binataceae; genus JADMIL01. Next base: position 4,081 of record DASXFX010000229.1, on the reverse strand, counting down.
ATCTATCCGGGCTACATTTACAAGGCGCACATCGATTCGATCAGCGTCGGCACCGGCGCAGCTTTCGCGCTGCTACCGCCCGAGAACGCGACCGGCAACTGGGTCAAGGTGGTCCAGCGCGTGCCGGTGAAAATCGTGCTCAATCAACCGGCGCCACCGGACAAGCCGCTGCGCATGGGTCTGTCGGTCGAAGTGACGGTTGATATCTCTAACACCAGCGGGGCGCTGCTCACCTCGACGCTGCAGAACCAGTATGACCGCGGCCACGGCGTCCACATGGAAGGCGCGCCCGACAATTCGCAAACGCAGGCGTGGCCGCCAGCCGGCGATGAGACCGTTCCCATCACGCCCGATCAACCGGCGATTCAGCATTAGCGACGCCCCGGCGCATTCGAGCAATCGTCCTTGCAGATGGGTGCCGACTGCGCAGACATCCGCACGCGCCTGACCACCTACCTGGACGCGAAAATCGCGCGTCTGCGCGTCCTCGACAGTGGTTGGGAAACCACGATCTTCGAATTCGCCCTCGACGGCCGTTCGACGCGCGCGCCTGACCTGCCGCTTCGATCGCCGCTGGTGCTGCGGGTTTACGATGGAGTCCGCGCCGACGATAAGGCGGCGCGCGAATCTCGCACGATGTTCAGCTTGGCGGGGGCCGGCTATCCGGTCCCGCGCCCATACCTGCTCGAGCGTGATCGCGAGGTCGTCGGCAATCCCTTCATGGTGATGGATCGCGTCGCGGGCGGACCATTGTTCGCCGCCAAGAGCTTTCCCCAAGCGTTCAAGACTTTCTCGCTGGGATTTGTCGCTTTCGTCCGCGCGCAAGTGCGGCTGCATCGGCTCGCGCTCGCCGAGGATAATCCGATCGGTAGTATCGATGTCGGTGTTCCGGGGAGCGCGTCCGGAGCGCCCCCTGCCCGGTCGGCGTCAACTACCGCCCCGTTGCTCGATCGAATGCTCGCGATCGTCGCGGATCGCGTCGAGCACGGTCCGCTGCCAGGGCTGCGGGACGCGCTGGCGAGCCTGCGTGATCGCGCCGAGCGTTATCGCGATGCGCCGCGTGCTATCGTCCATCTGGATTATCATCCGCAAAACGTGATCGTGCGCGGTATGCGCGTGACCGGCGTGGTCGATTGGGTCAGCGCCGACCGCGGCGATCGCCATCTCGATGCGGCCACCACCTCCGCCATCCTCGCCACGAGCGCGATGGATCACCCGCGCTGGATGCGCGATAACGTCGCCGGCAACAGCCTGCGCACGCTCTTCGCCGCGCTCTACTTCCCGTCGTACCACGCGCTTGCGCCGATGGAGCTCGATCGCTTCCGCTACTGTCAGGCCGTCGCCGCGCTGCTGCGCCTCTCCACCTTCGGCATGATGCGCACGCGCGGGCCGGAGTCGGTCGGTTATCGGCCTGCCGCGATCGCCAACGTCACGCCCGACGTCGTGCACCTGCTTACACGCTACGCCGCGCGCAAGTCCGGCGGCGCGGTCGCGATCCCGTCTCAAGCACAAACCTGATCGCGTCCCGCGCACGCCGATCGCTGCGCGTCAACCTTCAGGTCAGTGAGTTGTTGTCCTGTAGGGAACTATGCCGCTTGTGAGCCGCCTGTTAATCAACTGCCGGGGTGATGCCAGGTGACGGGCGGTCCGTTGCGCCCGACCATCGTCACCTGATTGGCGTCGATAAAGGTGTAGGTACCGCCGTCCGATCCGGTCGGCGTCATCACCACCCAGCTACCGTTGTTCGCGGATATCAATCCGTAAACCGGCGGCAGCATCGTTCCGGGAAACGTGGTGAGGAAAGTTCCGTCGGCGTTGTCCTGCGCGCGCATGTGCAGGACGCCTCCTTGTGGTGAAGGAATTACCGCCTCCCAGACGCCGACGAAGCGCGGATCGATCGGGCTGCGGCTTCCCGCCGACTGAGCGTAGGCATTCGACCCTGCAAGCGCGAACGCCATCATTGCCAGAACCGCGATAGCTGCACGCGCCCGCCTAACGAGCGCTCGCATCGCCGTTGTGACTGCACTCACGCGCGCAGCAACTCCCGTAGCACGTACGGCAACACTCCGCCATGCCGGATGTACTCGACGTCCTCCGGCGTATCGATTCGCGCCAAGACCTCGAACTCCTTGACCTTGCCATTCTCCTCGGCCCGCACCTTCAATCTCTGGCGCGGCTTGAGTCCGGCTGCAAGTCCGGCGATGGCGTAGCTCTCGCGCCCCGTCAGACCCAGGCTCTCGCGATTCTGTCCGTTGACGAATTCGAGGGCGAGCACCCCCATCCCAACCAGGTTGCTCCGATGAATCCGCTCGAAACTCTCAGCGATCACCGCGCGCACCCCGAGCAGCAGCGTCCCCTTGGCCGCCCAGTCGCGCGACGAACCCGAGCCGTACTCCTTCCCCGCGATCACGATCAGCGGCACGCCTTCCTTCTGATACTGCTCGGACGCTTCGAAGATCGACGTGACCGCGCCACCCGGCAGATGCGCCGTGACGCCGCCTTCGACACCGGGCACCAGCAGGTTCTTGAGCCGGATATTGGCGAAGGTCCCGCGCACCATCACCTCATGATTCCCGCGGCGGGCGCCGTAAGAATTGAAATCCTTCTGCGGCACTCCATTGGCGATCAGGTAACGGCCAGCCGGGCCATCGGCGGCAATCGATCCCGCCGGCGATATGTGATCGGTGGTGACGCTGTCCCCGAGCATCGCCAGCACGCGCGCACCTTTGATGTCGTGCACCGGCGCCGGCGTCGGACCCACGCCATCGAAGAACGGCGGCGCCTTCACGTACGAGGAATGCTCCTCCCATTGGAACAGATCGCCCTCGGCAACTTCGAGCCCGCGCCATCGCTCATCGCCCTCGAACACGCTGCCGTACTCGGCTTTGAACATTGCCGAATCCACCGCACCCGCCATCGCCGCGGTAACCTCTTCTGCGCTCGGCCAGATATCGCGCAGAAATACCGCCTTGCCCTTGGCGTCGCGCGCCAGCGGTTCCACGTTCACGTCGATATCCATCGTGCCCGCAATCGCATAGGCCACCACCAGCGGCGGCGAGGCCAGGTAGTTGAAACGCACCACCGGGTTGATGCGTCCCTCGAAATTGCGATTCCCGCTCAGGATCGCGCCGGCCACCAGGTTGCCGGTCTTCACCGCACCAGCGATCGGCTCCGCCACGGGCCCGCTGTTACCGATACAGGTCGTGCAGCCGTAGCCTACCAGGTTGAAATGGAGCTGATCGAGATACGTCGTCAGGCCGGCGCGTTTGAGATACGCCGTCACTACCTTTGAGCCGGGTGCGAGGCTGGTCTTTACCCACGGCTTGACCGTGACGCCGCGCTCGACCGCTTTTTTGGCAAGCAGGCCGGCCGCAATCAGGACCGACGGATTCGAGGTGTTGGTGCAGCTCGTAATCGCCGCGATCACGATCGAGCCGTGCCCAAGCGGAAATTTCGCACCGTCCATCTCTACCGCGACCGTGTGTGCGATATGACCGAGATCGGCGGCCGGCACCCGCTCGTGCGGCGCGACCTCCGGATTGCCACCCTCTGAAATCCAGCGCTCGACCACCTTGCCGTCGATCCCGTTATGGCTGACGACTTCCTTGGCCAGTTCGCGTCGGAACTCACGCCGTGCGTCGGCCAGCGTCACGCGATCCTGCGGACGGCGCGGCCCGGCCAGGCTCGGCACCACCTCAGCCAGGTCGAGCTCCAGCGTATCGGTGAAAATCGGATCGGGCGTGCCAGCTTCACGGAACAGTCCCTGCGCCTTGCAATAGGCCTCCACCAGCCGCACCTGTTCCTCCGGCCGTCCGGTCAGGCGCAGGTAAGCGAGGGTCTGATCGTCAACCGGAAAGAAACCGATCGTCGCGCCATATTCCGGCGACATGTTCCCTATAGTCGCTCGGTCGGCCACGCTCAGGCTCGCGATTCCGTCGCCGAAAAATTCGACGAATTTGTTGACCACGCCCTTCTTGCGCAGCATCTGCGTCACCGTCAGCACCAGGTCGGTCGCGGTCGCCCCGGGATGCAGCTTGCCCTTAAGGCGAAAGCCGATCACCTGCGGAATCAGCATCGGGCT
>DASXFX010000206.1:0-8532 GCA_036489375.1 Binataceae bacterium (SeqCode) | reverse complement strand
TCGGCGTGACGTTCCATCTGAACCCGCTGATTGCGGCCGGAGTGGTGGTCTCGACCGCCGCGACCGACGCGGTTTACGTCATGTTCAATGCTGCAGTGACGGCGCGTCGCCCAGCGCGCGCGGCAACCTGGAGCAGCATGTGGTACTTGCTCGCCGCCTTCGCGGTGATCAGCTACACCGGGAACCCCATCTACGCGCTGTTTGCCGCCGCAGGCTCATGGATGGGTGCGTACGCCTCGGTAAAATGGCTGATTCGCGACGACCGTCACGAAACATCGCCGCCGCCTCCCGCGCACAAGCCTCCCGCCCCGATCGGTTAACGAATCTGTAACCAGCGCGCCAGAGCGACGTCTTCTTAGTGCGATGGCGGCGTTTCGAGGCCCGCCAGGTACGCTCGGAACGGTTTATGCGTTGTTCTTAAGTATTGAGGACATCGAATACGGCCGGCGAGGATGAATCGAACGAAGATCTGGGCTGTTTTCGATAGCACACCCCGATGACAGACGTGATGACGCAAGCGACTCCCAACCCTTTTCGGTTCCCCCGGCACCAGAGCGTGCACGGTATGCGCTTGCGTCATCTCTTGCGCCATCTCTTGCGCCATCGGGGGTTGCGGGTATTCGGGCGCGCCCTTGCCGTATTTTTGACGGTCGTGATCGGCTTTTTGCCGATCGCAACGGCCTTCGCGGGCGAGTCCGTACTGGAGATCCCGACTGCCAATGGCGCATCGGCGGCTGCGCCGCCCTACTCCGCTTCGGCCGGACCGTCTTCATATGGTGGACCCGACGCCTATGGCGCGGCGCCGGATGCCGATCCGAATGCGACTTCCGGTGCGACCGCTTCTGCGGATCCGCGCTCAACGGTCGCCGCAAATACCGAATCGTATGCGCCTGATCCCAATCTCGGATCGGTCGACGATTATCAGAATCAGCCAGGCGAAAATGGCCGGCAACAACAATCGGCCGGGATTTACTTCGGCGGCGGTTCGCGCCCTAACGAGCCGCAGCGTTCGATGACCACCAACCTGATTATCGGCGGTCTGTTTGTGGGGCTCGTCGCGCTCGAAGTGGCCTCGCATCACCACCACCGCTAAGCGCTAAACGAGCGTAGGGGTTAGGTTCTGCTGCAAATGGCTCAAGCCGCAGGCGGCCAGACCGGATTCCAGTTCCGATTCTGCTGACGACGTGGAGCCCGGCGTGATTCAGCGCGTGGCGCCGAAGGGAAACAAATGTGCGTTGGAAGTGCCGGATAGCGGCGGCGTCGCGGCGACTGCCGCTCGCAGCGGGCGCATCTCTGCGGAAGCGATACCGCTGCGGAAAACATGATCCCACAGCGGGCTGGTGACGCCGAAGCAGCGGTCGGGCGTACGGTAGTGATGCGCCAGGTGACGCTCGCGCAGATACGTCTCCAGACGCGTGCGCGGCCGGGCGAAATGTATCCGGTAATGAACGAACTCATAGAGCGCGAAGCCGGTTAAGATTCCGGAATAGAAAACCACTGCCGGCGCGAGACCCAAGCACGCCACGCCAATAATCCAGATGGCGGCAACCGGCAGCCACGCGCCAATCGCGAAGACCCGGCGCGGATCGCGATGATGCACCTGATGCAGGGGCGTAGCGAAGGTGCGGAACCTGTGACCCATCCAGCCGTGAATGACGTATTCGAGAAACGTCCATCCGGCGAGTCCGCCGAGAAATATCAATACGTCGGCGAGCATGACGTAATCATACATCCAAGACACCCTGCTTCACACTCCCGTCGAATCGAGAGGACGGTGAGAAGGGTCTATTCCGCAGACGATGCGGCCCATTCAGTCGGAAGATAGACCCAGCATCGGACGAGCGCCCCGTCGCTATCGGTCACCTCGATTTGTTCGCGCGTGTAGAGCGTCGGAACTTCCTCGTAAGCGTCGAGCGTGTCGTAATCGTGTTCGTCGAGATTCGTCAGCAGCAACCCGTCGGTAGAAGCGCCTTCGCAGCGGCGGATGTACCAATGGAGCGAACGACGCCGCTCGAAGCCATGCAATGTCGCCGGCATTTCGTCCGCCGCATGGCCGAGAACTTCGACGCGATGCGCCGCGTCGATCAGGGAGCCGTACACAAAAAGCGCAAGCATGGATTCGCTCGTGATTGCATTTTGGCGATGCGCGCGGGAATCGCGCGCGACTGTGCTAGCCGAAAACCTATCGCACGCGCAAATCCTTCGCGACTGCCCAATCGGTTTCGCGATGCGATAGTCGCGGAAGTGCGTCAGTGCTGGTAAAAGGAAATTAGCGGCGGGCGGCGCGGTTCGAATCGATCGGACGGCGACCGCGCGGCCGCCATCAGGAGCGACACCGGCATGGCCGTGCAAATCTACAGCATGACTTCGATTGCGGATGCGATCGCAACGGCGAACGCGGGCGCCGACCTCATCGGCGTGGTGGTCGCGGAGCCGGGCGTCGTGCCCGAGGGTGTCAGCGCGGATCTCGCGCGCCAGATCATGGCGGTCATTCGGCCGCGGGCGCGCGGCGTCGCCCTGTCGTTGTCCGACGATCGCGACGAAATATGCGCGATGGTCGAAGCGGTGCACCCCGACGTGCTGCATCTCGCGGCGCGCGAGATCGAGCCCGAGGACTGCGCCTGGATTCGCGAACGGATCGCGCCGGTGCGCCTGCTGCGCGCGATCGCGGTGCGCGCGGGTGAGACGATGGCCGAAGCCGAAGCGCATCAGGAATGCGCCGACTATCTGATGCTCGATTCGGGCGCCAAGGGTGGCAAATTTGCCGGCGCGCGCGGCGAGACTCACGACTGGGCGGTGAGCCGGGAGATCGTCGAACGATCGCGCATCCCGGTGATCCTGGCGGGCGGCTTGAGCGCCGAGAACGTCGCCGAGGCGATCGCAACCGTGCGCCCATGGGGCGTCGATTCTTTCACGCACACTGATGTTGCAGCGAGCCGCGGCCAGAAAGATCCGGCGCGCGTGCGCGCATTTATCGCGGCGGCCTATCGCGGCTTCGCTACCCTCCTCGACGCCGCGAAATAGCCGCTTCAGTTTGACTATTCAGCTTCGGGTTTCTTCAGGCCCAGGCGCTCGTAGTACTTCGCCGGGACCTTCGACTTGTCCTTGTAGATAATAAAGTTGCAATGCTGCTTGCCGATTTCGTGCGCCGGCTCGATCACCACGAACGGTGCGCCATGCGCCTTGATGTCCTGCAACTCCATCAGCGGTTCGTGCGCGCAGTACACCGGGAAATCCTCGCGCCCGTAGGTCATTAGCTGTGGTCCCTTGATCGTGTACATCGCGTCGGGCCCTTCGTACTTGCCCTCGATCACCAAGCGTCCGCCACTGCCGCACGGCCGCATCTGCATCACGATCTTCTCGTCGTCCTCTTCGATATGCAGCGGCTGCAGATGGGCCTTGATACCGGCGGCGAACATCTTTACGCGAGCGCGCAGATTCTCCGGCCCCTGCGGCATCTTCTCGAGGTTCGGGCCCCACCACGCCTTGACCCCGGCGTCCATCGCTTCTTCGAGCACCTTGTCGCCGAAGCGGCGCCCGACGAACGACAGCGTCGCGGCGGTCCAGTCGCGATAGAGGTCGTGCATGCTGAGAAACTCGTTATACATGCGCCGCGCGAGCTTCTTGGCGCCTTCGAGGTTGCCCGCATCGATCGCCTCGGTCAGCCGATCGACGGTCAACTTTTCCATCTCGGCGATATCTTCGGTGCTCAACAATCGATTGGGTTGGTCCATCGCGATGCTCCTTCGGTTTTAACGCAAGTTGTCACTCGCCCCGTATCTTGTTAATGCGAGTCTCGTAAACTCAGTCGCCGAGAGCAAGGTCCGGCGCCGTGGCTGGAAAGAAAAAGCGCGGGAACGCGAGAGTTGTTTGCTTCCCGAAAAAGCTGCGCTATAGTCGGGACGTTTCACGCGCCGTCGGAAAGCGATTCTGATACGATGAGGGTGCGACGGTTAGCGTATTTAATGCCGGATCGGTCATTACGGCGGACCGACAACGGAATCGGAGAACGCAGTGGAAACGTCCGCGCATGACATTTTGATAATCGGCGGCGGTGGGGCCGGCTTGCGGGCCGCCATCGAAATCGCGCAGCAAAACCCGAAACTCAGCGTCGCGATGGTTTCCAAGGTCTATCCGATGCGGAGCCATACGGTTTCCGCCGAGGGTGGCGCCGCGGGCGTCGCCGCCAAAGACGATAGCATCGACGAACATTGCTACGACACGATTTCCGGCAGCGACTGGCTGGGCGATCAGGACGCCATCGAATACTTCTGCAACGAAGTGCCCAAAGAACTGCTCAACCTGGAGCATTGGGGATGCCCCTGGAGCCGCGAGCCCGACGGCCGCGTGGCAGTGCGCCCCTTCGGTGGCATGAAGAAGATGCGCACGTGGTTCGCCGCCGACAAGACCGGCTTCCACATGCTCCATACGCTCTTTCAGACCTCGCTGCAGTTCGGCTCGATCACGCGCTACGACGAGGTTTTCGCGACGCGCCTGCTGGTCGAGGACGGCGCCATCCAGGGCCTGGTCGGGATTGAGCTGCGCACCGGCAAGATTCGCGCGATTCAGTCGAAGGCGGTGATTATCTGCACCGGCGGATGTGGCCGCGTGTTTCCTTTCACCACCAACGCCAACATCTGCACTGGCGACGGGATGGCGCTCGCGTATCAGGCCGGCGCGCCGCTCAAAGACATGGAGATGGCGCAGTACCATCCGACCGGCCTGCCCTTCACCGGCATTCTGATCACGGAGGCCGCGCGCGCCGAGGGCGGCTGGCTGCTGAACAAGGACGGCTACCGCTTTCTGCAGGACTACGACCTGGGCAAGCCGACGCCGACGCCGGTGCTCCGCAGCATGGAACTTGGACCGCGCGACCGCGTGTCGCAGGCGATTTTCGGCGAATTTGAAAAGGGGCGCGCGTTCAAGGGCCCCTATGGCGATTACGTGCACCTCGATCTGCGCCACCTGGGCGAACACAAGATTGAATCGCGCCTCCCGATGGTGCGCGAGCTCTGCCTCAAGTACGAGAATCTCGATCCGGTGAAGGAACCCATTCGCATCCGGCCCGTGCAGCATTACATGATGGGCGGCGTGCACACCGATATCGACGGCCAGACCACCCTTGCCGGCTTGTATGCGGCGGGCGAGGCGGCCTGCGTCAGTATCAACGGCGCCAACCGGCTGGGCTCGAACTCACTCGGCGAATTGTTGGTGTACGGCGCACGCGCGGCGCGATCGGCGATCGAGTACATCGGCCGCGCCAACGGCCACGTTTCGCAAAGTGCCGTCCTCGCGCAAGCCTTCGACGAAGAGCGCCGCCTCGAACGGGAATTCCTCAACAAGACCGGCGGCACCGAACGCATCGCGAAAATCCGCGACGAAATGTCGCACACGATGGAAACCGGCTGCGGCATCTATCGTGAGCGCGATACGCTAATCGAGTCGGCCAACAAAATCCGCGAGCTCAAGGAACGGTTTCAGCGGATTGCGATCGACGACCATACGCGGACCTTCAATACGCAGCTCACCTCGGCCCTGGAATTAGGTTTCATGCTCGATGTTGCCGAGACCATCGTGCACAGTGCCCTCAACCGCGAGGAATCGCGCGGCGCCCATCAACGGCGCGATTTCCCCAAGCGCGACGACGACAAGTACCTCGCCCATTCGATGGCTTGGCGCAGCCCCGAAGGACCGCCCCGCATCGATTATCGTCCAGTTGTGATCACTCGCTGGCCACCGGGCGAGCGGGTTTACGGAAGGTAGGCCGAAGACATGGCGGATACGATTATCCTGGAAGTCCAACGCTTCCATCCCGAAAGCGACACCGAACCGAGCTACCAGAGCTTCGAGGTTCCGCTGCGCGACGACTGGATGGTGCTGGACGCTCTCAACCACATCAAGGATCAGCTCGACGGCTCATTGGCGTTTCGCTGGTCGTGCCGGATGGGGATTTGCGGCAGTTGCGGCATGATGATCAATGGCGTGCCGAAGCTCACTTGCGAGACCCTCCTGATGGAATATGCGCCCGGCCCGGTGCGCGTCGGTCCGCTCAACCACTTCCCGGTCATCAAAGACCTGGTGGTCGAGATGGACGATTTCATGGCGAAGCTGCAGAAGGTGCGGCCGTGGATCGTGCGCAAGGACGACTTCAAGCCGGAACGCGAATATATCCAGTCGCCGGCGCAGATGGAGACCTACCATCAGTTTAGCCTGTGCATTAATTGCACATTGTGCTACGCGGCCTGCCCGGTTTCAGGACTCGATTCGAACTTCATCGGGCCCGCGGCGATCGCCCTGGCGCATCGCTACAACCTCGACTCGCGCGACCAGGGTATCGAGGATCGCCTCGATATCGTCTCGCAGCACGAGGGCATCTGGGACTGCACTGTGGTCGGCGAATGCTCGACGGTCTGTCCCAAGGGCGTCGATCCGTCACTGGCGATTCAGCAGTACAAGCTCACCGCGACCAAGGAATGGTTCAAATCGTTCCTGCTGCCGAGGGGAAAGAACTGACGCGATGCCGCAGTACACCACCTATCAGCCCAAGCCGTACCGGCCGCGCATGTCGGCCTACTGGTACCTGGACCAATGGAATTACCTGCGCTATGCGATGCGCGAGTCGTCCAGTTTCTTCGTCGCGTATTTCGCCGCCATTACGCTGCTCCAGATCGCGGCGCTCGACCGCGGCCCGACTGCCTACGCGCATTTCCAGCAACTGATGCGCTGTCCGGTCGTTCTCGTCCTTAACGCACTCGCGCTTGCGTTCATCCTGCTTCACGCCGTCACCTGGTTTTTACTCGTGCCCCGCGTGGCCCTGCGTCAAATGCTCGGCAGACCGACGCCCAATGTCATCGCCTCAGTGCCCAACTTCATGGTCTGGTTCGGCGCCACCGTGATCGTCGCGCTCTTCATCCTGAGGGTCATCTGATGTCATCCGCTAAGCGATCGAACGAACCGATTGTATGGTTTCTGTTTGGCGTGGGCGGGTTCTTTGCCGCCTACTTCCTGCCCATCCACATCATCCTCTATGGCCTCGCCTTTCCGCTGCGGCTGCTGCACGATCCGGGCTATGATCGCACCCTCGCGCTGCTGCATAACCCGCTCACTCGCATCTATCTCTTCGTGCTGCTGACCTTCTGCTTTTTCCACGCGGCTCATCGCATGCGGCTGACGCTGTCCGACATTCTCAACATGCGCCATCTGAACACGATCCTCGCGTTCCTGTGCTATGGCGGCGCGATCGTCGGAACCATCTGCACGATCTGGAAGCTGGCCGTCGTCCCCTGATTCGGACAGTTCCACTCACTAACGTTCTGGATCGTTCCCGATACCGCTTGTTTGACATTCGAAGGGCTGCACGAGAAATCGCGCAGCCCTTTTTCACGCATCAATGGACGGATGAGGCGGCGCCAGACGAGCCGGCCTTGGCGCACTCCTTGCCGCGGAATCCTTTTTGGCCTTAAACTCTGCCAGTCGTTCCGAGAATCGGAGGCTCACATGGCCAACACACGCGAAGAAATCGATACCGACCGGCTGATCGCGGATCCGCGCGCGATCGACGAACTGAATCAGTCCGTCATCAAGGAATTTCGCGCGAATCACGGCAAGGTCGGCGGTCCGATGGAAGGGATGCCCGTCCTGCTGCTGACGATGACCGGCGCCAAAACGGGCCGAACCCTGGTGCGCCCACTGTGCTACTCGCGCGATGGCGATCGAATCGTGATAATCGCTTCTTATGGCGGCGCTCCGCGAAATCCACCCTGGTATCACAATCTCGTCGCGAATCCGGTGGTGACGGTTGAGGTCGGCACGGAAAAGTATCAGGCGAAAGCGACGCAAGTCAGCGGACCGGAGCGCGATCAGCTCTTCGCCGCGCAGGCCAAGCTGATGCCGTTTTTTACGGACTATCAGAACAAGACCAAGCGGCAGATCCCGTTGTTGACTCTGACGCGAATCGACTGAAACGTTTCGGCTGAGTTTGGCGGCGTCACCTGAGCCTCTCGGCAGAGTTCGGCAGCATCACGGCTTGGATCGGGCGATGCTTGGTAGACGGTGTTGGATCTCGTGAGGAAGGTCGCGCGCGGTCAGACCGCTCGGGAAGCCCAGACCCTGCCGGAAGCTCACATCCTGCGCGAAGCTAAGAATCTGATAGCTCGTGACGAGATTCGCGCCACCGTTATCCGCTTCGCCACGTCGCTGGACTTGAAGGATTGGCCACGATGCCGTTCCTGTTTCATCGATCAAATTTACACTGACTATTCCGACCTGCGCGGAGACCCGCCCGCCATCGTCAACGGAGACGATTTCGTCGAATTGCGGCGGCGGGCTTTGAGCGACCTCCTGACCCATCACGTCAGCACCAACCATTCGATCGAACTCAACGGCGACGAGGCGACCTGCGTCTCCAGCATGATCATCTTTCGCCGCGTCCCAAATGAACCCGCCGAAACCGCCTTCGACACTCATTGCATTTACACGCACACGCTCGTGCGAACCTCGGACGGTTGGAAGATCAGCAAGGTGAAGCAAAAG
>DASXFX010000201.1:0-11387 GCA_036489375.1 Binataceae bacterium (SeqCode) | reverse complement strand
TGCCGGAGTGGCGCCCCCGTTGCGCGACGGCGATCGGACCAGCGCACGCCCTTGCGGCTCGGGCAGAAGACTGACCGGCGTACCGCCGCGTCCGAGTGCGTGCAGTTTCGGCGCCGCCAGTTGCAGCATCGCGATAGCGTCGCTGCGCAAATACCAGCGGCCATCGCGCCCGATGCCGATCGGCACAATTTCATAGCGGCGCGAATCCATCGCCGACATCACCGTCAGTGCCGATCGCAGCGAGATTTCATGCTCGCCCGAGCGCCCGCCGAAGAGTACCCCTACGCGAATTTTCCTGGTGCGCCCCATGGATTCATCCGTCCCCGCCGCCACTTCAACGATTGTACCTTCACCGCAACACGTGACGACTCGATTCTGCCACGGCATCAGCGGCGGTTCGAGTATCGAGCGGATTATTTGGCCGGGGAACTAGCTCGAAGAAACGAAAAGCCGCGCGTCCCCTCGTGGCGAACGCGCGGCTGAGCATCTGCGATCAAGTGCAATTCCACTACGGGCGGTAGTTGGGCGCCTCTTTGGTGATGAAAACGTCGTGAACGTGACTCTCGCGCTGGCCGGCATCAGTCACACGAATAAACTTGGCGCGCCGGCGCAGTTCAAGCAGATTCATCGCGCCGATGTAGCCCATGCCGGACTGCAGTCCGCCGACGAGTTGCTCGATATTGGTGCCCAACGGTCCGCGATGCGGCACGCGCCCCTCGATTCCTTCTGGCACGAGTTTGCTGCCGTCGGTGATTTCGTGCTGGCCGTAGCGGTCGCGCACGCGCTCGGTCATCGCGCCGAGCGAACCCATGCCGCGATAGAGTTTGTACGTGCGCCCCTGGTAGAGAATCGTTTCGCCGGGACTCTCTTCCGTGCCCGCAAACAGCGAACCGATCATGACGCTCGAAGCGCCCGCGGCGAGCGCCTTCGTAATGTCGCCCGAAAAGCGGATTCCGCCGTCGGCAATCACGGGGACGTTGCGCGGTTCTGCGACTGCGACGCAATCCATGATCGCGGTAATTTGCGGCACGCCGACGCCGGCTACCATCCGCGTCGTGCAGATCGATCCCGGCCCCATCCCGACGCGGATCGCATCGGCGCCTGCATCGATCAGCGCCTTGGCGCCCTCGGAGGTTGCGACGCTGCCGGCGATCACATCGATTTCCGGGCACTCGCGCTTGGTCGCGCGCAGAGCGTCGATGACGTTTTGCGAGTGGCCGTGCGCGGTATCGATGCACAGCGCATCCACTCCCGCCTGTCGCAGCGCCGCAGCCCGGTCCTCCCGCTCGGGGGTCACTCCGATTGCGGCGCCTACACGCAGCCGACCCCTCGCGTCCTTGCTCGAGAACGGATGCCGCGTCGCCTTGTCCATATCCTTGACGGTGATCAATCCGCGCAACCGGTTTTGATCATCGACCAGGGGCAGCTTTTCGATACGATGTTCCTGCAGAATGTCCTTGGCCGCATCGAGACTGATGCCGGGACGCGCAGTAATCACCTGCTTGGTCATCACTTCGCGCACGGGGCGGTCGAGGCGTCGCTCGAAGCGCAGATCGCGATTGGTCAGGATGCCGACCAGCCGCTCATCGGCGACCACCGGCAAGCCGGAAATTCCAAAGCGCTCCATGATCGCAAGCGCATCGCCAATTTTCTGTTCCGGATGCACCGTCACGGGGTCGGCAATCATCCCGCTCTCAAACTTCTTGACCGCTGCGACTTCAGCGGCCTGCCGCTCGATACTGAGATTGCGATGGATAAAGCCGAGGCCGCCGAGTTGGGCGATAACGATCGCACTGCGCGACTCGGTCACGGTATCCATCGGGCTGGCGAGCAGAGGAATCCGCAGGCGAATGCGCTGGCTTAGCGCGGTTGAGACATCGCAGTTCGAAGGCAGCAAATCGGAGTACTGCGGCAGCAAGAGCACGTCATCGAAAGTGAGTCCGTCGCGAAGCTCCTGGTACGGCATATTATTTCTCCCTGATACGCAAAAGCCCGCAGTTGTCCTGCGGGCTGGGAAGACGTTCGGAATGTAATCCGGATTTTCGATCCGGTAGCGCCATAGCTGAATTTAACAAATGCCTGCGCTTAGCGCAATTCCGGTATTACGACGGGGACTGTGTAAGCCATCGCCCTCGCTTGTGAAAAGCGCTAATTCGTGAGCAATTCGGGGCCGAGCGTGCGCGTCAGGAACCGCTCCGTCTCACTGACCACGAGATCGATTGCACGGCCACCGACTATCCAATGACCACGGCCGGTGAGCGTAACCATTCGAGCGCCGATCTCGCCCGCGAGGAGGCTTGCGCGCTGAAGCGGCGCAAAAGGATCCGAATCGCCGACCACGATCAGACGCGGCGCAGCCTGACCGAAGCGCGCGAGCCGGATGCGCCCGCGCGCACATTCGAGCGCGATCCGCCCGGCATCCGGGACCAGCGCGTCGATCAATCCCTTGCGCTGGAAGGTCTCGGCATTGGCGATGAACGACGCCAGCAGACGTCCGCGCGGCGGGGCCAGCGGACGCCGTCGCAACAATGCGAACAGCGTTGTCATCCGCAGCAGCAGAGGTGACGGAAATCCCGGCAGCGCCGGCGCCAGTGCGATGGCGGCGCGCACGTGGGGTCGTTCCGCCAGAGCGAGCGCAAGCAGACCGCCGAGTCCGTGTCCGATGACGATAGCGTCGCGGCCTATAGCCGCGAGCGCCTCCTCCGCCAACGCGAGCTTGCCTTGAAAATCGATCCGTCCTAGCGCGGGCGTCCCATCGCTGCCCGCAGCCGCTCGAAGATCCGGCACATAGACTTCCCATCCGCTGTTAGTGAGGTACCCAGTCAGAGGCGCCAAGTGGATGTGCGTCGTAAAAAGTTCCGGAACCAGCACGATCGGCGACGCATACTTGAGCACACCGGGGCGTTCGATTTGCGCGCTGAATCGTCCGATCGCGGCTTCCATCTTGAATCAGGTGACGCCGTTCAGCCTTTGCACGAACACATCCTGAATAAGTTGCGGGCGCGATCCCAGCCTGTACTTGTTCGGATCGCGACGCGAGCAAAAAGAAAGAGCCCCCTCTTTCAAGGGGGCCCTTTCCGTTTCACGAGGCATTAAGCCCCGGCTCATCGCAGCAGCAAGCCCGGCATCGGTTATGAGCCTCCGGGTAATGCGGCCCGGAGGGTAAATTCGTTGGTTACTTCTTTTTGACGGGCTTCTTGGTCGCCTTCTTCTTTGCCATCGTGCTCTTCAGTTTCGGTTTGGATTTGGCTGCCTTCGTACCGGGCTTCTTTTTCACTGGCATAAAGTATCCTCCTCTGCGGTCGCTGCTGCTGGACGAGCGCAAAACTTATTTGCTTTTTTGCTCATCACTGTCCGCATTATAGAAACCCGTTATGCGGTAATCAAGCACCTCGTGAAATTTTTATAAACAAATTTTAAACTCGAAGTTCGTTTGATGGATTGGGCGCTTTCCCAATATAGAATGCTGTTCAGTCATAAGCGCTCTTGAAATGCGAATGGTTCGTGCCTTACGATCACACCGATGGGGACGCTAAGCATCTTTCTCCGCCGGATGTGGTTCAATCTAATCCTGGCTACAGTATTGGTCCTGCTCGTGGTAAGTTGCTGGGTCGCCCCGTTGGGTCCTCGGGATCTCGCCCTGTTACGCGATCACCGGACGCGGCTGGAAGCGGCGCGCGACCGGCTGGTGGCCGATAATCGCGGACTCGCCGAGCAGACCCAGCGGCTGCAATCCGACGATGCTTATCTGCAACGGTTGATTCGTCGCGAACTGGGTTACGCGCGCAGCGACGAACTGGTCTATCGCTTTCCTCATAACGACTCTGTCCCGAATCTATAAGTATAATTTTCCTACAAAATAATTAGTCGCCTAGAACACGCGGCGACCGATCAAACGGTACTCGCGCGCCGTGCGTTCGAGCTCGTCGCGAAAGTCCGGATGAGCCAGCCCGATCAGCGCGCGCACCCGTTCCGGCACCGACTTGCCCTTGAGATTGGTGATGCCGTATTCGGTCACGACGTACATCACGTCGGTGCGCGGCGTAGTGATGATATTGGAATCCGCGATGCGCGCGACGATGCGGCTTTCGCGCCGGCCCGCGCGTTCGTAAGTCGAAGACATGCACAGGAACGCTTTGCCGCCGCGCGAGGCATAGGCGCCGCGCATGAATTGTAGCTGGCCACCGGTGCCGCTGATTTGCCGCACCCCCGCCGACTCGGCACACGCCTGTCCGGTCAAGTCCATCTGGGCCGCATTGCAGATGGCGACGACGTGATCGTTCTGCATTATCCGGTGCGGTAAATTGGTGTAGTCCACTGGACCCGCGAAGCATGCCGGATTGCGATCGAGAAAGGCGTAAAGTTCGGACGACCCGGCGGCGAAGCAATATGCCATCTGATAGCGATCGAGCGCCTTGTGCGCGCCGGTTACCTTTCCCGCCTGGTAGAGCTTCATCAGTGAGTCGACGAACATCTCGGTGTGCACGCCGAGGTCTTTGATCGGCGAATCGAGCAGCAGTTCACAGACCGCATTGGGCATCGCACCAATGCCGATCTGAAGGCACGCGCCGTCCTCGATCTCGGCCGCGATAGTTTGTGCAATCTTCTTTTCGAGCGGCCCCGCCGGCGCATTCTTCAACTCCGGAAGAGAGCTGGAGCCGGCGTCGATCACAAAATCAACGTCGCTGATATGCACTCCGTTCTCGACCCCGAAGACGTAGGGCGTGGCCGCGTCGGTCTCGACGATCACCGTGTGCGCCTTTTCAGTCAGCGCCTTGAGGTAACTGACCGAACCGCCAAAATTGAAAAAGCCATGCTCATCCATCGGCGCGGTTTTCAGGATTGCGATATCAACGTCAACGAAGCGCCGATAGTAGTCGGGCGCTTCGCCGAAGTTCATCGGGATATGGCTGCATAGTTCGCGATCGTGCATCTTGCGTTCGAGCGCCGAGAAATACCATGAGAAGTAAGCGGCGTGGCGACCCTCGGGATCGGCCTCGATCACCGCGCGCGGCTTGAGCGCGAGCGTGCCTCGAATCTTGACGTCGGTGAGCTGCGGAATTCGCGCGGCGAGCGCTTGATCGAACACGTCGGGTTGCCCGATACCGAAGCCGTAGTCGATCCAGTTGCCCGATTTGACCAGCCCCGCGGTCTCTTCAGCCGCCACCGTCTTGCGTTTGAGTTCGAATTCAAATGAAGATGCCATCCGAATGTATTCTCCCGACGAAATATTACATTGTCCCGCTGGCGCGCCGATTCATTCTACTCTGGCCGAGCAAGCTCCCGAGTATTGGCGCCGAGCAGCTTCCCGGGGCGCCGCCCGCGAGCCTCACGCTTGACTGCGGCACCTGCATAAGATTTGTTTCAACGCGCGATTCAAATCAATGCCAAATGTTGAACCCGTGATCGAAGCGCCGGCCAAGGAAAAGCGCCGCGCCGCGCTGCTAGTGCTGTTTCTGACGGTCTTCCTCGACCTGCTTGGCTTCGGCATCGTGATCCCTTTTCTGCCGCTGTACGCGGCGCGGATGCACGTCGGCGCGTTCGGCATCGGCCTGGTGCTGGCAATCTATTCGTTGATGCAGTTCCTCTGCGCGCCAATGCTCGGACGGATTTCCGATCACGTCGGGCGGCGTCCGATAATCATGCTGGGACTGATCGGATCGTCCGTCGGCTACCTGATTTATGGCTTTGCCGCGTCGTTCGCGTGGTTGCTGTTTTCGCGAGCGATCCATGGCGCGTGCGCGGCGACGGTTTCGACCGCGCAGGCATATGTCGCCGATACTACAGATGAATCCGGGCGCGCGCACGGGATGGGAATGATCGGCGCCGCGTTCGGCCTCGGCTTCGTTTTAGGGCCCGCGATCGGCGGTCTGCTCGGCCATTCGAGTTTGCGCACGCCGGCCTTTTTCGCCGCCGCGCTGACCTTCGCCAACCTGATCTTCGCGGCGATGCGGTTGCCGGAATCCCATCAGCCGGATCCGCACGCGCGCCTCGAGTTCGCGCGACTGGTCGAACCGATCATCGGTCTGCCGCGGCAATTGCTTGGCCATCACCTGACGCAGCTGTTCTCCATCGCCTTCCTCGCGACCTTTGCGATCGCAGCGTTCGAGGCAACCTTTGCGCTGATGGTATCCGCGATCTATGGCTATGGACCCGCGGGCATGGGCGGCTTGCTCGCGTACGCGGGACTAATGCAGGCGCTGGTACAAGGTTATCTGCTCGGCAAAGTGGTCAAGCGTACCGGCGAAATGATGCTTATTCGCGGCGGTATGATCGCGTTGGCGATCGGATTGGCGCCGATGGCGAGCCTTTCTTCGCACGCCATGCTGTACCTGCTGCTCGCGCTGGTCGCGATTGGTTATGGCTTTGCGAGTCCGTCCGTCGCCAGTCTTATCTCAAAGCGGACCGAACGCAGGCTCCAGGGTGAAGTGCTCGGCATCAATCAATCCGCGTTGTCGCTCGCGCGAATCTTCGGGCCGATCGCGGCCGGTTTCGCCTACCAGACCTGCGGACCGGCAACCGCATACGTCGGTGCCGGTCTCGTCGCATTGGGTGCGCTGGCGATGACCCGGGACGCGGCGCGCGAAACCTGACAGTAGAGGGGAGACCATCACGTACAACTGGGTGATCGTATTCCATCTGTTCGGCGTGATTATGTGGATCGGCAGCTTGCTGGTCATCACTTCGATGCTGGCGCTGGTGCCAGATGAAATCGGCGCGGCGCGCGAACGGATAGTCGTGGCGGCGCGGCGGCTGCTGCGCGTCAGCTCGAACGTCGGGGCAATCGTCGCGGTGGTCTTCGGGCTCGTCCTGATCGCGCTGAATCCGGTGGTGATGCGTCAGGGCTGGATGCACGCGAAACTCGCGCTGGTGCTGGTGCTGCTATTCCTTCACTTCAGGCTGTCCCGGCGCGTGGCCGCGCTGGAGAACGATCCGGGTAGCGCGACCCGCCGCGAATTCAGCATGCTTCACGGCATCATCAGCCTGTTGCTGTTGCTGATCCTGGTGCTCGTGCTGGTCAAGCCTTTCTAAGTCCTCACCCACCGAATTGACGGTAGGCGCGATCTGCGGCGGCCAGCGCGGCGCCGCGCGCTAGCTCCACTCCCATCGAGGAGAGAATCGTCTCGAGCGCGCCCAGGACGAGCGTCACGTGTTCGCGGCGCGAAGACTCGCCGAGCGTCCCGATGCGCCAGACCTTGCCCTTGAAGGGACCTAGGCCGCCGGCGATCTCAACATTGAAGTTGCGCAGCAGTTCCCCGCGCACCTTCGCCTCGTCGATGCCAGCGGGTACTTTCACCACCGCCAGTTGCGGCAAGCGATGGCCCTCCTGCGCGGCCGCTTCAAGGCCCAGCGCACTGAGTCCCGCCTGCAGCCCGGCAGCATTCTCGCGATGACGGCGAAAGCGCGGCTCGAGGCCTTCCTCGACCACGATCCGCAGCGCCTCGTAGAGCGCATAGTTCATCGTGATCGGCGCAGTGTGATGGTACACGCGCTCGGCGCCCCAATACTTCTCGATCGCCGCGAGATCGAAATACCACGACCGCGATTTGGTCTTGCGACTACGGACGGTCTGCCGCGCCCGCTCGCTGAAGGTCACCGGCGAAAGACCCGGCGGCGCGCTGATACCCTTTTGCGTGCAGCTGTAGCAGGCATCGACTTCCCACGCGTCGATTTCCACCGGGACGCACGCCAGCGAGGTCACTGCGTCGAGCAGCATCAGCGCACCGTAGCGATGGGCCATCGCGCCGAGTTCCGCGACCGGCTGCAGTGCGCCGGTTGAGGTTTCGGCGTGGACAATACCCAGCAGCTTGGGCTTGCCGGCGGCCTTCAACGCGGCCTCGATCCGCGCTGGATCGATGATACGGCCCCATTCCTCTTCCACCCGATGAACGCGCGCGCCGAGCCGCCCGGCCGCATCCGCCATGCGATCGCCGAACACTCCGTTGACGCCGATCACAACTTCGTCGCCGTCTTCGAGCAGATTCATCAGCGCTGTTTCCATCCCGGCCGAACCGGTACCGGAAACGGGGAAAGTGATCTCGTTGGCGGTGCGGAAAACGATGCGTAGCAGCTTCTTGATGTCGTCCATCACGCGCACGAAATCGGGGTCGAGATGGCCGACCACCGGCGCCGCCATCGCGCGCATCACCCGCGAATTGACGTTGGATGGGCCGGGGCCGAGCAACACACGGGTATGCGGTTGCAGCTCGGGGAACGGAATCGCCAAATCAGAATTTCCTGCGGTCGCATTTGCGGCCATCGCATACACCTCGGTTCGCCGCGCGCGCTGGCGTGGGCGGTCAGTCTTGTCGCCGCGCCGGACGCGGGCAATGATTCAGCGCCACATTATGAACGGTTACGGCTCAAAGTGAACCCTACCGACACGCTGGGTGGAGTAGTCAAAGGCACACTGAAAATAAAGTTTACGGGCCTGAGCCGTCCGCGATCGGTCGAACCGTGCAAATCAAGCGATCCGATGCTTGCTCGATTTCGAGCTTGCCAACGCTTTCACCACCTCAGAGTCGTACAAATCGAATGGACGGCGAAGATGTTTCACGTGAAACATCTTCGCCGTTCATTTGTGGGGAAATCCTTCACGGTTGCGGCCGAGTCTCAGAAATGCGTGCGGCGGCTACCTGGTTTAAGACCACCGCTTTAGCAAATTTTGTGGTCGCCTAATGCGCCGCCGACGTACTTGAGAAGATCCGACGTGAGGGTGCTCGGTCAAGCTGTTCTTTAGCGGAGAAATCGAAACTTCGTCCGAACAACTACCCACGCGGGGGCGCGGAAAATGCGGTATCCGTGCTAGACTTCGCGACCGTGACAATCGCCAGCCAAAATCCCGTCGAGATTGACCCGCGGAGTCCGGCGGAGACTGCTGCGCACGGTGCGGTTGACGACGCGAGCGGTCCGGTCAACGGCGATGGCGGCACTACCGGAGGCAATCCGCTCAACGAAGGTGGTGGCGGTAATGGGGGCGGGCCGGTCAACGTCAATTCGGGCAATGGGGGCGATCCGGTCAACGGCGGTCCGTTCAACGGGAGTCCGGTCGATGCGAGCCTGATCGCGGAGTTGCGCGAAATGATTGGCGACGACGGCATGGTGCTGCGCGCGACCGAGCTCAAGGTTTATGAATGCGACGGCTGGACGCTGGAAAAGAGCTCGCCCGAGATTTTGTTGCGGCCGCGCACCACGGCCGAGGTCAGCGCAATTCTAAAGCTGCTGCATCGCCGCGGGATTCCCTTCGTGCCGCGCGGCGCCGGTACCGGACTTTCGGGCGGATGCCTGCCGCTCGGCGCGCCGGTGATGATTTGCACCTCGCGCATGAACCGCATCCTGGAAATCGATTACACGAGCCGCCGGATCGAGGTCGAAAGCGGCGTGGTCAATCTGCACGTTACCAACGCGGTGAAGGGGCGCGGGATGATGTATGCGCCCGATCCTTCGTCGCAGGTCGCCTGCACGATCGGCGGCAATGTCGCGGAAAACTCGGGCGGTCCGCATACGCTCAAATACGGCGTGACCACGAATCACGTGCTCGGCGTCGAGATGGTCCTGCCCGATGGCGAAATCGTGGAACTCGGCGGTCCCACGGAGGAGTGCTGCGGCTACGACCTGGTCGGGGCGATCGTCGGTTCCGAAGGGACCACCGGAATCGTGACGCGGGCGACGCTCAAGCTCACGCGCGCGCCCGAGGCATATCGCACGCTGCTCGCAATCTTTGCCGATATCGAGAATGCGACGCGCGCGGTCTCGGCGATTATCGCGGCGGGAATTATCCCCGGCGCGATCGAGATGATGGACCAGATGATCATCCGCGCGGTCGAAGCGGCATTTCATGCCGGCCTGCCGGAAGACGCCGGCGCGGTCCTGATAATCGAACTCGACGGGATCGCGGCGGGTCTCGATGAGCACGCCCGCGTGGTCACAGATTTGGTCCGTGGAGCGGGCGCGAACGAGGTTCGACTCGCGCGCGACGACGCCGAACGCCTGATTCTGTGGAAGGCACGCAAGCGCGCGTTTGGCGCCGTCGGACGCCTGGCGCCGAATTACGCGACGCAGGACGGCGTGGTGCCGCGCACGCGGCTGCCCGACATTTTGCGCGCGATTATCGAAATCAGCCATCGCCATCGGCTTCGTATCGGCAATGTGTTTCACGCCGGCGACGGCAATATCCATCCGATCGTGCTCTACGATGAGCGCGACGCTGACGAGACTCATCGCGCGGTCGAAGCTGGCCGCGACATCCTGAAGGCGTGCGTCGAAATGGGCGGAAGCCTGACCGGCGAGCATGGTATCGGCGTCGAGAAGATGGCCGAGATGCCGCTGATTTTCTCGCCCGAAGATCTGGCCGTGATGAGCGAATTGCGCCGCGTCTTCGATCCCGATCAACGCGCCAATCCCAACAAGATCATCCCGGTGCCAGGCGCATGCGTCGAAGTCGCAGCGCCGCGCCGGCAAGTCGCACTCTGACGCATCGTCCGTGATGAAGGTCCGCGACGTCTCGGAACTCGCGCGCCAGTTGGGCGCAATCGTGGGCGACGCGCACGTTCGCGCACCGATCGGACACGAGTCGCGAGCCGCCGCGTTAATCGTCGAGCCGGGCAATGCGGAAGAGGTCAGGGAACTTGTGCGCAGGGGCGAAGCCGATGCGATCACGATCGCGCCGCTGGGTGCGGGTCGCACGCTCGCGCAGATGCGATCGGCTCCGGTGGATATCGGGATTTCACTGTCGCGAATGAACCGAGTCATTGCCTACGAACCTGACGACATGACGGTTATCGCGGAGGCGGGCCTGACGCTCGCGGCGCTCAACGCCCTAACTGGGACGCATGCGCAACGCCTTCCCGTCGATCCGCCGCACGCCGACCGGATTACGCTGGGCGCACTCGTGGCGGCCGCGCCCGCCGGCCCGCTTCGCCTGTCGGAAGGCACGGTGCGCGATCTGCTGATCGGCATTCGCTTCGCCGGGCACGACGCGCGCCTGATCCACGGGGGCGGCCAGGTGGTCAAAAATGTCGCCGGCTATGATTTGATGAAGGTGATGACAGGGTCATTCGGCACGCTCGGAATTATCACGGAAACGACCTTCAAGGTGCGTCCGATTCCGGAGCGGTACACACTTGCGACCGCGCCCTATCCCGATGCGGAGGCGGCGTTTGCGATTGCGTCGCGGCTGCACGACGCGATGCCGCTGATACATCTGGAGGTGGTCAGCGGCGCGGTGGCGAAGGACCTCGGTTACGGCGAACAGACGCGAGTGCTGACGGGTATCGCCGGCAATGCGCAGGAAGTCGCATTTCTGATCGCGCAAGCGAGTGCGATCATGGGTGGCAACTGTGACGTGATCGGCGACGCACAAGCAGTCGCGGCGTATGAACGCCTGC
>DASXFX010000164.1:0-1515 GCA_036489375.1 Binataceae bacterium (SeqCode) | reverse complement strand
GAATATTCAATCCGATCGATTTTGCGAAGAGCGAATGACACAGCACACCGTCGATCAAATATTACTCCGATTTGGTTCGACGATACCGGAGCATGCCGCGCTGCGCGCATAGGTGGCCGATTTTGGGACCGTACTTGCGGGGCCAAATCGCATGGTCGTAGAACGATTACTGCTCCTTCTTGAATAAATCCTGGAAGATGAGCTGGCCCCAAATGCGGCCGCGTGCTCCCACCAGCGCGCCACCCTCGTTGAGCTTTCCCAGCTTGACCGGTGCGAACCCGAGCTGTTTGGCCAAATCCGCCACGGGAGCGGTCGCGTCCTCGTCGTCGCTAGACAGAAAGATGACCCGGTGGCCACCCTCGACAACCGGATCGGCAGCCAGCGTGGCCGCAATCAGGTGGTTGAACCCTTTGACGAGCTTGGCGCCGGTGAACGCCTTCGCGATGACGGCGGAGGACGGCAGATCGCCAAGCTCTTCAGGGGAAACTCCTAACGCGTTCGTGGTGTCGATGACTGTCTTGCCTTTCCAGTTCGGAAGGGCTTTCGCAACCTCGCGATGCTCCCCGAATGGGACCGCCAAGATGATTGTGTCGGCTTCGAGTGCTTCCGGCAGCAATTTGGCGACGACCGTCGGTCCGACCGCCCGAGCCTGTGGCGCCAACGCCTCGGGCGGCCGGCGGCTCGCGACAGTCACGTCGATGTTTTTACGCGCGAAGGCGCGGGCGAGGGCTTGGCCTAGCGCGCCGAATCCCACAATTGCGTAGCTCATAGTGCTTCTCCGATTCGTGTTGATATCGATTCCGCGGCCTCCAGCGGCGCGATCGGGCGCGATTTCAGATGGCGGAGAAGCCGCCATCGACAGACAATTCCACTCCATTCACGAAGCTCGAATCGTCTGAAGCAAGAAATAGCGCGGCGTTCGCAATTTCCTCAGGACGCCCCATCTTTCCCCGCGGGATCAGGGATTCGAACATCTGCTTTGCCTCCTCGGTGAGAACCTGGTCTTGCATCGGTGTTGCGATCGGCCCCGGGTGCAGCACGTTCACCCGGATATTCCTGCCCTTCAGCTCGTTGAGCCATCCGCGTGCGAATGCGTGCAACGCCGCTTTGCTCGCCGCATACACACTGTAACCGGGAAAACCTTTCACCGAAGCAACGGATCCGGTCATGAAGATCGACCCGCCATCGCTGAACAGCGGTAAC
Organism: Binataceae bacterium (SeqCode); assembly: GCA_036489375.1. GTDB lineage: Bacteria > Desulfobacterota > Binatia > Binatales > Binataceae > JADMIL01. The sequence goes on along the minus strand of DASXFX010000164.1, from coordinate 312 downwards.
GCCTTTTGCACCGTGAACAGCGTGCCGCGCGTATTCAGGCCGAAGGTCGCATCGAAATGCTGCTCGGTGATCTCGCCCAGCGGCACGGCTTCGCCCGTGCCGGCGCTCGCATACAGGACGTCGATCCTGCCCTTTTCCCGCTTGACTGTATCGAACAGGCGGTCGAGGTCGTCGAGATTGGCCGCGTCGCCGCGCACGCCGGTCACGTTCCGGCCAATCAGCTTGACGGCCTCGTCGAGCGCCTCCTGCCTCCGGCCCGTGACGAAAACATAGGCACCTTCTTCAACGAACCGCTTGGCGCTCGCCAGCGCC
>DASXFX010000104.1:0-30350 GCA_036489375.1 Binataceae bacterium (SeqCode) | reverse complement strand
CGTCCGCCGGTGAGGGAGATCACCCCGGCGGCCATGCGGTCTGCGGTCGCATGGCCTGGCGCAGGAAGGTTTGTATGGGGACCTGCCTGCGCTGGTGCGGTACGGGCATAGGCTTTCCGCGGCCCCGGGCAACTTCACCTTTCACAGCCCCATCGATCGATCTCTTCGAAGATGACGGCGTGAGCATCAACCGATTCGGAGGCGCTTCGCCGTAATGCAGACGGCGAAGCGCCGTGATGGCGAGCACCGAAGCACTCGCCATCACGGGTTGCATACGCTTAGAGCAGGTTAAAGTTGTACTGGAACTGCGCGGTGAGCAGGCTCTGACCCTTCAGGATACCGCCACCCGAGCTGTAGTTGCTGTCGCCACCGAGGACTTCGATAGCCTGCAGCTTCATGAAGTACTTCTTGGTCCACGGCGGATTCAGCACCACCGACGGGAACAGCAGGAAGGTGCGCCCCTTGGGACTGAAAACCATCGTCCACGCCGGCTGGATGTCGTTCCACAGCCACGAGGTGCCGATGTTGAACAGCGTGTTGACGTTGTTCTTGATGGTCGCTTCGGCTTCCAGCGCACCACCGGTCCAGGGTCCGGAGGTTTCCTGCTGGGAGTTGTTCCCGTCCATCGAGATCGAATCGAAGACTTCGATGTTGGCCGACAGGTTGCCGGTGTCGGTCAGCCATGGCGCGTAGGCCTGGTCGATGTCGAGCGCGAGCATCCAGTTGACGTTGTCGCTGTAGCGGACGCCGTCCGGGTTGCCGACATAATCCCAAGTGGCAGCCGCCTGGTGATTGGTGTAGGTGCCCTCGGCGCGGCCGACGAACGGCAGGTATTCGCCCACTGCCGACGGCATCGGAATCGGCGAATCCGCGGTCACACCCACGATCTGAATGGGTGCGAACTTGTTGCGGAAATTACCGGTGTACTGCTGCCAGTACGTGTTCGGATAGAGGTTCCAGGTGTTGAAGTAGAAGGCGGTCGCCTCAACCCCTCCGACCAGCGTGTGATAGCGGAGTCCTTCTTCCCAATTCGAGACGGTCGTCGCCGGAATCTTCCATTGGCCGACCGAGAACGGAGTTCCCGAGCAGTTTCTCTGCAGCGCCTTCGGCACCGGGTTGAAGGGCTGAGTCCCAGAGCCCAGGCCGGTGCAGTAGAAGATCGAATTCGAGAAAGGCTGGTTGAAGAAGGAGCTGAATTGCTGCGGAGACGCTTGCGGCAGCAGGAACGAATTACCCGACCCGCCGATCTGCGCAGTCTGGCCCGGAGTAAAGCGCGTGTCGAAATGCGCGCCGAAACGTCCGCTGGGCAGGAAACCGACGCCCGCGGGGAAGCCGTTGTTCACGCTGCCACCGTTGACGTTACATTCGCCGTCGTAGCGATGGTCGGCGTAGTCGCAACTGTTCCAGAGCGGCTGCACGCGCGGAATCAGGATGCCCTCAAGGAAGTTGGACTCGAGCGCTCCAAACTCGGGCAGATTCCAGATCGGATGCACCATCCATTGCGGGATGCGCGACTGCTCGAGGTTGGCAAAGCCGAACGCCCAGGTCGTATCCTGCGGGTTGACGACGTCACCAACGCGGAACGCCAGCGACTGTCCCCAGACGACGATCTGGTTACCTACGTACGTGGTAACCGGACCGGTCTTGTTCTCCCACCATGCGTCGCGAACGGTGTACTGATTGTAGAAGTCGTTCGCGTACTTGCCGAAAGCGACGGCGCCCGATCCGGTACCGGAGTTGGCGCTGTTGAACGCGTACGGCGGTTCGTAAACGAACCATTCACGCATGAAGAAGTTGTTGTTCTCGTTGAGCCGGTAGTTCTCGTCCACCTGCAGCCAGGTGCGCGAGGTTGCGAGATTGTTGCGGCTGGCGGTGAATGACCGCAAACCTGATGGGTTCTGCCACATGCCGAAGGTCTGGCTAAGGAAGCCGGACACGTGCAGGCCGCTGAGCCAGCCTTCCTCGGGCGTGCCGCCGCTGGAAGCGTCGGGCAGGACCGAAGTCGATTGCGTGGTCATCGGCATCACCGCGGAGGTGGCGCCGGTTACGTTAAGGGTGCTGCCAGAAGTTACCGATAGGTCCGCGGCGCGCGCGCGCGAACCGAGTGAAAAGACCAAGGCCAAAACCAAAGCCAAAAGCGCGGCTGATTTGGCTCTTCCCCCGCCCAAAACCCCGACGGCTGGAACACTTATCCCCATGAGCTTCCTCCTCCATTCAGCAAATCGTTGCACCATCCCCCGACGGTGTCCGATGTAATGCCGTGCGAAAATGAACTCGTCCTGGCGATTTACCCCCACAACCAGTCGAGCCCCGCGCCAATCCCCTAGGGCTGGCGCCCCCCCTGTTCCATGTTTCGAAACAGGGCGGTACTACGCAAACAAGGAAGTTACGACGTGGTTCTTACAAAAATCGGTAACGGTTTACAATAGGGGAGCGGAAGAAATTTGCAGAATCTGATTTCCGTCGTTTTCCGACAGCTACGCTTGCTCCTGCTTAGCGGATGTTTTCGGGGAGCTTGGGAAATGCCCTGCGGAGGGCGTGCAGGCGGCCGTCATTCGCGCTCGAATAATGCCGTTAATTGCTGGATTTTCTGGCGAAAATGGAATCCCGTAACATGATTGCAATATGCGCGCTGATGCCGCCGTCAGTTTCTACAGAGTGTTTATATCCACTACCCGTTTACGGGCTGTAGATTTGCGCCGACGATCGAGGGCCGATGACGCTTGTGTGGGTCCTGCGAAAATCAAGATGGCTTCCCTCCAGGGTCGGGAGAGAAGCCATCAAAGCGGAAAATCGCGTCGGAAATCGCGCTACCCAAACGGGCAGGCGGAGGGCACCGGCGCTACTATTCGTTCTTCCAATTCGGTTTGCGCTTCTCGGCGAAAGCGCGGGGACCTTCGATTAAATCCTTGGATTGGAAGAGTTTTTTGGTCGCCGGGAAATTGGTCTTGTTGGCTTCTTCGAGCGACAAATGGAGGCCGGCGTAAGCGGCTTCCTTGCTCGCCTGGATAGAAAGCGGCGAGCATTCCATGATCTCCGCGGCCCATTTCTCAGCCGTCGCGAGCAGGTCTTTGAGCGGAACGACTTCGTTGGCGAGACCCCATCGATGAGCTTCGGCGGCGGTGATGTGGCGTCCCGTCATCATCATGCCCATCGCGATTTTGAGCGGGATGTGGCGCGGCAGGCGATGGACGCCGCCCGCCCCGGCCATCAGGCCGACGCGTGGTTCCGGGAGTCCGAAGCGAGCATGATCGGCGGCGACAATAATGTCGCAGGCGAGCGCGATTTCGCATCCGCCGCCGAGGGCGAATCCATTGACGGCCGCGATGATCGGCTTGTTGATATCGTAGCGCGCGGTAATCCCGGCGAAGCCGCCCTTGCTGCGTGCGAAGGGCTCGCCAGCGTGGGCGGCGGTGTACTTGAGATCGTTGCCGGCGGAGAACGCCTTGTCGCCGGCGCCAGTGACAATTGCGACCCAAAGATTCCTGTCGGCGACGAAATCATCCCAGATGCCGTCCATCTCAATATGGCAAGGCGGATGCATTGCGTTCATGACCTCGGGCCGGTTGAAAGTGATGTAGGCCAGGTGATCCTTTTTTTCGTATTTGATGTATTTGAGTTCCATCGTTTGCCGCGTGTACCGCGCCTCCTGACAAGCTGAATTAGCGTTTGCTCTTGCTGGGTCGCGATTCTTTCACGTCCATCCCGCGACCGGCAATGGAAGGCCGCTACTGCGCCGGCTCCTCGTCGAGGAATTCGAAGAAGGCGTCGATGCTCTGCATCAACTGGCGGCGGATTTGGGCTCGGGTACCCTCGATCAGATGCATCGTGACGCGCCCTTTGGAGCCGTCGGCAAGGCGGACTTCGGCGTCATCGACGGCGACGACTTCGGCCGGTGCGAACATACGCATCCCGTAGATGAGCGCACTGCGCTGAGCGGCACCCTTGACCAATTTGAGCTTGCGCGCCATCCGAAAGACCTCCCCGTTGACGCCGATAAGAATCGACCAAGTGCCATATAGCATACATGGGTGTCGCGCCTGAGGCGTCGGGAAGCGACATGAGGCGGCTGTTGCGAGGGGTCCGCGGCTGGGGCGCGATTGACAAGGCTGCGGGGCGACAAAGAGAATTCCACTGATGCGTAAATGGATTCAGCGGGCGCTGGGACTCGGCGTCGTGATTTGGGCGGTATCGATCGGCGGATGCGGTCTGGCGTATCGGGCAGGATCGCAGATCAAAACGACGCACATGAAGGAGCAGCTAAAGGTCGGGGAATTGGCGCACGAGGTGCACGACGACTGGGGCGAACCGGACATACGCAAAGACCTGGGGCCGAATACCCAGCTATGGAGCTACGCGCGCCATCCGAACAATAAGGATATCGCAGCGAGCATTTTCTATACATCAACCAAGTCGGGCGACGAGAGCCAGTTCCTCGATTTGAAGTTCGTCAACGGCCAACTGGTCTCATGGGCGGAGACCGAGCATACGATGCCGGCCAAGCAGGGCTCGGGCTTCAGCTATGGATTCGGTCCGGGCGGGACGGCGTCGCCGGTGCAGCATTATTAGGGCTGGAGCCGAGCCGCATTACACCGTCAATCGAACTGGGGAAACTGCTGTGGCGCGCTACGCTTATTGCAACAGAGCCGACGCATCGTGTCTAATTGGACGCGGCGATTCAACTACTTTCGAAGGTGCCAAGAGCAGCGAACGAAACCTGCGAGAAACGCGGGAATGTAGTAGAATGAGGCGAGATTGAGGCCTTGGGGCGTCGGTTGGGAAAGGTGTTTTAAATGGCGACTGCGCGCAGCGGCTTCGAATCGATCCTGCTCGATCGTTCGTGGGTTTCGCCGCAAGACCTCGAAAAGGCGCATCAGCGCAAGAAGCCGGGACAGGAGATTGCCGACGTCCTGATCGACATGGGAGCGCTGGAGCCGCAGCGTCTCGCCCGGGCTCTCGCCCAGGAATACGGCCTGCCATTTCAAGCGCATATCGAGGCGGCAACGCTGGAAAGCGACCTGGTCTCGAAAGTCCCGATCAATTACGCCAAGCGCAATCGTTTGCTGCCGATCGCGACTGATGGCACGACGGTAACCGTTGCTATCGCGGATCCCTCTAATTACGAACCGCTCGACGATCTCCACGTATTGTTCGGACAGCCGATCCAGGCCGTCGTAGCGCCGGCGGAGGTGATCAACGAAGCGATCAACCGGGCCTACGATCAGGCGGCCACCACTACGGCGCATGACCTGATGATCGACCTCGAGGAAAATCGGCTCGACCTGGTCGCGAGTGAGCTCGCATCGGAGCCGCGCGACCTGCTCGAAGCAGACGATGCCGCGCCAATAATCAAGCTGGTCAACGGACTACTGTCGCAAGCGGTGAAGGACCGCGCGAGCGATATCCATATCGAAGTGTTCGAGCGCGAACTGGTGGTGCGCTTTCGCGTTGACGGAATGCTGTTCGACGTACTGACGCCGCAGAAGCGCTTTCACGCGGCGATAACCTCGCGCATCAAGGTCATGTCGGGGCTCAATATCGCGGAAAAGCGGCTGCCCCAGGACGGCCGTATCCGATTGCGGATCGCGGGCCGCGATATCGATATCCGGGTCTCGACGATTCCGACCGCGTTCGGAGAGCGAATCGTGCTCCGGCTGTTGGACCGGGCGCAGGCGCTGGTCGATGTGAATCTGGATCGGCTGGGATTCTCCGGCGAAAATCTGCCGAAGATCGAGCGGCTGATTAAGCAAAGCCACGGTATCATCCTGGCGACCGGACCGACCGGTTCGGGCAAGACGACCACACTTTACGCGTGTCTCAGCCGAATCAATTCGCCCGAAAAGAACATCATCACGGTCGAGGATCCGATCGAGTATCAGCTCCACGGGGTTGGCCAGATGCAGGTCAATCCGAAAATCGAGTTGACCTTCGCCAACGGACTACGATCGATTCTGCGGCAGGACCCGGACGTGATCATGGTCGGTGAGATCCGCGACAGCGAGACCGCTGAAATCGCGATTCAAGCGGCGCTGACTGGCCATTTGGTGTTCTCCACGCTACACACCAACGACTCATTCGGCGCGATGACTCGTTTGATCGACATGGGAATCGAGCCGTTCCTGGTGTCGTCATCGGTGATCGCGGTGCTGGCGCAGCGGCTGCTGCGTGTGGTGTGTCCGGACTGTCGCGAGCCGTACAATCCGACTGAAGCAGAACTTATGCGCATTGGGCTCGGCGGAGTTCGCCTGACCAAGCCGATCTATCGTCCCAAGGGGTGCAAGAATTGCCGCAATACGGGTTATCGCGGCCGTACCGCGGTGACGGAACTGATGGTGGTCGATGACGACGTCCGCCACCTGGTGATGCAGAAGGCCGACGGCTCGATGATTCGGCGCGCATGCACCGCCAAGGGCATGAAGTTGCTGCGGCAGGACGGCGCCGAGCGCATCGTTGCCGGCCAGACTACTGTCGAAGAATTGCTGCGAGTAACGCAGGAAGAGATTGCGTAGCGCGCGGCTGGTTCGCGATCCTTAATCCCGATGCCGGTATTCGCCTACCGCGGTTTATCTGCCAACGGCCGTGCGGTCGCCGGCGTAATTGACGCGGATAGCGCGCGGACCGCGCGCGGCAAATTGCGCGACCTCGGGATCTTTCCCACAGATTTAGGCGAAGAGGCGGCGTCCGCGCGCGGCTCCGGATGGTCGCTGCGCAGCCTGATGCCGGTGTTGCAGCGGCGCGTGCCGGCGCCGGAACTGGCGTTGATGACGCGCCAGTTGAGCGCCCTGTTAGGCGCCGGAGTGCAGCTGGTCGAGGCGCTCGGGACGCTAGCCGATCAGGCTACACGCCCAGTGGTCAAGCGGATGTTATCGCAAGTGCGCGAGGCGGTGCGCGAAGGGTCTTCGCTGACTGACGCGCTCGCGGTGCATCCGGATATTTTCTCCGATCTGTATGTCGGCATGGTCCGCGCGGGAGAAGCCGCGGGCGCGCTGGAGGCGGTGCTGGATCGGCTGGCGGAATACAGCGAACGGCAGGCCGAGTTCGTCTCCAAGGTGCGCGGCGCGCTGACGTATCCGATTATCATGATGTGCGTCGGTATCGCGATAATGGGCTTCCTGGTCAGTTACGTGGTGCCGCAAATCGCGACTATCTTCCAGCAGCAACACGCGGCGCTGCCGACCATGACGCGGGTACTGATCTCGTTCTCGGACTTCCTGACGACCTACTGGCTGGTGCTGCTGATTGTGCTGGTGGGAATCGTCGCCGGAGTCCTGGCCGCGCTCTCCAGCAGGCGCGGACGGCGGCTGTACGATGGCTGGCTGTTGCGGATGCCCTTCCTGGGGCCGACGGTTATCAGGATTATCTGCGCGCGGTTTGCGCGGACGCTGGCAACGCTGTTGTCGAGCGGAGTCCAGTTGTTGCCGGCGCTGACGGCGGTGCGGCGCGTCGTCACCAACGGCATCCTGGCCGAGGCGGTCGATGCCAGCCGCGAAAGTATCCGCGAAGGTCACGGCATGGGGGCGACGCTCGCGCACAGCGGCTTGTTCCCGCCCCTGTTGATCGAGATGATCAAGGTGGGCGAGCGATCGGGCGAACTCGAACGGATGCTCGAGCGCGTGGCCGACAACTATGAGCGTGAAGTGGAATCCTCGCTGCGCCAGATGACCACGATGATCGAGCCGTTGATGACGCTGGTGATGGCGGCGATGATTCTGTTTATGATGCTGGCGGTGTTGATGCCGATCTTCCAGCTCAATCAGCTGATGCAATGAAGTGTGACGCAATGCGGTTTGCAGCAAGGACGAAAGCGATGCGTGAAAGGGTCCGCGGTTCTGACGAAGGTTTCACCTTGATCGAACTGATGGTGGTCATTCTGATCATCGGGTTGCTTGCCACTATCGTCGTGCAAAACCTGAAGGGTGCTACCGACAAGGCGAAACGGATCAAGGCGCAGGCTGACATCTCGGCCTTAAAGACCGCGCTGGATCGCTACTATCTCGACAACGGCTCCTATCCCACCAGCGACCAGGGAATCACCGCACTGGTCAGCGCTCCCTCCAACGGCAAGGTCCCTGGCGACTATCCGCCGGGCGGATATATTGAGAAGATCCCCAACGACCCGTGGGGGAATCCATACGTGTACCAAAGCGACGGGGACAATTACGTGTTGAAGTCCTACGGCGCCGACGGAGTCGAGGGCGGGACCGGCAAGAACGCGGATATCGACGGCAGCAGCAACAGCAACGGTTGAACCCCGGATCAGCCCGCGAAGAGATCGGGGTCGGGCGGGAATTTGGCGCCAATCCGCATCGGCAGTTGCGCGAGGGCGACGCGCGGCTTGCCGCAGGCTTGGGACATCGACGCAAACCGTCGAAGATCAGGTGAATTTGCACCGGCGCAAACCGTCGAAAATGCTATGAGCCGCAAATCGTCCAGCCGAACCTCGCGCTATGCGCGCGGCTTCACGCTGCTGGAACTGGCGGTCGTGATGTTCCTGATCGGACTCGTGATGACGATCGCGATGCCCTACTTCGGCAGCATCCGGGGCTCCCAGATTCGCAGCGAATCGCGACGGCTGGCGAGTCGGGCCAACTATCTATATGAGGAAGCCGGAGCGCAAAAGGTCATCCTGCGGCTGACCTTCGACTTCGCCAATAATAGCTACTTCGTCACACGCCTCGATCCGTTCGCCGCCAAACCGGTATTCCTGCCCGAAAATGGCCCTGCCGGCGTCCGCGTAATCATGCCGGAGGGGATCAGGATTCGTGACGTTACGGTCGAGGGCCTCGGGACGGTCGCGCGCGGAGTCGTTAGTTCGCAGTTCTATCCGGGCGGCTACGTTGACGCCACGATGATTCACCTGGTGGACGATCAAGGCGAGGTCTTCACTCTCGCGATCGATCCGTTCAGCGGCCACGTCTCGATCGTGCGAGGCGACGTCGCACCACCCAGGGGCCTCAGGAAATACCAGTGAGTCCTCACGACCGCACCTCCAAGGTCGCGCTGGTGCAAGGCCGCGCGCGCTCCTCCAGGTTCCCCCGGATGACGATCGTATCGTATCCGGGAAAGCGCCGATGGGGCCGCGCTTTCACCTTGTTGGAGGTAATGATAGCGGTCGCATTCATCGGCATCGCGATGCTCGCGCTGTTGTCGCTGCATCAGAACAACCTGGCCTCCGTCATTCTTGCGCAAGACCTGACGCGCGCCTCGATGCTGGCGCAGCAGCTAATGAGCACGGCCGAGGTCGCGCGCTTTCCCGAGCCCGGACGGACCCACGGCGACTTCAACCGCGATTACCCCGGCCAGTTCAACAATTTCCGTTGGGAGCGCGAGGTGAACGTGATACCGCAATTTCCCGACATGTGCCGGGTGCGGATCAGCGTTCTGTACGGACACGGATTCCGCCGCAGGTTCGATCTCGTCGAATACATGCACAATCCCAATCCGCCGCCGATGCCGAATCAACCTGATGCTGACAATCCCGCTACAGCAGGCGGCGACACGGGCCCATGACGCGCGCGGCCATCGGAGTTCAACGGCGGCGGCAAGCGGCTGCCGGCTTTACGCTAATTGAGATCATGATCGCGATCTTCATCCTGGGCATCGTGTTGCTGATGCTGGCCCAATCGTTTCACGCTGTAGCTGGCAGCAAGGCACACGGAGAGAACCGGATTGCGCTCGATCAGGCGGCGCGCACGATTCTCACTCAGATGAGCGATGAGCTACGCGGTGCGGTGCAAACCCCATATGTTCCAAGCCGCGTCCTCCTGATGGGCGTTGCTCGGATGGAGGGCGGGATGCCGATGGATACCTTCACGGTATCGACGCTCGACCCCGGCCATCGGCGCAGCGTGGAGGGCTTCGGTCCCGAGGACACTGTCGGTTACGTCACGGCGCCGAATCGCGACCATCGCGGATGGTTTTTGCTGGAGCGCGTGCAGTACAGCAGCCTGTTGACGAATCCGCCGACCCTTGCGAACGCCGCGCCGGTGGTGCTCGCCAACAACCTGATCTCCCTGCACATTCGCTATTTCGACGGCGACAACTGGAGCGAAAGCTGGGATTCGACCACCATGACGCCCGGGCGGTCGTTGCCAGTGCAGGTCACGATCGACCTGAAGATGGGATCGAGCAGCGGCACCCCCTTCATGCTGGCAACCGCGGTAACGCTGCCGATGGCATTTGCGCAATGGTAGGGCGCGTCAGAAAAGTGATCGCGCGGGCGCACAAGAGCGAGCGCGGAATGGCGCTTTTGGCGACCTTGCTCGCGGTCGCGCTGATGACCATCCTCGTGGTCGATTTCGCGACCTCCGCGGCGCTCGGTTATCGATCGGCGGCGAACCAGGCCGACGAATTACGCGCGCTCTACCTGGCCCGATCAGGCGTCCAGGTGGGAATCGCGGTGCTTGAACGCGACTCGATCAACGATGCGTTGCAAAAGGCGCCGTACGACGGGCTCGACGAGATCTGGGCGCTGCCGGTGCCGCCGATTCAAATCGAGGGAGGCACAATTTCGGTTTCGATCATCGACGAAGCGCGCAAGCTCAACATCAACCGGCTCTACAACGTGCAGGCGCGCCAAATCGACGACAAATACGCGCAAATGATCGCGCGCTTGTTCGAGGCGACCGGGATCTCGACCGACCTCATCCCGATCATTGCCGACTGGCTCGATCCCGACAGTATCGATTCCCCTGGCGGTGCGGAATCCGATTACTATCTGCAACTGATGCCGCCGTACGAGCCGCGCAATTCGTCGATGCCGACGATCGGAGACCTGCGCGCGCTCAAAGGGATGGACGACCTGACCTTTTACCGGCTGGCGGGCCTGTTGACCGCAACGCGCGAGCCCGGAGTCAACTTGAACACCGCTTCGCCCGAGGTCCTGGCAGCGCTGTCGCCGGGATTGTCAAACAATCCGGACCTGGTCAAGGAGATAATCAACGCGCGCAGCTACCATTCGTTTACCGCGACGACCGATGCGATGAATCTGCCGGGAATTTCCGAGGCCATGCCCCCTGATCCATCGCTGCAGCTAACGGTCTCCAGTCACTATTTTACAATTATCGGGCAGGGGCAGTTTGCGGGAGCGCGGCGGCGTATTTACGCGGTCGTCCGACGTAATTCGAATGGCTCGGCGATGCTGATAAGCTGGCACGAGGATTAGGCGCCGGGCACTATGTAGCGGCGCGTACACTTGGGGAAGAAGCGGAAGCGAGATGGGCGAACGAATCATGGCGCTGGAGCTGACAGGCGAGCGGGTGCGCGCGGCGGTGGCCGATCGCACCTGGAACGCACTGGAGCTTATCGGTGCGTGGGAACAGGTGCGGCGCGAGGGCGAAGCGGACCTGGCGCCCGCGATCGCGCGCTTGATCGACGCCGCCGGCCATCCCGACGTCCTGGTTTCGGCGCTACCTGGCGAATTTGTCGCGAAACGGTTGCTCACCCTGCCCTTCAGCGATCGCCGCAGGCTGGCGCAAGTGGTGCCGTTCGCCCTCGAAGAGCATCTGCCGTTCCCGGTTGACGATGCCGCGGTAGCATTTGCGCGGGTCGGCCGGGAGGATGGCAAAACCCTCGTGATCGCCGCATTCGCGCGCAAGGATGACCTGAAGAGCCACCTGGAGCTGCTATCGAGGGCGGGCCTGAACCCCAAGACGGTCACGCTCGGGACCTTGGCGCTGGCGGGACTGCTGGCGCGCGCCCGCAACGGAGCGGGCGGTGCTCACCTGGTCGTCGATATCGATCACGGATGCACCTCGATGGTGCTGATTGACGCGCAGGGAACGCCGCGCGCGGTGCGGACGGTCGGCCGCGGGATTCATGCGCAAAATGGCAATGCGGCATTACCGACGGCGATCGTGGCCGTAATTCTGGGCGCAGTGCGCCAGACGCTGCTGGCACACGGCTCGGATAATGAACCACCGGACCTGGTGCTGACCGGCGCAGCCGGGATCACACCGGCGGTACGCGAGCAGATCAGCACGGCGCTCGCGGTTCCGATTCATTACGTCGATGAATTCGACTGTTCCTCGTTCTTCGCCGGTAATCGCACGGAACCGATCGCGTTTGCGCCGTGCCTCGCGATGCTATTGGCCGAGGCGCCGAGCAAACCGCTCGAGTTGCTGAATTTCCGCCAGGGCGAATTCGCCTACCTTGGACGCGCGAGCAAGCTCGGTCCGCTGCGCCTGACGGCGGCGCTCGCGGGTATCGCGGTAGTGCTCGGCCTGCTGCATTTCATTCTCGGCATTTCGACCAGCGCCCGCCAACTCCATCTGCTGGATCGGCAAATCGTGCAGATTACCGCACCCGCATTGGGCCCGGTCGATCCCGCAACCGCGGAACCGGTGCTCAAAGCGAAGATCGTAGAGATGCGCAAGCGCCTGCGGTTGATGGGTGGGGATCTCGGCCACGGATCCCCGCTCGACGTGTTGCTCGCGCTCTCGCGTGCGATTCCACCGGGGATGCCGGTGCAGGTCGGCGATCTCGTGATCGATGACCGCGGACTCAAGATCGAAGGCACCGCCGACTCCTTCGCCACCGTTGACCAGGTCAAGAAGGCGCTGGAGCGAACCCCGGAATTCGAACAGATTCAAGTGGATCATGCGACCACCGGATCGGATCCGAACAAGGTCGAATTCCGCTTGAGTGCGGCTTTGCGCGAAAGCACGCTGGGAGCCGATTAGGGTATGGCATCGAATTTCAGAGAGATGCCCGAGAAGGTCATGAATGCGGTGGGCGAGCGCATGCGGGCGATCGTCAACGCCCCGGCGGTGCAGCGCCTAGTTGCCCGCGTTGAGGCCATGGCGAGCCGCGAGGCCGAGCGCATCGCACGATTCGCCGCGCCGTGGTGGAGTGCGGCATACGGCTGGTACTCGAAACGTGAGCAGCGCGAGAAGGTCCTGCTACGCGTGCTCGGCGCGGTCCTCGGCGTCATCGTGCTCTATAATTTCGTCTATGTGCCGATCGCGGGCTTGGGTGTCGGATATGGCGATCAGGTGGCGACGCGCGAGCAACAATTGGTCGATGCGCGATCGATGATGCGATCTTACGAGCGGCTGAAGACGGAACTCGCCGGAACCGAACGGCGCACGGCGCCCAAGGATTTCTCGCTCTTCTCGGTGATCGAGCAATCGCTGACGAAGAGCGTCGGACGCGAAAAGATTGGTTCGATCACGCCATCGGATCGGCCCGTGCCGGGCGGGTACCAGGAATATACGGTCGATCTGAAACTGTCGGCCTTGAACCTCGCGCAAATCGTCGATGTGCTTTACGGCGTGCAGACCCTCCCGATGCCGGTAACGGTCTCAAATCTGCAAGTGCGCCAGCGCGATCAGGATCCTCATTCGTACGACGTCGACATGACGTGCATGGCGCTGGGCCGAGGTGCGTGACGTAGCTGCGGTGGAACCGGTCGCAAGCGCAATGCGCGGCCGGCGGGCAATGATGATCGCCTCGGTGCTGATCGGCGCCGCGGTTTTCGCGTCGTTCGTAGTGGCAGATTTCCCCTATGGCGATACCCTCACCTCGCTGCTCGCCCCTTACAACCTCAAACTGACTTACCAGGCGCAGCACCTCAGCCCTCCGATCGGTGCGGAGCTTACCGACGTACGCCTGTTTTCAACCGCAACGGGCGACGATCAAGCCCTGCTGCAAAGTCCCACGGTCACGCTCGCCCCGACCATCGCGTCGCTGCTGCTCGGACGTCCCGGGATGCATCTGCGCGCGAATCTATATGGTGGCATCGTGCGCGCGACCCTTCATCAACGAGCCGGCACCGTCGATTTGGATTTCAGCCTGGACGCGCTGAAGCTTGCGGAGAGCGCACCGCTGAGGGCGTTAGGCGCGATTGTAAACGGCAATCTCTCGGGTAGCGGGGCTGCTCAAATCAACGGGCCCAACCTGATCGACAATCATGCGACGATGGCGCTCAACGGCGATGAGCTCGCGCTTTCAATCGTTAATGGTTTCCCGCCAATTCATCTCGGCACCCTGACCGGCAATCTCCAGTTGGAACAAGGCACGATCAAATTGGACGGGATCGTCGCGCACGGTCGGGACCTCGATCTCAAGGCTGATGGAACGATTCAACTCGGCGCGAATCTCGACGAAAGCACGCTCGACCTCACGCTGTATCTGAATCCGACCCAGGCCGGCCGCGACCATTTCGGCTTCTTTCTCAAGATGTTGCCGCATCCGCCGGGCCTCGATGCTCCCTACAGCGTGCAGGGCTACCTGTTGTCCCCATCGATCAATTAGCTACCTGAGCGCCCTTGCCTGCCGCGCAAAGGCGCTCGGCGGGTGGAGGTTCGCGCGGCGCGATCGTTCAGGCGGGCGCGTGTGCAAAGAAATCGCCGATCGCCTGATGGAACCGCTCGTCGGTCGGCGAGCTCACATGATCGCTGCCGTCGATCCTGACCACGCGCGAGTCTTCGAAAAACGCACTCATGGCGTGCGGATCGCCGACCAGCCGATCGCGCGAGCCAACCAGGAAGAGCACTGGAATCCGAATGCGCGGCAACGTCGAGAGGTCGCGAAAGCCCTCCTCGGCCCCCATGCAGGCGGCCAGCGCCTTGAGGTCATTGCCCGCCGATTCGACCCCGCGACGAAAGCGTCGCGGCAAATCGTCGGCGATGGTTGCAGGATCATCGGCGAGCAACGCGGCTGCGATCCGATCGCGCTGTCCCGGAATCGACATCGCTCCGTTCGCGCCGAAGCCACCCAGCACCGCCGCGCGAAAATGCTCCGAGTGTTCGTAGAGCAACTCCAGGCAAATCCGACTGCCCATCGAGTAACCCACCAGCAGCGTCCGCCGGATGGCGAGATGATCGAGCAGCCGCACGATGTCGCCGCACATATTGCGCATCCCGTAATGTTCGCGGGCGTGCGGCTTATCGCTGCGTCCGTGGCCGCGAGCGTCCGGCGCGATTACGCGATAGCGCCCCGCGAGAAACCGTAGCAGTCCGCCGTCGAGCCAATCCGTGCGCGCGTCGGTGCCGAAGCCATGGACCAGCGTCACGGGCGCGCCCTCGCCATGGTCCTCGTAATGAATACTTACGCCGTGCGAATCAAAATACGGCATCGCCAAATTCCTCCACCAACGAAAACTACATGATGCTCGTCAGCGCCGACACAGGCTATATCGACGTGCGCCGGCAAGTGCGCGCGAGCGCTTTCGATTCACTGCCAACCGAACTATGCCTTGATGGAATGTGCGGTTCGGAGCACAATCGCGCTGCGCCGTAACCGCGCGCTCTACACCTCTTCGATTGGAGTCATCATGGCTGCTGCCGCAATGAAACTTGGACTGGAAATGTCGATCGCTTCGTCCGCCTTCGCCGAGTGCCCGCGACTCGCGCGCGATGCCGAGGAACGCGGTTACGCCTCGATCTGGGTGCCGGAAGTGAGCGGGCCAGACGCCTTCGTCACCCTCGCGACGATCGCGCAAGCGACCACCAAGGCGGACCTCGCAACCGGTATCGTGCCCATCCAGATTCGCACGCCGGGCGCGATGGCGATGGGCTTTCTGACGCTGAACGAACTCTCAGGTGGGCGCGCCATTGCCGGGCTTGGCGTGTCCAGCCCGGTGATCGTGGAGCGCTGGCACGGCGCGGCATACCAGCGTCCGGTCACGGCGATGCGCGAGTGCGTCACGATCATGCGCCAACTCTTCACCGAGGGGCGCGGCAAGTTCGAAGGCAAAGTTTATCGGAGCGACTTCCGGCTCGGCTTCCAGTCGAAATATCCGCCGCCGCGAATCTACCTGGCCGCCTTGAATCCACCGATGTTGCGGCTCGCAGGCGAAATCGCAGATGGCGTGCTGCTCAACTACTCACCGCCCGAAGCGATACCGCCGATGATCGCGGAGATTCAGGCCGGCGCCGAAAAGGCCGGGCGCAAGCTCGCCGACGTCGACATCTCGATTTACCTGCGCATGTGCATCACGGAGGACGAGCACGCTGCCGTCGCCTCGTTCAAGCGCGAACTCGCGACGTATGCCTTTGTCGATCAGTACAACGCGATGTTCGAGCGGTATGGTCTGCAGCACGAATTCGCCGAAGTGCGCCGGCTGTGGCGCGAGGGCAAGCGCGACGATGCGCCGAACGCCTTGAGCGACGCCTCGGCGCGGCGGCTGGCGGCGTTCGGACCACCCACGGCCGGACGGAAATTCGTTGAGAGCTTCCGTGCGGTAGGCGTGAATCATCCAGTGATTTTCCCAATCGGTCCGGGAAAATCCTTGATGCAGAGCTTCAAGGCTACGGTCGAGGCGGTCGCCGGCGCATGAGATTTCCATTCGATGCGCCTCGTAATCTGCCGCGCCGCGAAAGCCCGATCTGACCTTCGTCCTTGCCGGACATCAGGGTGCGTGATACTTCGCCTGCTGAGTCAGATTCCGTCTGGAAGAACTCGAAAACTGCCCGAGAGAGCCAGTGAAATGCTTAAAGTAATACTTCAACTTTATCCGGTTATCCCGGCCGCCAGTGAAGAAGAACGCGCGGCACTCAGGCCGATCGGCCGCAATCGCGAGCGCTACCAGGAAACCCTTACGGGCTGGCACGACATCATTCGCGCCGCCGATAATCTGGGGCTATGGGGCGTCGCCACCATCGAGCACCATTTCTGGTCGGAGGGCTACGAATGTGGCCCGAATCCAGGCGTGCTCGACGCCTATTGGGCGGCTATCACCAAGAACGTGCGGGTCGGGCAAATGGGCTACGTGATGAGCACGCAGAACCCACTCCGGGTGGCCGAAGAGACCGCGATTATCGACCATCTGACGCGCGGACGATGTTTCGTCGGCTTCGCGCGCGGCTACCAGTCGCGGTGGACCAACGTCATCGGACAGCATCTCGGCACGCGCGCGACCATCTCGCCGACGGCGGGCGCAGGCGAACAGGATCACATGTTCGCGGGCGAAAAAGATCAGCGCGACGTTGACGACGACGCGACCAATCGGCGCATCTTCGAGGAAGAAGTCGATATCGTGGTGAAGGCGTGGACCGAAGACAGCATCTCGTTCAAGGGCGAGTCGTGGCAGATACCCTTTCCGTTCGACAAGGGCGTCGATGACTGGCCGTTGGCGCGCGCGGGCGTGACCGGACGCTTCGGGGCGATCGGCGAAGTCGGCGCCGATGGCAACGTCCATCGCATCAGCGTGGTGCCGGCGCCTTACACGCGGCCGCATCCTCCCGTCTTCGTCGCTACGGCAGGCAGCCCTGAGAGCGCGGAATACGCGGGGCGCCGTGGTTTCATCCCGCTCTACTTCACCAGCATCAAGAACGCCATCACCCTGGGCACCGCATACCAGAATGCGGCGACCGCGAGCGGGCACAATTTCACTTTCGGGCAAAACCAGGCGGTGGTGCGCATGCCGCATCTGGGCGCGACGACCGCAGCCGCGCAAAAATCGCTAATCGATTACGACGCCGATATCTTCCGCAACTTTTACGCTTCGATGGGTCGGCGCAAAATGGACACCAGCGACATCGTAAAATCGACCACGCAATTTGGCATGTGGGCGGTCGGCACGGTCAGTGAGGTGCGAGATCAATTAATCGAGGAATGGAAGAAATTCCCCGCCGAATATCTGACGTTGATCTATCATTACGCGCAGATGCCGAAGGAAGTCGTAATCAGTAATCTCGAGACCTTTATGCGCGAGATCAAACCGGCGCTCGACGAATTGACCCCGTACACGGAAAAGGAAGTTGCGTCGGCGGCAGCAGGCCGCTAATCGCGTCGCGATGCAGATAAGAAAAACGGCGGCTGATTATTCGATCAGCCGCCGTTTTCATTTGCGAGGAAAGGTGCACCCCGCGATCAATGTAAACCGCGCATCGTCATGACGCGCTCCGATCAAGCATGCGGAGCGCGTAGGACACCGGGTGCGCGAGTATCGCGGAGCCTGGGAATCGAGGTTACGTCGCGACTTTGGTGTTGCGGCCCTCGATAACTTCGTCGATCAACCCATACTCGACCGCCTCTCGCGCGCTGAGGAAATTATCGCGATCGGTGTCCTTTTCGAGCTTCTTTACCGCTTGTCCCGAATGGGTCGAGAGAATCTCATTGAGCAGATCGCGCAGACGGAGCGCCTCGCGCGCCTGGATACTGATATCGGCCGCCTGTCCTTCGAAGCCGCCCGAGAGCTGATGAATCATGATGCGCGAGTGCGGAAGTGAGTAACGCTTGCCCTTGGCGCCCGCCGCCAGCAGCACGGCGCCCATGCTCGACGCCTGCCCCACGCACAGCGTCGAGACCGGGGGCTTGACGAACTGCATCGTGTCATAGATTGCGAGCCCGGCAGTGACTGATCCGCCGGGCGAGTTGATGTACATGTTGATCTCGCGCTCGGGATCCTCGGATTCGAGAAAGAGCAGTTGCGCGGTAACGACATTGGCCAGGTCGTCGCCGATTTGACCGCCCACGAATACGATCCGGTCCTTCAGCAGCCGCGAGTAAATGTCATAAGAGCGTTCGCCGCGCCCCGTCTGCTCGACCACGAATGGAATCAGGATGCTCATGAAAGCTATTTTACTCCCCTCGGGTAGGCGCGGTCGATAACGATAACAAGGGATCGTGATTCCCCCGACGATACACTACCAGGCCGGACCCGTGCCGAGCAGGCTCGGAATCGAGTTGACCGCGGTACTGCCGCCATCTACCACCAGGGCGGCGCCGGTTACGAACGACGCCTCGTCGGACGCGAGGAACAATACGGCGTTGGCGATCTCGTGCGGCTCACCCATGCGGCCCATCGGAATGGCGTCAACCAATCGTCCTATCACTTCCGGTTGGTCTCGGCGCAGCTTCACTAGTGGCGGCGTCGCGATCGGCCCCGGACATACGCAATTACAGCGGATACCCTTGCGCGCGTAGTCGATTGCGGTCGAGCGCGTCATGTTGATGACGGCGGCCTTGATGATGTTATAGGGGCCGAGGCCGTAGTCCGCATTAACTCCCGAGATCGACGCGGTATTGACGATCGCGCCGCCGCCCTGCGGCACCATCAAATCGAGCGCCACCTTGGTGCAGTACCAGTAAGAGGTCAAACCGACGTTGATCGCCTTCTGCCACTGTTCGATTGTGACGTCGCCGAGCCGCCCGGGAACGAAGACGATCGCATTGTTGTGCAGGATGTCGAGCCGGCCAAATTTGTCGGTGGCGAAGCGAAACGCCGCATCGACTTCAGCCGGACGACCGATATTGCAGCGCACGAATTCCGCGTTGCCTCCCGCATCACGAATCTCGCCGACCACACGATGCCCGCCTGCTTCATTGAGATCGGCGACGACCACCGCGGCGCCCTCGCGGGCGAACGCCTTCGCAGTTGCCTCGCCGATACCCGACGCGGCGCCGCTCACCAATCCGACTTTGCCTTTCAGGCGCATAGCCAGCTCCCGTTCGTAGTTGAATCGACCCGCACTGATACCGCAAAGCGGCGGCCGGGGAATTATTGGCGGAGACGAAAGCGCTCGCCGAGAAAGACTTCGCGCACTCGTTCGTTGTCCACGATCTCGCGCGGCGTGCCTTCGAAAAGAATCTTGCCCGAATGGATAACGTAGGCGCGATCGATGATCGAAAGCGTCTCCTGAACGTTGTGGTCCGATATCAGCACGCCGATACCGCGATCCTTGAGGTACGTGATTATGCGCTGGATTTCGATAACCGTGATCGGATCGATACCCGCGAAGGGCTCGTCGAGGCACAGAAACAGCGGATTGAGCACCAGCGCACGGGTGATTTCGACCTTGCGCCGTTCGCCACCCGATAGCACTCCGGCGGACGATTTGGCCAGCCGAGCAATGTCCAGCTCGGCCATCAAGGATTGCAGCCGGCCCTGGCGCTCTTCATCGGTCAGCGGCAGGGTCTCGAGTACGGCCAGCAGATTCTGCTCGACCGTGAGCTTGCGAAAGACCGAAGGTTCTTGCGGCAGATAGCTGATGCCGCGACGGGCGCGTTGGTACAGCGGCAACATCGTGATGTCGTCGCCACCCAGAGTGATCGTACCGCTATCCGGCCGGAGGAGTCCTACGAGCATGTAGAAAGTCGTCGTCTTGCCGGCACCGTTGGGACCAAGCATGCCGACGACTTCGCCTTTGCCGATCCGCACCTTGACGTCGTTGACGACGGTGCGGCCGCTATAACTCTTGAACAAGCCATGCCCCTCGAGCGCAGCCTCCTCGGCGGGGACCGGTTCGATCGCGGAGATGGGCAGGTCGCGATTCAGTTGCTCAAGCCTTGCCATCAAAATAATGCGCCCAATGAGGCGCCACCACGGTTTTATAGGCTTTGGCGGCGCTAGGGAATCTAGTAGGGCGCGACTTATCCAACCTCCACATCAATTACGAATGGGCCGGGCCAAGGTTTCGCGCATAAAGCTGAACAGACAGCTTGGTCCTTACGGGTCCAGCCATTTGCGGCCGTCGTCCCGAATCAGCTTGTCGGCGGCCTCCGGTCCATGCGTACCAGCCGGATAGTCGCACATCGGAAACGAGGGATCTTCCGACCATGGGTCGAGGATCGATTGGACGAACTGCCATGATTTCTCGACGAACGGAGCACTGACGAACAGCGTGCGATCGCTGATCATCACGTCAAGCAGCAGGCGTTCGTAGGCTTCCGGTGACGGCCCCGCGAATTCGCTGTCGTAGCGCAGATTCATCCGCACCGGACGAATCGCTAGATCGAGACCGGGTTGCTTGGCCAAAACCTCGAAGGAAAAGCCTTCGTCGGGCTGGATCCGAATTGTGAGCGCATTGGGCGGGAGTTTGTTCTCCCGGTTGAAAAGAATGCGCGGCACGTCCTTGAACTGGATGTAAATGACACTGGCGCGCGCCGGCATCCGCTTGCCCGTGCGAAGATAGAACGGCACCCCGGCCCATCGCCAGTTGTCGATCGTGGTCTTGAACGCAACGAAGGTTTCGGTCTGCGAGGTCGGTGGGATGCCGTGCTCCTGCAGGTAGCCGGGGACCCACGTTCCTTCAATGGCGGCGGCCGTATAACGTGCGCGCACGACCACGTTGCGCGCATCGGCGCGCGGTATCGGCCGCAGCGCGCGCAGCACGTTAAGCTTGGCGTCGCGAATCGCGTCGGACTCCAGAGAGATCGGCGGCTCCATCGCGATCAATGCGAGCAACTGCAACATGTGGTTCTGCACCATGTCGCGCAGCGCGCCGGCCGGGTCGTAGTACATCGCACGCGAACCGACGCCCTCGCTCTCGGCGACCGTGATCTGAACATGGTCAACGTTGCGCGCACCCCACATCCGCTCGAAAATCGTATTGGCGAAGCGCAGTACGAACAGATTCTGGACGGTCTCCTTGCCCAGGTAATGATCGATGCGAAAGATTTGCGACTCGTCGAGATGCCGCAGCAGCATGCTTTCGATTTCGAGCGCGCTGTGCAGGTCCGTGCCAATCGGCTTCTCGACCACCACCCGGGTGAAATTGGCCGCACCGGGCTTGGCAATCAGACCGGCGCTGTCCAGCCGTTCGACGCATTCTGTCACCGCCTCGGGCGGCACCGAGAGATAATAGATTCGATTCGGCGGAAGGCCGCGCTCGGCTTCGATCTTCTCCAGCCGCTCCTTGAGCCGCTTGAAGCCGTCAGGCTCGTCGAGCCCGGACAGATAATCCATCCGGGCCGCGAATTCATCCCAGCACTTCTGATCCAGTTCCAGGCGCGAGAAGCGCGCCGCGGCAGTGCGAGCGGTCTCGCGAAATTCCTCGACCGGTATCGGACGACGCGCGAATCCCACGACCGCAAATTCGGCAGGCGCGACTCCCTGTCCGCAGGCGCGCAAATTATACAGCGCCGGGATCAGTTTACGCTTCGCGAGATCGCCGGAGGCACCGAAAATCACTACTGTGCATGGCGGCGCGGCTTGCGCCTTGGCAATGTGAATCGTATCAGTCACGGATTGTTAGCACCTCGCGAGGGACGCAGCGGACGACGGGCTTGCTTGAAGTCCGCCCGCCGACCAGAATTGAACAGCCGACCTTAACATCGGCGCCGTAGGCCATGTCCTAACGTATCTCGGTATCCTTTCTAAGTCTCTTTATCGAGTAAACGCCGGAAGCAACGATGGAGCAAGTGGAGCATCCAAACCAAGCACCCGCCGGAGCGATTCGCCCGCTCGCGACGCCGCCGCGACGCTTACCGTTCGGCGACTGGGCACCCGCGATCATCTGGATGCTAGGGCTCTTCATGCTCTCGACCTCATTCTTCTCGGCCTCGAATACCTCGAAAATTATCGAGCCGCTGCTGCAATGGTTTTTCCCGACCGCGTCCGTTGCGACGATAACCCTGTTGCACGCGCTCATCCGCAAGGCCGCGCATTTCACTAACTATGCCATCCTCTTTTGGCTCTTGATTCGCGGTCCGCTCAGAGGCCGGCCGTACCTCGCCCTTGGATGTTGCGTGCTCTACGCGATGCTCGATGAAGGCCATCAGATTTTCGTGCCGGGGCGCGGAGCCTCGCTCTATGATGTCGCGCTGGATTCCAGCGGAGCGCTCTTCAGCCGCTTTCTGAATCTCGCCGTGGAAGACGTCGCCTGAGGCTCGCGGCTCAGGCGTTGGGATCGAGCGTAGCCGAAATCCGATCCATCCGCCCGTAAAAGGCGCGCAGATTCTCCATCTCGGCCGGGATTTTCAACGTTCCGCTGATCGCGAAATAACTCAACTGACCGTACAGCGCGAAGTCCGCGTAGCCGATCCGCCCGAGCAGAAATGCGCGATGGTTCAGGCTTTCGTCGATCGGCGCCATCAATTCGAGCGCGCGCGCCCAATGCACCGTATGATTCGCGATGGCCTCGTCGCAAAAACCGACGCCGTATTTCCGTTCACGAATCAAACGATAGAAGGCCTCGCGATCGCGTCCCTGCCGCGCGTAATGCGAGATTTCATCGGGCAGCGCCGCGCGGAATAGCACACCCTCAAACGCGCCGTCGAAATAAGCCGCCAGCGCCAGATGCACCCCGCGCCACTCGCGTGGAAAGATCGTCGGATCGGGATACAGCTCTTCGAGTCGCGCTGCGATGCGATCGGAATCGACGATCGTTTCACCGTCTTCCAGCGTCAGCGCCGGTACCATCAACTGGCCCGACGCGACCACCAGTTCCTTGCGTTCAAGATAGTCAACTTCGACCGCGCGATAGTCGAGTCCCTTGAAGTCCAGAATTTTGCGAACCTTCACGCAAAACGGACTGGTCGCGAACTGGTAGAGCGTAAGCGGCGTCATTACAACGAGACTTCGACCTACATCCGCGGCGGTTGCATCCCCGTGCCCAGCGTCGATTTGAAAATCTTGAATAGCTGATCGACGTCCCACGGCCCGTTACTGCTCAGCACGCGATCCGGCTCGATATGCGTATAGCGCGTGATGCGATAGCCCGACGCGCCGAAGCACTGGCCGTTCACCGTGGCGGCCTCGTCGCTCGCCAGAAAAATAATGATCGGCGTGACGTTCGCCGGGTCCATCGCGGTCCCGGTCGCCGCTTCACTGGCGGGCCGAGTTCCCGGCAAGCGCCCTTCCGGGATGGTGTCCGTCATCCGCGTCGCCGCGCCCGGCATGATCGCGTTCACCGTGATGCCATACTTTTGCAGGCTGTTCGCGGCGCTATAGGTGAGCCCCAAAATGCCCGCCTTCGCGGCCGCATAGTTCGGCTGGCCCGGTGAACCCAACGCCGAGTTCGACGCGAAGTTGATGATGCGGCCGGCCTTGCGCTCGCGCATGTGCGCGCTCGCCGGACGCATCGTGCAGAAGTGGCCGCGCAGATGCACCCGCACGACCGCGTCCCACTCCTCGATCGTCATGTTAAAAATCATCCGGTCGCGCAGGATGCCCGCGACGTTAACCAGGATGTCGAGCTTGCCGAATTCCTTGATCGCCTGGTTGACCAGACCCTCGCCGCCTTCGGGAGTCGAGATGTCGAGGTGATTGGAAGCGGCATTGCCGCCCGCTGCTTTGATCTCCTTCGCGACGTCGTCCGCGGGCGATTCCGTCTCCTTTTGTCCTGCTACCGAGACCCCGAGGTCGTTGACCACCACCGCGGCGCCTTGTGCCGCCAATGCCCGCGAGACTTCACGGCCAATGCCGCGTCCGCCGCCAGTCACGGCGGCAACCTTGCCTTCAAGATGACGACTCATCGTAAGCTATTCTCCATTACGGCCCGCGACGGTGCCGGTTTTAGCGATCGTTAGGTTTCACCGCTTATAGCGCAAATTCCGCGACCGGCGACAACTGGCGGCCGCTCCGCGAAGCAGCGATTTTGGTGTTCACGGCTGCGATAGCAACAAATCCTTTTTGCGTTCGCCTGCGTTGACGTCTGGAGTCCCGTGCGGATTGTCCGCATCGAGCGTGGTCACCGGAAACTCGGTCAATCCTCCCTGCGGAGTGAGCCGGCCAATCTTGCCGGTCGGCTCGGTGAACCACAGATTGCCGTCGGCGCCGCCCGCGATGAAACTCGGAATAACAGTGTCCGGCAGATTGAAGGTCATCGCCCGCCCATCGGGAGTCACTTTGCAGACCGCATGAGCGCTGGGCACCGTCACCCACATCGCGCCGGCGGGACCCGCCGTGATGCTGAGCGGGGTGCCGCTGACAGGCAGCGGAAACTCCGCCAACTCGCCCATCGGCGAAAGCCGTCCAATCCTGCTGTTCGCCAATTCGATAAACCACATGTTGCCGTCGGGTCCGGCGACGATTCCGTTCGGCTGGCTTCCCGCGTTGGGCAAGGTGAACTCGTCAACCCGTCCATCCACTGTCATTCGATCGATCCGATCGCCGCTGTTCTCCGCGATGTAAAGACTGCCGTCCGGACCCGCTGCGATACCCGCCGGACCGCCCGCGTGCGGCAGAACAAATTCGGTGACGGTTCCCAGCGGAGTTACGCGCCCGATTCGGTTGGCGGCATGCTCCGTGAACCACAGATTGCCGTCGCGCCCCAGCGTAATCCCTGCGGGACCGCTCTTTTCAGTTCGCAGCGGGACGTAGGCCTGCGCTCCCGTCAGATCGAGACGGCCGATGCGATTCCCCGCAGGATCGGTAAACCAGATGGCGTCATCGGGGCCCGCGGTCAGCCGCTCCGGCAGTACATCGACACTCAATTCAAAGGGCTTGGTCGATCCCTGCGTGGTGATGCTGCCGATACGGTGCGCGCGAAATTCAGTGAACCACAGATTGCCGTCGGGACCCGCCGCGATCGCGAACGGCGCCGGCTCTACACTGGTCTGCGGCGGCGGCAATGCTGGCGCCGTCGGCAGCGGTACGCTCGGCGGGGCCGTGACCACTTGATTGGGCGGATTCGAAGCAGGCGGCAAAGGTGACTGATTGTGCGCGGCGCAACCTGCCATTGCCGCGACCGCCATAGTCGAGATCAGCAGCGTCAGCGCGCGGGTCGCCCTGGCGCGAAGCCGGGCGAGCCTCATCCAAGGTCGTGCGGAAACGGCAGCGGTTGGTCCGGTGGATGGCGTTCCGAGGCTTCCACCAGCGCTCGCTCCAGAATCAAAATGCATCTCATCGTTCTATTCGATCCTTCACCCAATCGCACGCGCCGACAGCCGCGCCGACCCCGGATTTTTAATCGCTGCGCCTGGCAACCGATCGATGACCAGGCGGTAGGCCACTGCGAACACCAGCAGCACTGACACGAATGCGCATTCGGCCACCACCAGGAACCATGCCTCGCCACCAAGTCTACCCGCGGGGTTGCGCAAGCCAATCGAAATTGCGATCAGAAAATAACTCGCGACGAACAGCCACATCGTCGAGGGTCGGCATGCTCCCCGATTCGCGGCGATCGCGATTTGCGCGAACAGAATCAAAAACAACACCATGTAGTGAATCCATGCGATCGGTGAAAGCATTACCGAAATCACGACCCACAAGCCGAATGCCGCGAGATCCGCGTCGCGATCGCCGGCGGCGCGTAACGCTGCTTGCAGACCGAGACCGACGATCGCTAACTCAACGATCACGACGACCGTCCGGCGCGCCAACTCCAGACCGGCGGGGAGCGCGGCGCCGAAGGCGTACCAGAACAACCGCGTCGTGAAGGCTGCGACGGCCACATTTATCGGCAACGAAACCGGATGATGACTGACCGTCAGCATCGCGCCATCGAGGAACGACCGCATCACGTTCAGCCCCAGGCCCGCCGTGGTTACAAGGCCAATCACAACGATGCCGACGGTCATTGCCGCCAGCGTGCGCCAGCGGCGCGTGGCCAGCAGGTAAAGGGCCAGCACGATCGGGAAGGCCCTCAGCATGATCGCGAAGGCCAGCATCAACCCGGCGGCGATCTCGCGACCGGACGCGAGCCAGCGCATCACCAGCACAAGCATCAGCAGGATGAGCACTTGCACCTGCGCGAACGCGATGTGATCGCCCAGCGGCGCGTACAGCAACATCGCAATACCCAAGACCCACTTTTGCGATCGCGAAAGGTCACCGTCCCGATCCTGCAGCAGCAGCACAATCGCGACGCCTAACGCGATGGAATTAATCGCGAACCAGATCCAGTAAGCGACCGTTTCGGGCAAGTAGCCGAGGGGTTCGAAGCACAGCAGGAACGTCGGCGTCGAAGTCGTATGTATCAGCGGGCGAATCTCCAGGCCGAGCGGGTCGCCAATCCGGCTCAGATCGATCAGGTAGGGATTCAGCCCCATCCGCAGCGCGACGGCGCTGGCATAGAAGACGCTGAAATCGAACCGATGGGTGCGCCCAGCGGCAACCACCGTCAACATCACCACGTGAAATGCGCACGCGAGCGACAACAGCACCAACATCGGCGGACGGCAGAGTGTGTTGATCAAGCTGGTCGCGGAGAACGGCACGGACGCGGCGCTATCGCGCTCCTGTGGCGGGCTGTTAGCTTCGGCCGTCATGACGCATCAATCGCGAAAAACCAGGTCGCGGCGTATGCCAGCAACAGCGACAACGTCGCGCATTCCTCAATCGCGATTTTCAAACTGGAATGTTCCACCAGGGAACTTTGCGCGCCACCCGCTATCGCCGTACTCAGGCTGATTGCCGCATAGCTGGCCACCATCAGCCACAGCGCACGCGGACTCGCACTGGCGTTCCATCCCGCCGCCGCGATCAACATGAACGGCAGCATGAGCAGGACCATGTAATGAATCCATGCGGTCGGCGACAGCATGATTGCGGCCGCAACCCACACGACGTATGCGCGCGTCGCGCCACCAACCACCTCAGCGGCTTCTTCGCCCGCACTGCCGATTCGCGGCCACGTCGCATACACCGTCAGCGCAACCAGCAGCAGCTCGGCAGCAACCACAGTCAGCGTGCGCGTCCACTCGAGCGCCGGGCCGAGCGCGACGGTGCCGGCCGCGTACCAGAACATGCGCGAGACGAATGAGCCCAGCGCAATATTAGCTGGACGTGCGAGGAATCCGGCGCTGCGCGTTACGTAGGTTGCCGCGACGAAACTGGTATTGCGCTCGACTCCGAAGGCGAGCACGGTCATCGCGCCGCCGGCGAGTAATCCGCCTAGCGTCCATGCACACGCACGCCAGCGTCGGCGCACGATAAAGTATCCCGCGACCGCCAACGGAAACACTTTCAGCAGGCTCGCGGCGGCGATCGCGACGCCGGCGGTTCGTTCGCGTCCCGATTCCAGCGATCGCATCGCTATAACTATCAAGAGCAGCACCGCAATCTGCGTTTGGGCAAAGAAAATATGATTGGACAAAGGTGGGTAGAGCAGCATGATCGCGCTTAACGAAATCACTTGCCGGCGATCTAGCGGAGGCGCCGTGCGCAGAATCAGTACCATCGCGAGAATCAGCGCCGCGGCGTTGAGTGCAAACCACATCCAGTAGGCGGCGGTCGGACCCAGCAAAGTCAATGGTTCAAAGCACAGGATAAAGAAGGGAGTGTCAGTCGCTCGCGCGATCCCATCGAGACCGATTTGCCGCCCCAGCGGTCGCAGATCGATCGCGTAGGGATTGAGCCCCTCGCGCATCGCGAGCGCCGCTACGTAGTAGTGACTAAAATCCCATAGACGGGTGCGCGATGCCGCCTGCGCGACCACGTACCCGAGATGCATCAGCGTACCGGCGCAAAGCAGGATCAGGATACTCGGACGGGTGAGCCCGAACGCCAGACCGGCCCCCGTAATCAGGGGGCGATGACGCGAGCCGATCGATGCTTGGCCGCCGTCGCCGGAAGTCCCGGCGCCGACGCGATGCGCGTCCTCCGTGGGCTCACCGATTTTCATCCCCGACGGCCACCCCCGCGCAGCCGCCAGCTTGAACCGGAGCGCTGCCGCAACTGAGATTACCACCGCGCCCGATTGGTGATAATCCCAGTCGTGATTACGCCCTCAGGCCTCCGCGTCTCGCACCTACTACACTAGGCGCTCACGTCTCGCACCTGATGCGCTTGAACGACCCTGGCACTTCGACGCCGCACTCTTGCACCGCGACCCGCCTCTTCGGCGCTGGCCGGTTACTCGATCGAATCGCCCGCGACAGCCGCTAGGCGCGCGGTCGTATTTGTGCGCCTGCATTGCGATATCCGGTGAGAGACGCGCACGCACGTCGCTACGGAACCATCCAGACTTTTTGTAGGACTTTAGACTGGCGAAAAAGCGGGCGGAGCGACGGTATCCTGTTTAGATGCGCCCGCAGCGCGCCGCGATCGAGCGGAGGGCGGCGGCTCTCTGCACCACTTTCGAGTTATGCGCGAAACCGTCGAGCGAGAACGGCAAGCGCCATTTCCAGTTCGCGTCGTTTACCGTTCCCGGCGTGTTGATGCGTCCATCCCATCCGAACAGATCCTGCACCGGCGTAATCACGATGTGCGAGGGCGCGGAATAAAGCGACCCGATGATCGCGTCAATGGCGCAATCGTCCAAATCGTCGCGCTTGACATCGATCGCATCGCCGTTCCCGAGCAACCTTGCGAACTGAAGGCGTTCGCCCATCGACGCCGCGCGCCACCAATCGGCCATCGTATCGGTGTCGTGCGTCCCGGTGGTCGCAACCGAGAGTTCGGGATAGGACGCGGGCTTGATGAACGGCTGCCCAGGCAACTTCCACTCGCATTCCCAGCGCATCACCCTGTAGCCGGGCAGACCAAGTTCGGTGAGCGCGATCCGCACGAACGGGGGTATTACGCCAAGGTCCTCGGCGAAGATCCGCAGCGGCCCGCCCTCCTCCTTCGCTGCGCGGATGATCTCTTCCCCTTGGGCCCGTTGAGCTAACTCATCCGGCGGGTCGAACGCGCCGGGCGCCCTCAGGTCGGCGCCGAACGCAAAGGTGCGGAAGAGGCCCACTACGTGATCGATCCGCAGCAGGTCGAACAGCTCGCGCGCATGGCGCACGCGCGTGCGAATCAGCGAAAAGCCGGTGGCGCGCATCTGCGCCCAGTCCGGCATCGGCAAACCCCATCGCTGACCGGTCGCGGAGAACGCGTCGGGCGGCGCACCGACTGTACGCGTCAGATCGAACATGTGCTGGTTGGCCCAGACCTCGGCGCTTTCGCGGCCCGGGGAAAACGCGAGATCGCCCCCCAGCAGCACGCCGCGCCGCGAGAGTTCGCTGCGGAGCTCGCGCCATTGCCGATGCGCGACGAATTGGATGTACGCATAGAACGCTAGCTCGGTTGCCAGCTCGCGCGCCGCGCGCTCAAGTGCCGCAGGCTCATGGCGATCGAGGCGATCGGGCCACGTGGCCCATCCGCTCCAGCGAAACCGCTCTTTGAGCGCGCGAAAGAGCGTGTAGTCGCGCAGCCACCGGTCGTTGCGTTGCTGGAACTCATCGAACTCGGATCGCTCGCTCGCACTGGCTTTGGCGACAAAGCAATCGAATGACTTCCGCAGCAGTTTCACCTTCTCTGCGTGTAGCTTCAGATGATCGGGCGGATCCCCCCGCCCGACCTTTACGCGGGCAGCATCGTTGGTCGCGTTGATGCGCGGGGCGTCATCGAGGCCAGCAGCCTTGATGCTATCGGGACCACCAGCGTCGACACCGTGGGTCATGCGGGAAGCGTTGGCTGAGGCGCGGTCAGCGGCGTTGACACGGGTGGTATCAAGGTTGATGCGGGCGGCATCGAGGTCGGCAGCGCCAATGCCGTCGAGACCGCGCAGCGAGATGTACAGCGGGTCGATCGCAAGCACGCTCATCGCACTGTACGGACTGGTCTCGCCCGGCGCAGTCTCGTCGATCGGGAGCAGTTGCAGCATCCGATGGCCCGTCGCGAGGGCGAAATCCGCCATCGGCACAAGCCCGCGAATCTCGCCGCGGCCGAGGTCATCGGCGGTACGCAACGAGAAAAGCGGGATCATCAAGCCGGCGATACGTTGCAGCATTCAGATATGAGACGTGAGACA
>DASXFX010000195.1:0-5545 GCA_036489375.1 Binataceae bacterium (SeqCode) | reverse complement strand
TCGACAACCAATGCGAGCGGGCGCGCACCGAAGAGCCATGCGAATGCGAGGGCGATCAGGGCGGCAAGCGATTTGATAATAATCGATCGCATCAGGGAGTCGCGCGAAATTCTGCGAGCGCGGCTGCCATCTCGATTCGCTTGGCGCACGCTTCGCGAGGATGCCGATGACTAGGGCACGCGGAGCGAG
The DNA here is from genome assembly GCA_036489375.1 of Binataceae bacterium (SeqCode). Classification (GTDB taxonomy): domain Bacteria; phylum Desulfobacterota; class Binatia; order Binatales; family Binataceae; genus JADMIL01. The sequence continues at coordinate 5,356 of DASXFX010000195.1, read as the reverse complement.
TTAGAACTACATGCATCGGGCGCTATCCACGATGACGACTATTCTCACAACGCGACGCCGGCGTTTTCGATTAGACTTGGAGCCATGCGATGGCGAGGGCGATCAGGGCGCCAAGCGATTTGATAATAATCGATCGCATCAGGGAGTCGCGCGAAATTCTGCGAGCGCGGCTGCCAGCTCGATTCGCTCAGGCGTACGCGTCAAAAGCATGCTGATCATATTGGATGCTGATGGCCAGGGAGCGAGTGGAGGGCATTCGACTCACACGCGTCGGGCGCTACCGATGACGAGAATTAGCACTCTGCGAGAGCGTATTAGAGCTACGCACCCTACGACTCTATCGAAGATGACTGGAGTTCTCATGCGGCGAGCGCCGTGCGATGGAATCAACCGCACCCGGTCCCGTCGACGAGAGTCCGGATCCATCGAGGAGAGGGAGGTCCTCATTTAGTTCGCAAGCGCGGCTGGTGACTAACACTGGAGCGGTCGAAAGCGCGCCTCTGACTAAAGTGGGAAGTCTGAAACCTCGGTGAGGTTTCAGCAAGCGTTTTAGAATTTGCGGCGATGGTTCATTTTGCATAATTGGCTCGTTTCGCTCGACGTAATGCCGCTAATCGACTTATGGCCGGATCCGGTTATGGCTCTGTCAGGACGAATCTGCGAGATGGGCGCGCGCTGCTACTTCGCCGAAGATGAACCATCGCCGAATTTGCCGTGGCGGCCAGCGCCTGCGGCGAAGCGGCGCGCACCTGTGACGGTCTCGCCCGAGCGGATGGTCGCGATGCCGTGGCGATACTCGTTGCGAATCGCATCTACCAGGTTGAGCGGTGCCTGCTCATAGGCGGAGAGCCGGTCGGATCGCATACAGAGCTGTGGGAAGGCGGCCAGCCGGATCGCGAGTTCGCGGGCCTCGGTCAGCGCTGCGCCGGGTTCGGTCAAACGGTTCGCTAGTCCCATCCGAAAGGCTTCCTCGCCGGAGACGCCGCGTCCGGTCAGGATCATATCGAGCGCATGACTCAAGCCGATCAGACGGGGGAGGCGGACGGTGCCGCCGTCGATCAGCGGCACGCCGAAACGGCGGCAATAGACACCGAAAACGGCGTCGCGCGCGGCCACGCGCAGGTCGCACCACAGGGCCAGTTCGAGACCACCCGCGACGGCGTGACCTTCGACCGCCGCGATGACAGGTTTGCCGAGCAGCAAGCGGGTACATCCGAGCGGCCCGTCGCCGTCGGGAAGGACGCGGTTGCCGCGTTCGGTGGCAACGGCCTTCAAATCGGCGCCGGCACAGAAGACCCGGTCGGCACCGGTGAGAATGGCTACGCTTAGCGCAGGATCGGCGTCGAAGCGGCGAAAGGCGGCGGCGAGGGCGTCGGCGGTAGGGCGATCTACGGCGTTGCGCGCGGCGGGACGGTTGATGGTTACGGTTGCTACAGGACCATCGACAGCGAAGATGACTGAGTCCATCGAGAAGCCTCCAGGCTAGCTACACCATCTGACGCTTTACTCTGGCGATTCGAGGCCGTCAAATATGCTCCTTGCTAACTCTCAGCTAGTGTAACCATCACAAGTAGTTGACAGAGATACGTACCTTCGCTAGCGTTTCAAAAATCGCGTCGCATGCGCAATAAATCGCGCTAGTGAGCCTCGGTATTCCTATGCTCGTCGTTTGTTGCTCACGCGACCGCGTTCTGGGATGGGGTCGCGCTCACCCGCTCCTGGGCTACCAGTGGCGGTGTGAAGGAGGAGGGGACGACCCCATCCCCCCTCGCCACGCAAAGTCATCGCAAAGTACGCCAAAGTAAAGCGATAGCCGCAGCCTGTATCATTGGGATCTGCACGGGTCTCAGGATTCGCTTGCCGTCGCGACGTGCTTGGCGCGAGAATCGGCGCGGCGGGACGACGATACGTTGCTCGACGTAGCGCGGCCCGATGGCGACGCGTCGCCTGGAGGAAGGAATGGCCTACAGCACGGTACTCTACGAGAAAACGGATCGTATCGCGAAAATCACGCTCAACCGGCCGAAATATCGCAACGCACAATCGACCGCGCTGTTGAAGGAACTCGATCGCGCCTTTGCCGAGGCTGCTGAAGATCGGGACGTGCGTGTGGTGATATTGGCGGGGGCCGGCGACCATTTTTCGTCCGGACATGACCTCGGCACGCCTGACGAACGGGACGACCAGGCGAGCTATCTGAACACCCGCGGCACCAGCAACCGCCATTGGAAATCGTGGGAGGTGTTCCTCGATAATACGCTACGCTGGCGCGACCTGCCCAAGGCGACGATCGCGCAGGTGCAGGGGTACTGCATCTTCGGCGGCTACATGTTCGCGTCGGCGATGGACCTGATCGTGGCGGCCGACGACGCCATGTTCCTGCCTTCGCTCACGCAGTATTTTTCGGCGCCGTGGGATATCGGAGTGCGCAAGTCGAAGGAGATATTGTTTCAGAGCCGGTTTATGGATGCGCGAGAGGCCGAGCGACTGGGCCTGGTGAACCAGGTTGTCCCGCGCGCGGATCTGGAAAGCGCGACGATGGCGCTGGCGACGAAGATCGCGGAGAGCGACGAGTACCAGTTGCGGATGGTAAAGTTCGCGGTCAACCAGGCGCAGGACGGGATGGGTTTTCGGACCTCGGTGCGCAACGCCCATTCGCATCATTTTCTCGCGCGGATGCCGGCGTACATCAAGATGGATCAGGGCGGAGAGACGAAGCTGCGGCGGCTACCCGGAGTGGAGCAGGCGATCAAGAAGATCGCGGGCGAAAAGTAGGAGAGCAGAGGTCGTTGAAAGAGCCTGGAACCTGTAGCCCTTTCAAGAAACTGAAACCTCACCGAGGTTTCAGGCTTCCCATGATCATTCACGCTCGCGATGCTCGGGATAGCGGCCAAGTCCTGCGTATAAAAGGAAGGCGAGTGAGTAGGTAGTTGGGTCACGGGGAATAATATGAGTATCTCAGTCGGCCCAGAGATCGGTGTTTGGAAAATTCGTTCAAATTCTACTGTAGGTATCACAGGAGATTAGCGATAATGAGTACAGTCGAAAACAAGAAGCTGATTCAGGATGCCTTTACGGCGTGGGCGCGCGGCGACGGGATGGCGTTCTTCAACCTGTTGGATCCGAACGTGCATTGGACGGTAATCGGCAGCACGCCGGTTTCGCGCACCTATGACAGCCGCGACGCATTTGTGGAAGGGGCGGTGAAGCCGCTAACCGCCAAGCTGGCAGGACCGATCGTGCCGACGGTGCGCGATATTATCGCGGAAGGCGACAAGGTGGTGCTGCAGTGGGAAGGGCGCACATCCGGGAAGAACGGCACGATTTATCATCAGACGTACTGCTGGGTGATGCGGTTGGTGGACGGCAAGGTGCACGAAGGGACCGCGTACCTGGATACGGAGCTAATCTCGCAAATCTGGAAGTAGCGTCCGCCGCGCACAGACGTTCAAGATCGAAAAGGAAGGGCCGCAGATGCTGGTGCAGCATCGGCGGCCCTTGTGCGTTCGGAGTGAGTTAATCGTCAGTCGGCGTGGCCGTTGCGCACCAACTGGCCCGGAGTAGCGCCGGTGCACTTGCCCTCGGCGAAGGTCTCCTGACCGTTGACGATGATCGAGCGGTAGCCGTGCGCGCGCTGCACGCGACGCCACTCGCCGCCCGGGAAATCGTGGACGACCTCGCCGACCCAGTCGGGATCGACATCGAGACCTTTGAGGTCGTAAACGACAACGTCGGCATGCGCACCTTCGCGCAGGGTGCCGCGATTCTTGAAGCCGGCCGCGTGGGCGGGCAGCGCCGAGAGGCGATAGTGCGCCTCTTCGAGCGTGATCTTCTGCTCGTCGCGGACCAGCCAGCGGAGGAAGTCGGTGGTGAAGGCGCCGCCGGTGAAGAACTTGGTGTGCGCGCCGCCGTCAGAAACGCCGGGGAAGGTGAAAGGCGAGTCGTTGATGATCTCGGCCATATAATCGGCGTTGATGCCGCGGTTGGGGCCGAGGAACTCCGCCTTCAGATTGGTCGCGATCGAGAGATCGAGCATCACTTCGATGGGATGCTTGCCCATTTCGGCGCCGATTTGGCCGAGCGACTTGCCGACGTACTTCTCGAGTTCTTCGTGATTATCGACCCACTGCAGGATGAGATGCTTGGGCGCACCGCCGACGCCGGCTTGCAGCGCCTTGAGTCTGCGGTCGGCCTCTTCGGTCTCGCGGAGCACGGCCTGCCGCAGTTCGGGATCGCGCATCTTGGCGATCTTCTCTTCGGTGGTGCCGGTGGTGAGAGCGCGCCATGCCGGGCTGGCGTCGTACAGGTTCCAATGTTCGAGCGTGAAGGCGAAACCACTGCGGACGGTCGCACCCTGGCCGTAGATCGGAAGACCCTTCTCACGGCATCGCGCGATCCAGCGCAGACTGCGGCGATGAATCTCGGGATCGGTACGGGTCGGGACGACGGCCTGGAAGAGGATCGGGCGCTGGGCGATGCCGGCAAGCTCTTCGATAAAACGGAGGTCGCGGCGGACGTCATCGGTGCCCTGCGTGATCTCCATGAAGCCTTCGTCGCGGGCGCGCAACACGCGGGCGAGGTTGAAGATGTCCTCGTCGCACATGGTGTCGGTGACCATCGGAGAACCGTCGAAGTCGGCCTGAATGGAATCTTTGCCGAGGCGCTGGATGGAGAAACCGCAGAGGCCGGCGTCCATGCCCTCGTCGAGCAGGCGCGCCATCTCGGCCCGTTCCTTTTCAGTGGCGACGCGGGTCTTCGCCGCTTCGAGGCCCATCACGTACGTCATCAGCGAGGCGGTCGGCATGTACTGGATGCAGTTGACGCCCTTCGGTGCGCGATCGAGCGAATCCATGTACTGCGGGATGGTCTCCCAATCCCAGTTCATCCCTTCCTTCATCGCGGTGTAGGGAATTGCCTCGGTGCGGGTCATCGTCAGCATCGAGCGCTCGCGGAATTCGGGCTTGCAGGGGGCGAAGCCGAAACCGCAATTGCCGAGCACGAGCGAGGTTACCCCGTGCCATCCCGAGATCGTGCAATAAGGATCCCAGCGGATCTGGGCATCGTAATGGGTATGCAGATCGACGAAGCCGGGCGCGACGATCAACCCGTCGGCGTCAATGGTTTTCTTGGCGAAGCCCGGCGCGCGTCCGCCAATCTGGGCGACCTTGCCATCGCGAATCCAGATGTCGCCGCGGTAACGCGGGGCGCGGGTCCGGTCAACGACGGTGCCGCCCTTGATGTGGATGTCATAATCGGCCATTTAGAGTTCCCTCCTAAGTGGTAAGGACTTGGGCAGACCGCCAACTCCGGGTCCAACCCCAGCAGCTTGGATTTGATATCCTCTTATATCATCGCG
>DASXFX010000191.1:0-9518 GCA_036489375.1 Binataceae bacterium (SeqCode) | reverse complement strand
AGATCCTCGCGCGGAACCAATTCGGGGATCATCGCCTGCCACGCGGGCGCATTGAGGGCCGAGCCCAAGCCGAGCGCAAAGGTGAGGACGAGGAGCGAGGTCGGGGTGGTCAGATGGTAGATGGTCAGCCAGCTCAGGGCGCCGGCAGCCGCGAGCATGAGGGCCTGCGAGACGATGAGGACTTTGCGGCGATCGACGATATCGGCCAGCGCGCCCGCGGGCAGCGCGAGTAAGAGAATCGGGAGACTGGAGGCGGTCTGGATCAGCGCGACCATCAGGGGCGACGGCGACAGCGAAGTCATCAGCCAGGCGGCGCCGACGTTTTGCATCCAGGTGCCGATGTTGGAAACCAGCGCGGCGATCGAGAGCCATAAGAAGACCCGATGCGACAGCGCATGCCAGATGGAGGGGCGCGCGGCGGGAGCGGGTTCGGCGGCGCGCGGGCCGCCGTAGGCGACAAACCCGCTCATCGGGGGCGGGGACCTCGATGGGCGGGTGCGACCGGAATTTCGATGGTGAGTATCACGAGCCGATCCAGAATAGGGGAGGCGGGGGCAGAAGTCTCGCGCGGGCGCGGAGCGCCCGGGCGAGACTTCTGTGGGGGGGGCGGCGGCGCGCGGCGCTCCTCGGAGAGGAGCGAGGCAGTGCGCGGCGTGGGCGCCCGACGCCGCCGTTCAGGCGGCGGCGGGCGCCTTCAGGGGCGGAGCCGCCGCTAGCGGCGGCTCCGCGGGAAACGGCGCTTCGGCGGCGCGCGGCGCTTCGGGCGCGAGCGCCGGCGGAGCGTCGCGCAACGCGTGCTTCAAGACTTCGTCCACGGTATCGACGAAGATCGTCTCCATCTCGCTGCGGACTTCCGGCGGGATATCCTCGAGGTCGCTTTCGTTGCGCCGGGGCAGGATCACGGTAGTGATGCCGGCACGGCGCGCAGCGAGGACCTTCTCCTTGATGCCACCGACTGGCAGGACCTTGCCGCGCAGGGTGATTTCACCGGTCATCGCGACGTCGTTGCGCACTGGCCGTCCCGTCAGCAGCGAGGCGAGCGAGGCCGCGATGGTAACGCCGGCGGAGGGGCCGTCCTTGGGAATGGCGCCGGCAGGGACGTGCACGTGGATGTCGGACTTTTCGAAGAAGTCGGCGGCGATGCCAATGCGCTCAGGGCGCGAGCGAATGTAGGACAGCGCGGCTTGCGCGGATTCCTTCATCACGTCGCCGAGCGAACCGGTCAAGGTGAGTCCCTTCTGCCCGGTCATCCGGGTGCTCTCGATAAAGATGATGTCGCCACCAGCGGCCGTCCAGGCGAGTCCGGTCGCGACGCCGGTCTCGTTGGTGCGGTCGGCGACTTCGGAAAAGAACTTGGGCGGTCCGAGATATTTCTTGAGCATCGCGGGCGTGATCTGTTCCGGCGCAGTTTCGCCCTCGGTGATCGAGCGTGCGATCTTGCGAAAGACGCGGGCAATCTCGCGCTCGAGATTACGCAGGCCAGCCTCGCGGGTATAGCTGCGGATGATTTCGGCGACCGCGGGTTTGGTGAACTCGATTTGATAGTCGCCGAGCCCGTTTTCGACCCTTTCCTTCTGGATCAGGTGGCGATCGACGATTTGCAGTTTTTCCTCTTCGGTATAGCCGGGCAGCTCCAGCACTTCCATGCGATCGCGCAGGGCGTGCGGGATGGTATCGAGGACGTTGGCGGTGGTCAGAAAGAGCACCTTCGAGAGGTCGAAGGGGACGTCGAGGTAATGGTCCACGAAGGAGTTGTTCTGCTCGGGATCGAGCACTTCGAGCAGGGCCGAGGCGGGGTCGCCGCGGAAATCGGCGCCGAGCTTGTCGACCTCATCAAGGATGAACAGCGGGTTGCTCGAGCCGGCATTGCGCAAGCCCTGGATGATGCGGCCGGGGAGTGAGCCGATGTAGGTGCGGCGATGGCCGCGAATCTCGGCTTCGTCGCGGATGCCGCCGAGCGACAAGCGCACGAACTTGCGCCCGAGCGCTCGCGCGATGGACCGTCCGAGGGAGGTCTTGCCGGTGCCGGGAGGTCCGACGAAGCAGAGGATGGGCCCCTTGGTATCGGCCTTGAGCTTGCGGACGGCGAGGAATTCGAGGATGCGCTCCTTGACCTTTTCGAGGTCGTAATGGTCCTCGTCGAGGATCTGGCGCGCGTGTTTGATGTCGAGGTTATCCTCGGTGGTGATGTTCCAGGGGAGGCTCACCAGCAAATCGAGGTAGGTGCGGACGACGGTGTGTTCGGCCGACTCGGGCGGAATCATGCGCAGACGCTCGAGCTCCTTGTCGGCGGCCTTGCGCGCGTCCTCGGGCATTTTGGCGTCCTCGATCTTCTTCTCGAGGTCGTCGATCTCGGAGGTGCGGGGGTCACCTTCGCCGAGCTCTTTCTGAATCGCCTTGAGCTGCTGGCGCAGATAGTACTCGCGCTGATTCTTGTTGAGCTCGGTCTGCACCTGGGACTGAATCTTGTGGCCGAGCTCGAGCAGCTCGATTTCGCGGCTGAGGATGACGATCAGCTTTTCGAGGCGCCCGCGGACGTCGAGGGTGGCGAGCAGATCCTGCAATTCCTCCACGGCGATCTTCAGATAGGACGCGACCAGGTCGGTCAGGCGGGCGGGGTCGCGCACCTGCATCGACATGACCTGCAACTCGTCGGGCAGATAGGGAACGAGGGAGACGAACTTGGAGAATTGGCTGACGAGGTTAGCCTGCAGCGCCTCAGCCTCGCGATCGGAGGTGAATTGCTCGGCCAGGCGGGTCACGTGTGCGGTGAAATAGGGCTCGCGTTGAATGAACTCGCCGAGCTCAATGCGGGCGAGACCCTGAACCAGCACGCGTACGCTCTGGTCGGGATATTTGAGCATCTTTAAGATACGCACGGCGGTGCCGTGCTCAAAAAGACCCTCGGGGTTCGGGCTCTCTTCTTCGGGATTCTTCTGCGCGGTCAGTCCGATAATCTTAGAGGTGCCGCCGACCTCCTCGATCAACTTGAGGGACGAGGGGCGGGAGACCAGAAAGGGATGGATTTGGCTAGGAAATATAACGATCCCGCGCAGTGGCAGGATCGGTAAAATATCGGGGATTTCGGCCTTGGAGAGGTCTTCTTCAGTCTCGAAACGTTTTTCGCCAGTCGATTTTTCACTCATAGATTACGCGCTGCCCACCGCTACAACGACCCCATGCCGTTCATGCTTCCCCCGCCGCCGGAGATTGACGTAGTATGCGGTTTGGGAGCACAAGGCAGCGCCCTCGCCAATGAACGTAATCACGTTTGGCGGCGCGCGCCATCGAGACGAGACGGAATTGTCCAATCATCAATTCGAGAGGCTGTTCGACCAGCAGGAAGCGAACGAGCTGGTGCCGACGCTGGAAGTGCTAGTGCGCGACTTGCAGGCTCAAAGCCGCACGTTGCGCGAGCACATTCGAGCGCTAGTGCATGCCAATCGCGATCTGGAAACGATGCGGCTGAAGGAAATCGTCGAGATGTACCCGGATTTGCAGCCGATCACGACGCAGATGAGCGACCTCGCGGAGCAGATCGAGTCGTTGGGGTGCATTCTCAAGGATATCGACCAGGGATTGATCGATTTTCCGTGCGAAATCGGCGATGAAGTAGTCTTTTTGTGCTGGCAATTCGGGGAATCGCAGGTGATCGCGTGGCATCCGGTGGAAGGCGGTTACGCCGATCGCAAACCGATCGCGGGCGTGCGCAGGACCTATATCAATTGACGGTCGGCGGAAGCGCTCAAGATCGAACAGGGCTACGTCTCAATTTCGCAATCGTAAGCCAGATTAACGTATGGTAATTACTCTCGCCGTTTATTTGCTCGCGCTGGTCGTATGGCTGGGCGGCATGGTCTTTTTTACCGCGATCGTCGCGCCGGTGGTGTTCAAGCTGCTGCCGACGGTCGAAGCGGGCAGGTTCGTCGCGGGAATATTTCCACGCTACTACATAATGGGGTACGTCGCCGGGGGGATCAGCCTGGTGCTGGCGCTCTACTTTACGATAAGAGGGCAGCCGCGACTGTGGTGGAGTCTGGCGTCGCTCGCGCTAGCGGCGGGGCTCGCGCTGACGATTTACGCGGGCGGCATCGTGCGGCCGCGAATCGATTCGATTCGGACGGTGACCGAAGAGCAGAATCCAGATCCGGTGAAGCGCGCGGAGTTCGATCGGCTGCACCGGCTCTCGGTGATGCTCAACGGCGGCGTGATGCTGCTGAACCTGGCCGCGATTCTTGCGACTGCGGCCGCATTGACGCCCAATGGCTAAGGCTGCGTTCAAGGCGGTCGTTTTCGACCTTTTCGACACCATCGTGAAATGGGAGCCGGACCGGCTGCCGCTGATGGAGCTGAACGGCCATCAGATTCATACGACCATTCCGTGGGGATTTCCGCTGCTGGAGCAGCGCCTCGGCGCCGCGTTCGACCGCGACCGCTTCATCGAGGTGTATCACGGGGTGATCGACGAGATCATCGCGGAGCGCGAAGTCGAACATCTCGAGATCACGTGCACGGAGCGGTTTGTGCGCACGCTCAAGCGGCTTGCGCCGGCGCTCGACGGCGAGATCGAGACGTTTGCCGAGCAGCTCACGCGCGTCCACATGGACGGGGTGCGCGGGGTGACGTGGGCGCCGGCGGAACGAGTCGCGGCGGTGCACAGCATATCGGCGCATTACCGGATGGGGCTGCTGTCGAATTTCGACGATGCGCAATGCGGCCGCGAAGTATTCGGCGACACGGGAGTCGCTCATTTGTTCGAGGCGGTGATAATTTCGGCGGAAGTCGGGTTGCGCAAACCGAACCCTCGAATCTATCGGCAGATGCTTGAAATGTTGCGGCTCGACGCAGCGGAAGTGCTTTTTGTGGGCGACACGCCGCGCGAGGACGTGGCAGGTCCGCAGGAAGTGGGTATGCAGACCGCGTGGATCAGCAAAGGCGCGGTGGCAGTGCCGGAGGGAATTCCGCAGCCGCATTTCACGATTCGCGACCTCTCGGAACTGCCCGCAATTTTAGGCATCTGAAGCGACGCTCGCCAAGCGAGTTCAACGGAATTAGAAATGGCGCCGCGCAACGCGATCGCAGTAATCGGGGCGGGCGACGCGGCTGAAGACGTCTGTGCGACGGCGCGAGAGGTGGGCCGCGCGATTGCCCGCAACGGCGCGGCGCTGGTTTGTGGCGGTCGCGGCGGGGTGATGGAGGCAGCGGCCGAGGGCGCGCGATCGGCAGGAGGACATACCATCGGTATCCTGCCGAGTTACAATCGAGCGTCGGCCAACGCGCACATCGAGTTTGCGATTGCGACCGGGATGGGCGAGGCGCGCAACGCGATCGTGGTGGCGAGCGCCGATGCGGTGATTGCGCTGCCGGGAGAAGCGGGCACGCTCTCCGAAATCGGGCTCGCGCTCAAGATCGGCCGTCCGGTAGTCGCGATCGGTGCGTGGCATGAGATAGCGGGAGTACGACAGGCGGCGGATGCGGAGTCGGCGGTGGCGCTCGCGTTCCAACTCGCCGGTATCGCTTTAGCGGACGAAAACCGCAACGATTGATGTCATCGATGAGCACGATCCATCAGACTTATCCCGCGATCGCCTCGTTGGAACGTTCGCCGTTCTCGATGATTCTGGGACTCAAGGTCGAGTCCGCCGCCACGGGCGAGGCGCTGGTGCGGATGCCGTTCGACCTGCGGCTGCTGAATGACGGCGGTCCCGACGTTCCGATACATGGGGGCGCGATCGCGTCGCTGGCTGATTTCGCGGCGTGCGCGGCGATCTGGACGCTGCCCGAAACGCAGCGCAGCGCGACCATTTCGATGACGGTCAACTACACGGCGCCGGGGATTCAGAGCGACCTGTTGGCGCAAGCGCGGGTGCGCAGCAGGGGCAAGCGCGTCGCGAGCATAACGGTGGAAATTCACGATCGGCGCGGGACGCTCGTGGCCGACGCATTGGTCACGTACAAGATCGCATGACGACGCAATCGCCGGACATGGGCGGGGCGAATATCGCGCGGAACGCGATCGCGGCAATTCGAGCCGCCGGCGCGCGTTACGGGCTGAACCTGGTGGCGGCGATTCCGGCGGATCGTTACGATGCCGCGGTTGCGCCGGCATATCGGACGAGCACCTTCGCTTCCACCGAACTGCCGGCGACGCCGCGCTCGATTGTGCTGATTGGCAACGGCGGCGGGGATTTCTGGCGCGCGTTCAGCAACTTCGCCGAGCGCAATTCCGGATGGCGCGAGCGGGCGAATCCGCTCGACGAATTCACACGCGAGATTGTCGAGAGAGAGGTGGTTACCGCGGTTCGTCATGCGGGAGCGCGTTGCGTGGCGATATATCCGTTCGTGAACGGCGGCCCGTCACTGAACTTTATCGAGTTGGCGAAGCTAACAGGCCTCGGCGGCCCGAGCATCATCGGCGTCGTGCTGCATCCAACATATGGTCCGTGGATGGCATTTCGCACCGCACTGATTCTTGATGTCGAGGTGGATTTGCCGGGCGCCGCGATTGGATTCGATCCGTGTCCGACGTGCGTGCCGCGAAGCTGCATCGGCGCGTGTCCGGCGACGGCGGTTTCGTTTCCCGCGGGGTGGGACATTCCCAAATGCCTGACGCATCGGGTTGAGGTGGAAGCGGATTGCGCGTCGCGATGTCATGCGCGGGTGGCTTGCGTCGTCGGCCCCGAGCATCGGTATCCCGACGACGAGTTGGCGTATCACCATGGTCGGGCGTTAGGCGCGATGCGTCCGTGGTACGAGGCTCACATCCGCCCGCACAAGTGATTCGTCTCACGCCGCCGTCGGGCAATCACTCAGCGTGGCAACCTTCGACGGCCTCGTAAAGATTCTTCAGCAACTCTTCGAAGGTTTCGCCCTGTGTCGCGCATCCGGGCAGCGCGGGCACTTCGGCCCAGTAGCCGCCTTCCTCAGCTTCGTGAACAACGACTTTCACTTTCATCGATGCGGACTCCCCTAGCGCTACTTCAGGTGTTTGGCGACGTCGGTAGCGAAATAGGAGCGAAACAGGTCAGGATGATGTCAAGTTGGTGTATCACCATAGTCGCGCGCTGGGTGCAATGCGGCCATGGTACGACGCTCACATCAGCCCGCACAAGTGACTCGCCGCACACTGCCGTCAGGCAAACACACGGGTGCGCTACTATCGGCGAGTTTTCGCCTCCGCTCGACTAAACTTTACTCCGGGTGATGCTGCCCATCATCGTTCCCATTGTGATTGATATCGGAGTGATCATCGTGATGATCCTGATTTGGTTCTTCATGATGGACGTAATGAGGCGGATGATGATGGTGATGGTGGTGAGGCTGGCATTGGGCCTCTTTGGGATGGTGAGAGCAGTATTCGGCATTGTAGGCAAAGCTTTTTCCAGTGATAAAAGCAATTGCGATCACGCCCACCGCCACAGTTACTATTTTTCTCATTCAGTCGTTCCTAAGATTCCAGATGTTCCATTATTCGCACAAAGTGTCTGCCTCAGATAGGAAAAGTTTCTAATACGGGTCGCTAACCTAGCGAAAAGAGCGAACGTGATGATCGACGCCAACGGACGCTACTTCAGGTGTTTGGCGACGGCGGTGGCGAAATAGGTGAGGATCATGTCGGCGCCGGCGCGCTTGATTGAAGTGAGCACTTCGAGCGTGGCGCGTTCTTCATCGATCCAGCCATTCATTCCGGCCGCCCGAATCATCGAATACTCGCCCGAGACATTGTACGCGGCGACCGGGACATTGAATTCCTGCTTCACGCGGTAGATGAGGTCGAGATAGGGCAACGCCGGTTTGACCATCACGATGTCCGCGCCTTCTTCGAGGTCGAGCGCGACTTCACGCATCGCTTCGTCGCCGTTGGGCGGGTCCATCTGGTACGAACGACGATCGCCGAACTGCGGCGTGGATTCGGCCGCCTCGCGAAACGGTCCGTAAAATGCTGAAGCGAACTTGGCCGAGTACGCCATGATCGCGACTTCGCCGAAACCCTCCTCATCGAGCGCGGTACGAATCGCGCCGACGCGCCCATCCATCATGTCCGAAGGCGCGACGATGTCGGCGCCGGCGCGCGCGTGCGACAGGGCTTCGCGCACGAGCAATTCCAGGGTCGCATCGTTGTCAACGTCGTTGTCGCGAACGACGCCGCAATGCCCATGGTCGGTGTATTCGCACATGCAGACATCGGTGATTACGACGAGTCCGGGCACGTGCTCCTTGATCTCGCGAATCGCGCGCTGCACTTCGCCGTTGTCGTTCCACGCGCCGGTGCCGGTGGCGTCCTTGTGCTGCGGAATGCCGAAAAGAATGATGGCGGGGACGCCGGCGGCGAAGGTTTCGCGCGCTGCGGTGGCGACGATATCGACCGACATCTGCGCGACGCCGGGCATCGCACCGACCGGCTTGGTGACGCCGCGGCCGGGACAGACGAAATAGGGCTGAATGAAATCGTCGGGCGAGAGCCGGGTCTCGCGCACCATGCGGCGCAGCGTGTCGGTGCGGCGCAGCCGCCGCGGTCGATTAATCGGGAAGGCCATCGATGTCATACCCCCGGGCTCGGGATTCGTGATCGATTATATAAACGATGAGGCTGCGCTTGAAACCGCGCGGGTTTAGTCCTGCGAGACGCCAGCATAGTAGGCGGTAATGGCCGCGATGAGCCTATCGACGGTGTACGTTTCCGGCGCGACGACGACGTCGAAGCCGAGATCGCGGGCGGTCGCGGCGGTAATGGGGCCGATTGCGGCCGCCTTCAGACCTACGATTGGAGCGCCGGTCATCGCGACAAAGTTTACCGCCGTGCTGGAACTGGTAAAAGTAACGAGGTCGATAGCGCGAGTTGCGATCAACGAGCGGATGCGATCGGCGTCGTCGTTTGCGGGTACGACGGTGCGATAGGCCGGCGCGACCACGACCTCGCGCGCACCATGATTGCGCAGCATTTCGGGCAGGACTTCGCGGGCGACCTCGGCGCGCGGAATCAGGATGCGTGCGCCGGTGATGCGCTCACCGCCGATCGCATGGATGACGGCCTCGGCGCGATACTCCGAGGGCATCGCGGCGACGGTCATCGCGTAGCGCCGCACATGGTCGGCCGTGATTGGGCCGATCGCCGCGATCGACGCGCGCTGCATCTCGCGCAGGTCGCGGCCATTGGTGCGCATGCGATCAATAAACTGCTCGACGCCATTGGCACTGGTGAAAATCACCCAATCGAAAGAACCGATATCGGCGATCGCGCGATCGAGAATTTCGTAACTGGAAGGCGGCGCCGTCGCGATGGTGGGAAACTCGATGGCTTCGCCACCGAGTGCGCGAATCCGTTCGGCGAAATCGGTCGCATCGTCGGCGGCGCGGGTGATGACGATGCGCCGGCCGAACAGCGGCATCGCCTCGAACCAGTTGAGATCGCGGCCCAAGGCGGCGCATTCGCCGACGACGATCACTGCGGGCGCCTTCAGCCCCGCGGATGCAGCTTCGTGGGCGAGCGTGCCGAGCGTCGCCACGATGGTTTTCTG
>DASXFX010000219.1:0-5210 GCA_036489375.1 Binataceae bacterium (SeqCode) | reverse complement strand
GCGGTCCAATGCTTGTCGGTTAACGGTGCGATCGTCATGTAGCCGTCGGCGGTGCGAAACGGCTCCGCCGAACTGGCGACCGCGCTGACCCCGCGCGTGTCAGGCAGAAAGGTATGACGGGTCATCATGTCGCCCATGAGGTAGTACGCGGCGGCGTCGATCATCGCGAGTTCGATATGCTGACCGCGGCCATTGCGCGTTTCGTAGAGCGCGGCGACGATCGCGAGCGCGGCTGTCATCGAGGTCACCTTATCGGCCAGGATATTCTTCACGGCTCGCGGCTTACCCTGAGTGGTCTGCGCAGTCATCACGCCGGCCCATCCCTGGATGATTGGATCATAAGCGGGCTTGCCGGCATAAGGGCCGCTGAATCCATAGCCGGCAATTGAGCAGTAAACGATTTTGGGATTTCTCGCAGCGACCGCCTCGTAACCAACGCCGAGACGATCGACCACGCCGGGACGGACGTTCTGCACCACCACGTCGGCATTCGCGGCCATGCGCAAGAAGACTTCGCTGGCACCCGGCTGTTTAAGGTCGAGCACCATCGCGCGCTTGTTGCGATTCCAGTTGATGATCCCGACGGGTACGTCGCCTCGGGTCGGGCCGGGGATATTCCTAATGACATCGCCCTCGGGCGGTTCGATCTTGATCACGTCGGCGCCGAGGTCGCCAAGCATCATCGTGCTGAATGGTCCGCTGACCACCATGCTGAGGTCGAGAATCCGAACGCCTTCGAGTGGACCCATGCGTGTCTCCCCAGACTTAACCGGACCAGGATTTACGAATCCGACAATAGCTCAAGAGCGGGTCATCTTTGCAATCGATTACCGTGTTCGGCGCCAATGCTTACATCAACGAACCTATACGATGAAGAGCTGCGTCGGTGCGTTGACGCGGATTCTCGATCGACGATCTGCGATGCGCAACGAAATCGGGCGGGCGAAACTTACCCGGAAACACCGCGGCTGCGCAGGAGATTAAGGACGTTATTCAGGCCTTCGTTCGCGTCCTTCCACCTCGTCGGCGAACGATCAGGCGAGAGATACTTCAGTTCCTCGCGATAGGAGGCCGCCGCCTGCTGCAGATAGTTGGTGCCCGCTTCGCGTTCGCCTAGTTCGCTTTGGGTGCGAGCCAGGTTGTCCTGGCTGATCGGCCAGTTTACGGGGTCGTTATCGGGTGTCGATACTGTCAAGGCGGCCTCGTAGGCGGCCACCGCTTGCTGCAAATGTACTATTCCCCCGGCGCTGGGCTCTCTCATTCCGAGGACCTCGTAGGTGTTGGCAATACTGTTCTGCGTCGCAGCCCAGGAGATCGGATCGCGGTCCCGCGTCTGCACCTTGGCCGCTTCCTGATAGGAGGCGATCGCTTGTTCAAGGTCGTTCGTATTTCTTTCACGCTTGCCTAATTCTTGCAGCGCGTCGCCGAGAGTGTCTTGCGTATCCGCCCAATTCTCCGGATCGCTTTCCATTGTCGTCACTTGCAAGGCCGCGCGGTCGGCTTCGACTGCCTCCTTCAGATGTTCCATCGCCTCATATTTGCCGTTCGCCTCTTCGCTCACGCCGATTACTTCCAGTGAAGTCCCGAGCTTGCCCTGCAGATAGGCCCATGCGATCTTATTGCCGTCTCGCGCGGCTTCCGGAATGCACGCGCGCGCAGTAGTAACCGCTTCTCAAGATGCTCCCGCGAGGAGCGATCGAGCGCATCCGAATTGCTTTCGTCCAAGCTCTCTTGGTACATCTCGAGACTGCCCAATTGCTCAAGGGCCATCACCAACGTACTTTGGGCCTGCAGCCACAAGTATGGTTCACGTTGGCGGTATTCATCGGTTGCGCCCGCGCGGATCGCATCGATCGCCTGTTGAACCTCCTCGCGTGAGCCGTCGCGCATGCCAATCCCTGAAAGTGCCGCCCCCAGATCGGTCTCGGCCTGCGACCAGCTTCGTGGGTCGTTATCGGGCCGCAGCACCTCAAGCGCCGACTTTTCCGCGGTGACCGCGTCGGCGTAATAGCTGGCGGTGGGGTCGCGCCGGCCCAATTGTTGGAGCGCCTCTCCCAGGGTCATCTGGGTTATCGCCCATTTATGCGGCACCTGATCGCGCATTCGCACCATGAGTACTTCGTTAAGGATTGCCACCGCATCACGGAGATGCTGCGAGTCAGCTTCGTGTGTTCCCTGGTTCGCGAGATTGACGGCGACATTGTATTGAACGTCGGCCCACTGCTGCGGATAGCGGGCCTTGTCGAACACTTTGAGCGCGGATTGGTAGGCCTCGACCGCTTGTGGAAGCTCCTTGCCATTGTCGTTGCGCGCCATCACCGCGAGGGTTTGTCCCATCATCAGTTGGACCAGCGCCGCATCTTGCGTCGCGCCGGCCGCGGCGTAAATAGCGCTTCCTTTTCGATAGGCGTTGACCGCGGCCTCGTCAGCCGCCCGATCGTAATGCAGGTTGCTCAAGCCTCCCAGCGATTCGGCAAGGCAGCGCAGCGCCATCGCGCGATCCAGTGCATGCTCCTGTGCGGCCCAGCCGGTAATCGCCGACAGATAATCGACGATCGCGATTCGTAGCAGCCTATCGTCCGACATCAGCTCGCCCTGCATACCGGTCAATCGGGCGAGAACAAAGTTCACGCGAGCGGCGGTATCGGCGTTCCAAGAGGAGTCCGTACGATGAGCAGCCACGAGTCGGCGAACCTTTTCAAGCGGCAAGCTCAGAGCGGCCGCCGTAGCCCGCTGATTCTGAGGGTTCACGTTACTGCTCTGTTCAGCGAGGATGAGCCAAAGTACAGGGGCAAGATCATTCACCGGCAGCGCCGGCAGTTTGAAATCGGAGGGCATGAAGGAGCCGCCGAATACGCCTCCGTCGAAAAGCGCGGTCTCGTAAAGCTGAACAACACCCCGCGCCTTATCGACGCTGCCCCACAGCATGAGGTAAGCGCCCTTTTGGCCGAGGGTATCCGCTGCGTTCAAGTGATTGAAGAATTGGGAGGCCTTCGGTAATGGTCCCGATCCAAACGTCTGATCCACTTTGAAGATCGTTATTGGAAGAGGCGGACCGGATCGGCCGAGTTCGCTCATAAGAGTATTCTCGACACTGCGGCCCTTATCACCCTGCAGCTGAGCTATCGCGATAGGGAGTCTCTCATCGGTTGGTACGGCCTTCACTTGGCCAGGACGATCGGCAGACCTTGAGTCGAGCGAGATCGACGCAACTCTGATCAAGAGGAATGAGAGGCCAATCGAGGCGGCGATCGCGGTCTTACGCCTGACCGTTTTGTAGCGGAGGCCACGCCTTCCGATTTGCACTCGAGCGGTATGCCAGTAGGTTAATGCGCAGAGCAGCCCGGCGCATACTCCGAACACCGTCGCGAGCGTAACGAGTGGAACCGAAAAGCCCGATCGCGGCCAGAAGAAAACGATTACAAGCGCGAGGACGCATGAAGCGATCGCGGCGTTGCGAAGATTTGATCTGGTCAGGCGTGGCTTGATCCACCGCCAGATCGATTCAGTACCGTCCGGAGCTGGCGTCATCCCTATTGCTCTTATCGCATCAGCTTACGGCCCTATGTATCGATAGTGGGCGTCTGCAAGATACCATTGGATCGCAAATAATGGCAGAGTTCTGATGCTTCAGGCGAATTATTAGAAACGTGACGACTGTGGCGTCGCGAGCAAGAGTTCGATTTGCCGACGCTGCCACGTGGCCAAGGGATAATCGATGGAAGATCCGAGTAAAGCGGCACTGAAGGGAGCTACCAACAGTGGCGATGGTTTGGTCGGTCAAACGCCCGGCAACAATCTGCCGTTAGTTGAGATTGGGCTACAGGCGCTGGCCATGCCGTTCAAACATTTGCTGCCATTGATAAGGTTGGGCGGCCTGCCCTTCCTGTTTTCGCTCGCTTGCGAGATCATCGGCAACGCGATTCGCTCCACTGGTCTGGTGCGATCGATAGGCGCCTTCTGGGTCGTTCTGGGCATGACGGTCGTCTATGTTCCTTTCGAGATAGGATGGATCCGGCTCGTAATCGGAGGACCGTCCGCAGTCGTTAATAGGTCGCTTTTCCCATTCGGGCGGACCGAGCGGCGATATCTGCTGGGAGTATTCTTGATGGCATGTTCGGTGCTGATCGTGGTGCCGCCTGCCCTAGGAATAAAATATGCGGTTGACACCTTCGACCATAATCTGCAGCTCGAAACCGTGTTACTGTTTCTCTGGATCTTTGTCGCAGTCGTAGTGTGCCTGATTCGTCTCTTGATCGTCTTTCCGGCAATCGCCACTAATACCTACAGAGGCCTGACAGCTACCTGGAAGCAGAGCAGCGGACATTTTGAAGAGATCGCGATACTCGATTCGATGGTTCGGTTGCCCTGGTTCGTGATTGTCGAAATAGTTGCTCGAATGGCCGAGCCGTACTCCTCTTTCGCGCTCAGGGCGTGGGTAATAGCCGCACAATGCGTGGTTTTTCTGTTTGCCCAGGCAACAGTGGCCGGGATGCTCGCACTGGTATATCAGCACTTGACGCCCGAGCTCGCAGTAAGTTCCGAAGGGCCGAATTCAGCCGCTTCGGTATCCTGATAATTTTGCGATACCGTTATTCGATGATTTGCAGGGCCACTGCGCCCCGTCCAACAATGCCGCTACACCCGGTCCACCAATGAAGGATGCCGAAGCTGCGTGCGAGGCCTATTCGCTTCTGCCTGCAGGAGGCGATCGATAATCCGTCGCGCAGCGATCGGACCCACGTCGGATTTGACAGTTACCATAGGAGCGTCTGGTTTCAACTCCAACGATCGCTGCTGCGCCTCGAATACTGCCACGTCCTCCTGCACGGTCTTTTGAATGTCGTGGAAAATAGACTGGATCAAATTCTCCACCTTCGACGTTTCGCGCTGCGCAATCGCCCAAAAGTAATGGGTCGTTCTTTCAGTTTCAGGCGTCATTGCATTGAAGGTGTGCAGCCCAATTGCTCCGTCAAGATTTCCCCCAGGAGCGCCCGTCGCAGTATCCGCGGCACCCGCGAAGAGACTCACGAACGCGGGGGGCTGAAACTTCGTAATTTGCCAGCGATCGACATTTCCCTTGAAAGCGCCGCGCGCATAGGTGGGAGGCGGCTCGATATCGATAAGCCATCGCGAAATAGTAACAGAGGCTTCCGCGACCTCATTTTTGATCTGTACTTCGTCGAGCTTTGCGCTTGAACCGAGCGTGC
>DASXFX010000174.1:0-5329 GCA_036489375.1 Binataceae bacterium (SeqCode) | reverse complement strand
GACGCCGACACTGCCGAAAATGCTCCAGTCGGCGGGCTACGCCACGGCGCACTTCGGGAAATGGCATCTCGCCAACGACATGATCCTCGATTCGCCGCTGCCGAAGGTCTATGGCTACGACGAATACGGTGCCTTCAACTGCGCGGGCGAGCAGATGCCGGTGCATGAGGACGCGCGAAGCGCCATCGCCTTCATCGAGAAGACCGCCGCAGCGAACAAGCCCTTCTACATCAACCTGTGGATGCACGAGCCGCACACGCCGTTTCACACCGTGCCCAAATATGAATGGCGTTTCCGCGACATGAAGAGCCGCGAGGACCAGATTTACGCCTCCGTTCTGTCGCATGCCGATGACCGGATCGGGGAGCTGCTTGCGGCGCTGGACCGGCTGAAACTTACCGAGAACACCCTGGTAATCTTCAGCTCCGACAACGGGCCGGCGCGTGACAAGCAGCGAGCGAAACTCCAACTCGGCTACGATACCGCCACCGGCGCGGGCTGGTACGGTCCCGCGTCGAAGGGCCTCACCGCCGGACGGAAGGGCTACAAGGCCGCATTGTTCGAGGGCGGCATCAACGTGCCGTTCATCGCGCGTTGGCCGGCGAAAATTGCCGCGGGAAAGATCGACAACACTTCGCTGATTTCGGCCGTCGATCTGCTGCCGACCTTCTGCGAACTCTCCGGAGCGAAGCTACCCGAGGGCTATCAACCCGACGGCCTCAGCCAGGCCGCCGTGCTCCTTGGCCAGGCCGCGCCGATCCGTGCGAAGCCCCTCTTCTGGCGCACGTCTGCGACATGGCCGCCGAAGCCGGACGCCCCCTATCACTGGGCGACTTATGCGGTCGTAGACGAACACTGGAAACTGCTGTCCAGTCGCGACGGCAGCCATGTCGAGCTCTACGATCTCGCTCGAGGCCCTCTCGAAACCATCGACCTCGCCGCTGACCGAGGCGAAGTCGTGAAACCACTGACCGCGAAGCTCGAAGCATGGAAGGCCACGCTACCCGAGAAACCCACCGGTGCGGTGTTCTCCGCCGAGCGTCATCAATGAATCCGCATATCATCACTCCATAAAAAACGCCACCGTTTCCTCCCAGCGGCGCTACTCACCCTGCACGCATAATGGCAAGTCCACGCGGACCCAGAAGACGTGGCGGCGGCCGGCGCGGGTGCGGGCGTCTTCGGGTAGGACTTGAATGTCGGGGTCGAGCGAAGTATCGCCCAGCTTCAGCTTCGTGCCATTGTCCATCACGCGAATCGGCTGATCGAAGTTCACCATCTCCGGCGGCCGCAAGACAGCAGCGCCGGTCGCAGCGCCGCCGACGTTCCGTGCACGCCCCCGCGTGACATCGCGCGCCGGTTTCCCTTCGGTCGATGCGACAGACGCGGCGAAAGTCGAGCACCCACTAGGAATAGATGGCTGCAATGCGCCGCTATCTTGACCAACACTTTCATGCCTATAAGCTGACCGTAAGCGTCCCACCGAATTGCGACTACAATCGGAGCTCAAATTGAATGGATACGTCCGAAACTAATTACCGCACTGAACTCCAGGAAGCTGTTGAACGTGCGGCCTCGTCTGGTGCGACGACGCTCCAGGAGGTGCTCGATGAACTGGGCGGAGCAGATCCGCGCGCAGTCGAAGCTGCATTTAGGGCGCTCGCGTCACATCCCGCGAAGTCGACGGTCGCCCACGAGGCAATTATGGGAGCGGCTAATGCTCGCCGAAAAGCTGCTTCGCTTCCAGACCGCCTTCCCGCTGCTGACCCGATGCGAAGCCAGTGGTGGTTCACGCTTGATACCGTCGTCTCGTTGGCCGAGCAGCTCCGCGACTATGCTGGTGACAACCCGGTTGCATTCATAGGTTCTCCAACGGTAGCAGCGTACTATGCCGACCGTTTTGCGAACGAAGTCAGTGTTTTCGACGCCGACCCCGATATTATTCGCTGCCTCGACACTACGACGACACTTTCTGTCGTCGAATACGACGTTGTCAACGAGCTACCTTCGAACCACTGTGGCGCGTATCGCGCTGTGCTCGTTGATCCACCGTGGTATCCAAAGATAACAGAGCTTTTTCTCCTCCGCTCGCGCGAGTTGCTTGGTAGCAACGGGACTATTTTCTGTGTTTTGCCGTCGCGCCTGACAAGACCTGCTCTTATTGAAGAACGTACGGAACTGTTGCAGACACTTCTCTCTTCGGGTTGCGAGGTCGTAGCGTTGGAGTCGCATCATGTGAAGTACCGCGTGCCACAATTTGAAGCCAAGGCATATGAGCACTTAACTGGATTTACCGGGCGACCATGGCGGCGCGGCGACCTCCTGGTTCTTCGGGTCAATCCGGATACTGCGTTGAAACCGCCCGCGGACCTGCCTCGACTGGTCGAGCAACTTGCATTTGCCCGCGATCCGCGGGCACTGAGATTCTTTCTTGCGCCAACGAGGGCCGATGCGTCACTGACGTCCTGGCTAGAGCCTGTGCCAGGCTTCGAGTCGAGTGTTAGCAATCGCACCGTTTCCCCAGAAGCCGTAGCACTTTGGAGTAGCCGCAAGCATGGCGCCAAGGTGCGAGATGCAGCGGTCGCCCAGATCGTACTCAGCTGCTGGGCGGCTGATCGGTCAGGCGATGACACCATCCCGCTGCTTATTTCCAAGGGGATCACCTCCGATGTTGCCCATGCGATCGTTTCGCAATTCGCGCCATTCTTGAATGCCGCAGATGAGTCCCGTCGGCCATTTAAGCGGAGAACTCCAGACGAGATGGCTGTCCACCGTGCCGCCTACCTCTCGGAATGGTCGCCCTCACCATCTAAGCGCCAGTATGAATTCCATGATGATAAGTACCGACTGGGTTTCCAGCGCGACCGAGATCGCATTCTATGGTCGCATTCCCTAAGCCGTCTCGGCAACAAGACGCAAGTGTTTCCCGTCGAGAGTGACGACCATCTAAGGCGACGGTTACGGCATACGATAGAGGTAATGCAGCTGGCAACCACCATTGCGGCGAGTTTCGGACTGGATCGAGATTTAACGGAGGCGGGCGCCCTTGCTCATGATATCGGTCATTGTGCGTTCGGACATGCTGGGGAGTATTCGCTCGACCAGACCCTTGACGAGATTGACAAGCGGTTAGGCGGTTTCAACCATTATGAACACGGGGTCGACGTGGTCCGATGGCTTGAGGATGTCTATAGGTTGCCGGCCGCTGGCGGCTTTCCTGGTCTAAACCTCACCGCTGAGACCGTCGAATGCATCATTAAGCACACATATTGGCGAAGCGGTGACAGCCCAATCTGCCAGGACAAACTGATGCGCCGAACGAAGCACCAAGATCTTGATAAGCGCACGAGTCACCTTGAAGGTCAGGCGGTGCGGGCGGCTGACAAGATCTCTTACTTGATTTCTGATCTCGAAGACGGAATCCGAATGGGCGTGATTCGCAACGAGCAAATGGCACAGTGTAGACTATTCGACCGCGCTCCAATTGATCTTCAATATGGGGATGAAAAGGAGTTATACGAGCAGTTCATCTCTCAGCGGCGAGCGATTCTAAATGTGCTAATGGAAGATATTTTGCAGGCATCTGACCAGCGGCTAAGGGACGTTGACTCCCTCGATGACGTGCGCGGTAGAAAGCAGTACGTAATTGATTATTCAACTGCTATGAGCGCGGACGTAACCGAGATCTGGAACCGGCTTCAAAAGGGGGCGCTTCATAAAGATGGACGCGTAGTGGCTGCCAATATGCGCGCGGCCACAATTACGCGCGATTTGCTATTGTTGTACACGTTGTCGCCACAACTAATCGAGCACTCCTTCGCGTCGATGCACAGCGGGCTCACGGGCACGAACTATGTGAAGTGGTACGACAGTAAGGTGGGGCAGACCGTTGGCGTTCCGCGGCGACTTGTATCCAGGTACTTCTACGAGCAGCTGATCGGGCAAGATAAGATCGTCCAGGGAGACAATTTAATGCTGCCGACGTCGCAGCTGGTAATGGCGAAGGATTATGTCGCTAGCCTAACCGATACAAAGGCGACATCGGAGCACCGACGTCACATCCTCGGCAGCGGGTAAGGACGAGCGTATCGGCTGCGATGGCCTGGTACGACGACTTGGAAACGCTCCGATGCGCAACTACGGTGCGAGATGCCACTTGCGCGTCGTCACAGCTGGTCGGCGGCCCGACTTGGTCACTACTTCCTCGAGCACGGGATGCATCATAGGTCCAATTAGGCAATCCACTGGCGGTGCTCTTGCGCGGAGGTGCGATCCACCAACGCGGCCGGGGCGCTGTGGCTGCCAAAGCGCCGCAGCGCGGTGAGCTTGTTGAGCGGCTGGCGCGGGTTCGGATTGCGCTGCCCGCGGCTTACGCCCTTACCGCTCAGCCACGTTCACGCGGCCGAGCGGCAAATCAACGCGGGCCCAGAAGACGTGGCGGCGGTCGGCGCGGGTGCGGGCGTCTTCGAGCAGGACTTGGATGTCGGGGTCGAGCGAGGTGTCGCCGGGCTTTACTTTGGTGCCGTTGACCATCACGCGGATGGGCTGATCGAAGCTCACCATCTCAGGCGCGAGCCAGACGGTGGCGCTGGCGGCGCTGGTGCGCACGTTCAGACCGTTCTTTTCGTTGATCGTGGCCTCGGTCGTGCCGGCCCGAATGCCGCGCGGCGGCGGCCAGTTCTGCGGATCGACCACCGCCTTTTCGGGCAGGTCGTGCAGCTCAACCCACCAGAAGAAATTGTCCCATTCGCGCATCGAGTGGCAGGTGAAGTCGCGCGGAAAGAAATTGCGATGGTAACGGCCCATCCAGTCGAACAGCCGCAGAATCTCGTCGTAAAAATGTTCGTGCCCGCGGCCTTCGTACTCGACCACCGTGACGTTGTAGCCGTGAGTGAAGTACCGATCCAGGTCGCGCGCATTGCGCACCTGGTTGTCGCTATCGAGCCCGCCGTCGACCAGGTAGAACGGCACGTAGGCCGCGTTTTCCCAGTAATGGGCCACGTAGCGGTCGGCCACGGCGGCGATGGGGATCATGCCGGCCCACAGGTCGGGGTGGGCCAGGCCAATGTCCCAGGCCGCGTCGCCGCCCATCGAATGGCCGGACAGAAACACGCGGTCGGTGTCGATCGAAAAGCGGCGGCAGGCGTCGCGCAGCGAATTGAGCACGGCGCCGTGCTCCTCGCCGGTATAGCCGTACGTCTTTTGATGGGCCTTCGACCAGTCGGGGGCCACGACGATGTAGCCGTGCCGCGTGGCCTGGCCCAGGCGGCTGCCGTCGGCGGCCAGCGGGCCTGCCCACCAGTCGATTTGCTGCTCGGCCGTGCTGCCG
>DASXFX010000173.1:0-29689 GCA_036489375.1 Binataceae bacterium (SeqCode) | reverse complement strand
CGAGCGGTCGTATCGGCAGGCCGAGGTGCAATGGTGTCCGGCGCCGCCGGAGCAACTGGTGCTCGACGATCAGGCGATGGCGGACTTGCGCGAACTGCTGGTGGCGTACCTGGGCGAGCCGGCGCGCGAGGTCTGGCGCTCCATAGTCGAGCAGCGCGGGCTGCGCAATGCGGACTTGATCAACTTCATCTGTTTCCATCTGGACGTGCCGCCGATCGAGAAGCAGACGCTGCTCGAAGCGCGCGGCGGGCGGACCGCATGCCTGATCGACGTGCTGACGTTCAAGCTCGAGGAGCGCAAGCTCGGCCCGGGGGGATCGAGCGGTTCATCCGGCCCGCTTCAGTAGGCGGATCCGCGCGGGGTTCGGCGAGCAGGGGCGGGGTGCGTTTCGCACTTAGCTACCTACTTGATCCTCCACTTAGTTTTCCAAAATCGCTCGATAGTGTCCGCGACGGGGTAACTGGTGGTTACCTGGAGAACGGATGGCTGGAAACCATCGGGGCACATCAGCGTCATGGATCCGGTACCGCGACGCGCGATTTAGCCGAGCATTAACGCCACATTCGCTCGCGAAACCGGCCTTCGGCTGGCAGCGTGTAATTTTTTCAAGTGCTGAAGAATGCACCATCGCTTCGCACAATGCGTTGGAGAGAGGCAACGGAGCAACTGCAAGCTTAATCGATTGGCAATTGAATCGATTCATACTGGGGTAACAAAGAGAGTTTATAATAGACGCCTAAACTAAACGCCCGGCATGCATGTTGCTTCTGTCCTAAACCAACTTGGCAGCCTGTCCAGTGGAAGTTAGACCGAAGGCGGGCGCGACAGGCTCGAACCTGAGCAAGGGAGTTTCGATATCATGGAATGGGAAAACGGCGTACTCGGATCCATCTTCGTGCCCGACGTACTGACGCCTGAGCAGTATTATGACTCACGGCGCGACGACAGCCGTATCGCTCCGGTAAAGCGCTTGATGATGGCGGTATTGGAAGACGCGTTGCGATGTTTTCAAAACAACGCGGACGCCAAGAGCGGGCAGCGTAAGCGGCTTTTTGCCGAAGCCGAGGCATGGCTGTGCGGCGAAGAGGGCGACGGTCCATTCTCCTTCGAAACAGTGTGCGAGACCTTGGGAATCGAGCCCGGGTTCCTGCGCAACGGACTGCGCGAGTGGCGCGATCAGCAACTCGCGGGAATTGCCACGCGGCGACTGGCGCGGCGTTCCCCGGTGGTCCGCAGCGGGCGTATCAGTGCGCCGACGCGGCGCAGCAAACGCGTCTCGAAAACCGCCTGATCACTGCCATTCAAGCAACCGGGTGCCAGTTTTTTGTGCAGGGGGCCAGTGTTGCGGCTTGATCAGGGGCCAGTGTTGAGGAAGGAAGCCCGCGCTGGGTGAGAGATGCGGCGTCGGGCGGAATGTCAGGAGAAAGGCCGGGGGGCGAGCGAGAGGGAGACGGACGGGAGACAGGGATAGATTGGGCGAGACGGGAAGGTCCCGTGCGAGAGCGATAAGGCAAAGCGATCGCAGCCCGGCGAGAGGCCGGCGGACACGACGGCTTGCGACAATATTGACGTAGTCCAGAGGGGCGGCACATGGCCGAAGCGACCATGTGCCGCCCTTTGATATCTCTAGTGCGTCGCCACCGTGGGCATATTGCGGTCGATCCAATTGCCGATGCACGCGGCCCAGAGAGCGTTCTGTGCCGCGTTGGGATGTCCGACACCACCGAGACGAAATTCCGAAGGGCTTTTATCGTAGGCCGGGTTATCGCAATTCGCGTAGGCGATTTTGCGGCTTTCGAGGAACGGGACGAGCCCGTTCGGCGGCCGATTCAGCAGTACGATCAGAAAGCGCTTGTGAGCGTCGATAACCGTCTGATTCATCTGATCGATTAGGGCGGTGGTCGCCGTCAACTGCGATCCGTGATGGCGCAAGCGCAATTCCAGATATGCGTTGGCGAGCAGCGCCACCAGCGCCGAATGAGAGTCCAGCGGCCAGAAGGGGATCGTGGCGGGGCCGTAGTACTCCAGACCCTCCTTGCCCATCCGCACGTGCGGGGGGACCACGTACTGATCTCGAGTAGAAGATAGCGAGCGCACCCAGTTGGCGACGGCGATATTTCTTTGCAGGTGAAGGTCGATAAATCCGTAGATTACCAGCGGAATCGCGTTCGCGTCCGGCAGTGCGAGGTTCTCCTTAATGCGGAGCAACGACTGGTAGGTGCCGTATCCACCGGTGCCGAAGTTGTGAAACATCAGATGGGGATAGCGGGCGTTCAACAGGTAGGCGAAGGTGTCCTGGTCTTCGACCCCGAAGCCCTGCGTGAAACTGCAGCCGACGAGCAGCACTTCATGGTGCTGGTCGGGCTTGACCGGCGTGGTCCAACTGCGACGGCTGTGATCGTCGAGAAAGGTCATCGGGGCGTGGCCGGGTTCGGGTGACAAGTAGGTGCCCGGAACATTGATCCAGCCTAATTTGTCGTCAGGAGTGGAGATGGTGTGCTGGCGGGCGGAGACTTTTCGCGGCTTGTAGCCGAGGATTCTCAAGCCGGCCTCAGCCAGGACGATCATGATCAACGCGTAGGCGCAGATCACGCAAGTCAGACGAAATGCACGCCTCGCCCATCCGATGCGGGGGGCTGTGAGGCCGGGAACTGCAGAATCGCTCACACGGTCTGGTAGAGAGTACGGCCGCTGTCGCTCTTCGAGCGGTGCGCCCGCCCTTCGATGCATGCGAGTTCCAGGTGGGCGAGGGTCTCGAAAGTCGCCGCCATCACGTGGAACATCGGGCGATCGTCGGCGCCGAAGATTTGATCGGCAACTTCGAAGGCGCACTGGGGCTTGCGTTTGATGAGGTCGAGCATCTCGGCTTCGCGATAACGATGATGCTCGATGAGCTGGTTGGCGCGATGGCGATGGTCGCCATAGACGCCGCCGTGCGCGGGCAGCACCAGCTTAACGTCGAAATTCTGCACCTTTAGCTGAGAGGCGATAAAGTCGCCGAGCGGATTGGTCGGGCTGCTCGGGTAGATGCCGACGTGAGGCGTGATTTTGGGCAGCAAGTGGTCGCCGACGATGAGCACCTGCTCCTCGCGGAGGTAAATCACGCAATGACCGGGGGCGTGGCCGGGCGTCCAGATGACTTCGAGCTTGCGATCGCCGACCGGAATAATGTCGCCGTCCGACAAATATTTGTCGGGCACCGGCATCGGGTTGTACTGATCGGTACCCATCCAGACCGGCCGCATACCCTCGATCGGATACTTGTCGATAGGAAAACCGTGGGTCAGGAAGAACGCCATCGCGTCGGGATTGGCCGAGGGCGGGCCCAGCGTGAGCATCCGGTTGACGCGTTCCTGCTCGAGCTTATGCAGCATCGTAGTGGCATTGCTGTGCTGCTTGATGGTGGCGGAAGTGCCGAAATGGTCAACGTGGTGATGGGTGCCGATGACCACGTCGAGGTCCTTCATTTTGAGGCCGACCTCGGCGAAGGCTTCGTTGAGGGTGGCGAAGCTGTCGGCAGTGTTCATCCCGGTGTCGATGAGGGCCCAGGCGCCGTGACAATCGATAAGGTAAACGTTGACGATGGTAGGCCGCATCGGGAGCGGCAGGAAGATTTCGTAAATTCCGGGAGCGACCTCGGCTATTTTTGCTGCCATAACTGTGGACTCTCCGGACCGGCTATTACGGGGTGATCGCGAGTTAAGTCGATCCGCCGCCTGTGCGGTCCGCGTCTTGGACTCGATCGGTTACCGGCCGTTTCGCGCCCAAATCGAGAGCGAAGGGATGGTCCGGGGCGATCGAGTGCGCGTTAATTGAGCAACAATCGATACTTATTCGTGCAAAGTATCCTTGACCTGAAACGAGACTTTAATCGCGACGCGCCATTTCGCAACCTGGTTATTCTCGACAATCGCGGAGACGTCCTCGATGTGCGCGTAATGGATGCCCTTGATAGTGACACCGGCACGGGCGAGAGCGATTTGGACCGCGTCTTCGATTGAGTTAGCGGAAACTCCAATTAAATCGATGATTTTCTCAACCATAGCAACCGCTCCTGAACCAAGGAAGTAGCACCCGCGCCGTTTGACGTTATCGCGCGACCGGCGTTAGGGTTGTACGCTGCAAGCAATTAGCGCACACGGCGGGCTCAAACTCAAGGCAAGTCAACGGCCTTAGAAATGGCGCGCGCGGATTTCGCGAGCGCATAGGCCGCAGCCGTGTCGATCGGGCGATAAACAGCGTTCGGAGTGTGGATATTTCGCGGAGGAAAGCATGAGTTACGATCAGGCGCCGGTGCGACAGGTTCTGGACCGCGTGAAGGCCGAGCGGAGGACCTCATTGAGCCCGGCCGAGAGCAGAATCCTGTGCGACGCCTACGAGATTCCACTGCCGCAGGAGGGGATCGCGACATCGAGCGCGGAGGCGGCAAAGATCGCAGGCGATATCGGCTTTCCGGTGGTGATGAAAATCGTGTCGCCCGACATCCTGCACAAGACCGACGCGGGGGGCGTGATCGTCGGGGTGAAGAGCGCAGTCGAAGCGAGCCAGGCCTACGACACGATCGTCGGCAACGCGAAGACATATAAGGCCGGCGCGAAAATCGCGGGCGTGCAGATTCAGCAGATGCTGACCGGTGGCCATGAAGTGATCGTTGGTGCGTTGACCGATCCGAGCTTCGGCAAGGTGGTCGCGTTCGGACTCGGCGGAGTGTTGGTCGAGGTGCTGAAGGACGTGACGTTCCGCCTGGCGCCGGCGAGCGAAACGGAGGCGCTGTCGATGATCGACGGCATCGCGGCCGCGGAGATTTTGCGCGGGGTGCGCGGGGCACCGCCGGCCGATCGCAAGGCGATCGCGAAGATAATCGTTGCGGTGTCGGCGCTGGCGGCGGATTTCCCGGAAATACAGGAACTCGATTTGAATCCGGTGTTCGCGCGGCCCGACGGTGCGATCGCGGCCGACGTGCGCATCATCGTGGACTTTGCGCCGCCCAAGGCGCGTTATCGCCCGACGCAGGAGGAAATCCTGCGCGCGATGAACCGCATCATGCAGCCCAACGCGGTCGCGGTGATCGGAGCCTCGCCGGAGGACGGCAAGATCGGCAACTCGGTGATGAAGAACCTCATCAACGGGGGCTACAAGGGCGAGATTTATCCGATTCATCCCAAGGTGACGGAGGTGCTAGGGAAGCGCGCGTACAAGAGCGTGAAGGACGTTGCCGGCAAAATCGACGTGGCGGTGTTTGCGATTCCGGCGCCGCTGGTCGCGGGGGCGATCAAGGAATGCGGCGAGAAAGAGATTCCGGGCGCGGTGCTGATCCCGTCGGGCTTCGCCGAGACTGGCAATGTCGAATTGCAAGAGCAGATCGTGGCGGTCGCGCGCGAGTACAACGTGCGGCTGATGGGCCCGAACATCTACGGCTTTTACTACACGCACAAGAATCTGTGCGCGACGTTTTGCACGCCCTACGACGTCAAGGGCAAGGCGGCGCTGTCCTCGCAAAGCGGCGGCGTCGGGATGGCGATAATCGGGTTCAGCCGATCGGCGAAGATGGGGGTGTCGGCAATCGTTGGATTAGGGAACAAATCGGATATCGACGAAGACGACCTGCTGACCTTCTTCGAGCAGGATCCGAATACGCAGGTGGTCGCAATGCACGTCGAGGATTTGAAAGACGGGCGATCATTTGCGGAGGTGGCGAAGCGCGTCTCGAAGAAGAAGCCGGTGATCGTGCTCAAGGCGGGGCGCACGGCGATGGGCGCGCGAGCCGCGCAATCGCATACGGCGGCACTGGCCGGCAACGATCGTATTTACGACGACGTGCTGCGCCAGAGCGGAGTCGTGCGCGCGATGAGCCTGAACGACATGCTGGAATTCGCGCGCTGTCTGCCGATTCTGCCGACGCCCAAGGGCGAGAACATTCTGATCATCACGGGCGCGGGCGGATCGGGCGTGTTGCTATCGGATGCGTGCGTTGACAACGGGCTCAAGCTGATGGCGATGCCGCCGGATCTCGATGCGGCGTTTCGCAAGTTCATCCCGCCGTTTGGCGCGGCTGGGAATCCGGTGGATATCACTGGGGGCGAGCCGCCGACGACCTATCAGAACACGATCAAACTGGGGCTCGAAGACGCGCGCATCCACGCGCTCATCCTGGGCTACTGGCATACGATCATCACGCCGCCGATGGTTTTCGCGCGGCTGGCGAGCGAGGCGATCGAGGAGGCGCGCAGCCGCGGGATCGACAAGCCGGTGGTGGCGTCGCTGGTCGGGGACGTCGAGGTCGAGGAGGCGTGCGCGTACCTGTTCGATCGGGGCATCCCGGCGTATGCGTACACCACGGAGAAGCCGGTGGCGGTGCTGGGCGCGAAGTATCGATGGGCGCGCGCGGCAGGCCTGTTGTAAGAATCGCGCCCGCGCCCTAGACGGCTCGGGACGTTAGTTGCGCAGGAAGGTCATGATGCGCTGATGGATTCCCACCGGATCGGCCGCGGCATAACTGTGGCCGGCGTTGGGGATCATGAAGAGCTCAGCGCCCGGAATGCGACTCTTGATCAAGGCGGCGTTGCCCGGCAGCACGAGGACGTCCTGCTCGCCGTGCACTATCATCACCGGACATTTGATTTCGGGGAGACGGTCGTAAGCATTGAAATCCATGATGCCGCCGACCAGCTTATCGGCGGTTTCGGGCGGCGTCGGCGGGCCGAGCGTCATGCCAAGGCGCATCAACTGTTTGAGCTCGGGATGCGCCGCGATGAATTCGAGCGGGAAGAGTAACGGCATCACCATGTCGATGCCGGCGTCGGGGTCCTGCGCCATCATTTTGAAGCTCGCGACGAGCGTTTGTAGTACCTCTTCGGACGCGCGGAGAGCCTGCGGACCGCCCGGCGTGGTGCATCCGAGGACCACCTTCGAGACCTGTTCCGGATGGCGGAGGGTGAGTTCCTGCGCGATCATCCCGCCCATCGAGATGCCGTAAACGCGAACCCGCTCGAGTCCGAGGCCGCGAATCAGGTTGGAGGCGTCCTCGGCCATTGCGGCGACGGTGTAAGGACCGTCGGGCTTATCGGAGAGGCCGGTGCCGCGGTTATCGAAGTAAATGCTCTGGAAGCCCTGGAAGAACGGCAGCATCGGAACCCACGCGGCGCCGGACATGCCGAAGCCCATGATGAGCAGCAGCGGGTCGCCCTGTCCGTTAACTTCGTAGTTGAGATTGATGCCGTTCGAACTGATCAGAGGCATAGTCGCGACCTCGCAATTCCGCACCGATGGCTAGAGGGATAGTACATGAAGGCCAGCGACCGGCGAAAATGCCAGTCGCGCGAGAACCGGGAACGGGAACCAAACGATCGAATCAGTGGAAGGCGGATTGGCCACCGGAACCGGGGATGTAGCCCTGAGTCTCGTAGCGCTGGCTCTTGGTGACGGTTGGCACAGAAGTGGTCGATTGCCGATAGTAGGTTGAGGAACTGGCGGTGGAAGAATCTATGGCGTTGGGATTCGCGGGCATCTGGAACGGGGCAAAAGTGCTCTGCGGCAGCATATCCGCGTTGTTAGTCTCGCCAAAATACCTGATTTCGGTGTCGCCGCTCAGCGCCGGGGCGAGGGCCGTGTCGGTGGCGAGATGATGCATCGGGCGCGTGACCGTCCATTCGAGGGCGTAGCCGAAGGGTGCGAGGACGTAGGAGGCAAGCTGCAGCAACTGGCCATTATCGACGTCGTTATAGGGCGGCGGGCCGAGATCGTCGTCGAGGGAATTCGAATAGTAATTGTTGGTACGGGACTGTGCGCGCGCCAACTGTGGCGTCGCCAACGCGACTAACGCGAGAAGACCGATGAGAGCCCGCTTCATGGGTAAACTTTGTCCGCATCGCAGGTGATATGTCAATGGTTCGCGGGTAATCCGGACGACGGCGATCGTCGTCGATCCTCAATGAAACTGAGATGCGAACTTACGTCGAGCAAGCGGCGACGCGAGCGCTGACCCCGACTGGAGGATTTCTGCGCGGGTTCGCCTACTCGCTCAATCCGTACGTCGGATGCGCATTCGGCGACAGTGGTGGCTGTCCGTTCTGCTACGTGCGCGCATTACCGGTAGCACGCGCGCGCGACGCGGCGTGGGGAACGTGGGTGATCGCGAAGACCAATCTGCCGGAGTTGCTCGAACGGGAGCTGGCGGCGATGGAGCGCGGCGGCAAGCTCAGCGCCGCGGCCATCTTCATGTCGAGTGCGACCGACCCGTACCAGGGCTACGAGCGGCGCGCGCAAATTACGCGGCGCGCAATCGAGTTGTTCGTGCGCTATCCTCCCCGCCGCCTGGTGATTCAGACTCGCAGTCCATTGATCGAGCGCGATATCGAGATCATCGCGCGGCTCGATCGTCGCGCGATCGCGTCGATCACGCTCGAAACCGACGACGATGAGGTCCGGCGGGCGCTCACGCCAACCTCGTCCTCGGTCGCCCGGCGGTTGACCGCGATGCGGAGGCTGCGCGAGGCGGGAATCTTTACGCAAATCGCGATCGCGCCGATGTTTCCGAATAATCCACGGCGCTTCGCTGAGCTGGCGGCCGGGGTCGTCGATCGGGTGATCGTGGATACTTATTTCGATGGTGACGGCGCGCAGGGACGGCGGTCGCGGGCGCTCGGAATCGGCGAGCTATATCGGCGCAGGGGTTGGGACGATTGGTTCAAGCCGGGCGCGGAGCATCAACTGCTGGCGGCGATGCGTGCGCGGCTCGGCGAGGAGCGCGTGCTCTTCAGCCGCGCGGGCTTCACCGCCGTGTGAGCGTTTGACGGGTATGCAGAGGCGGAAGTGACCGTGCCGACCGGATGCGCGCGGGTCAGGTGCCGAGGGGGCGGTCGCCGCGGATGAGATGGATCGCGCCGACGAGCAGCACCGCGCCCACCACCGCCATCGCGATGAAGCCGACGCCGCCGCGGGCATAGACTCCAAGCTCACCGAAAATCCATTGGCCGATGACGGCGCCGACCAGTCCGAGGAGGATGTCGGCGAGGACGCCATAGCCGCGTCCATGCATCAGCTTGCCGGTCAGCCAACCGGCAATCAGGCCGGCGATAATGACTCTAAGCACACGGCTCTCCTAAGCGAGGCCAGCGATGGTTTGCAGTTGTCGAATTGGGAAACGAAGGCGCGTCCGGCGCATACCGAACGCGCGCTGCGTCACTTCTTTTGTTCCATCTGGCCGCCGCAACACTTGAGTTCGCCGGCGCCGCCTTTGGTAACGATTACCTGAGAGCCGCATTTGCCGCAGATGTAAACTTTGCCGAGCTGGTTAGCCATGTCTTTGAGCGCTCCTGGCACTGCCTGTTGAATCGGACTGCGCGCCCCTCGAGGCTACGCACTTTCTATTTTAAGCACTGTTACGACCGCGCACCGTCGGGCTAGGCGCCCTTGAACAGCGGCTTGCGCTTTTCGAGGAATGCGCGCACGCCCTCGGCACGGTCGGTGGTGGTTTGTAGCAGGGCGTACAAGTCTTCTTCAAGTCTTATGCCCTGATCGATCGTCATATCGGAACCCTTGCGGACAGCTTCCTTGGCCATGCGCATCCCGATCGGACCGCGGCTGGCGAGGGTCGTGAGCAGCTCTCGCACGACGCGATCGAGTTCCTTGCGATCGTCGGCGAGATAGGTGACGAGCCCCGATCGCATCGCGTCGCTGGCGCGCAACGGTTCGCCCGTCAAGAGCATCCGCAGAGCCTGGGCGGCGCCGGCCAGGCGCGGCAGGCGTTGGGTGCCGCCGAAGCGCGGCAATCTGCCGCGCACGAGTTGCGTCAGGGCGAGGCGCGCTCCGCCGACGGCGGCGCGCAAATCAAGCCCCAGCGCGAGTTCGAGACCCTCGTCGGTGGCGTCGCCGTTGATAATCGCGACGGTCGGCTTGGAGAGCAGGGCGAGCGTTTCGACCAACAGCGGATCGACGTCCTCATCGAAACCCGCGCAGAAGGTCGAGTCGGCGCCGGTGACGGCGAGCACGAGGATCGCGTCGTCGTCCTCGACGGTCTCGGCGAGGTCCATCAGCTCGCGCCCCATCGCATGGCTCACGCGGTTTTGCGCGCGCGGGCGCCTGAGAGTAGCGACCAGCGCGCCGCCCTCGAGGTCGATTTCGATGGCGCCTGGATCACTGCCGCCGCCGGCGCCGTTGGCCGACGCTATCTTTGCGGCCCGACCCGGCGTTGCGGCGGCGCGACCCGGCGTTGGTGCCCCGCGCCCGGAGTCAGGCCTGCGCCTGGTTTTGCGCATGCAGCTCCTTGCGCAGGATCTTGCCGAGCGCGTTCTTCGGCAGCGCCTCGATGAACTCGATGGACTCGGGGCGTTTGAAGCTCGCCAGGCGAGTCCGGCAGAACTCCTGGATATCCTTGGCGTCGGCCTTTTCGCCCGGCCGTAGCACCACGTAAGCCTTCACCGTTTGACCCCATTCGACCGACGGCACGCCGATCACCGCGGCCTCATCGACGGCCGGATGGCTCATCAGGACGGTCTCGATTTCCGCGGGCGCGATATTCTCACCGCCGCGAATGATCATGTCGTCCTTGCGGCCGGCGAAGAAGACGTAACCGTCCTCGTCCACCCAACCGAGGTCGCCGGTGGCGCGCCATCCGTCGGGCAGCGCGGAATCATCCTTGCGGCCGGCGTAGCCCTTCATGATGCGCGGGGTGCGGATGATGATCTCGCCGACTTCGCTATGAGTGAGGAACTTGCCGTCGTCGTCGCGCACCTTGATCTCGACGTCAGGCAGCGGCTTGCCGATCGAGTTGAGACGCTTGAGCTTGAGCTCAACTTCGGTCGGGGTGCCCGAAATCCGATGGTCGTCGGGACCGAGGATGGTCAGCGATGAAGTGGTTTCGGTCTGGCCATAGGCGTTGACAAAGCCGATGGTCTTGGGGAAGGCCTCGATCGCCCGGCGGATGACCGCCAGCGGCATCGCGGCGCCGCCGTATGCGAGGTTCGTCATCTTCGAGAAATCGGTCTTGGCGAAGCTCGGGTCGTCGAGCACCTGCTTCATCATGGTGGGCACGACGAAGGCATGAGTGACGCCTTCCTTGCCGACCAGTTCCAGCCAGGCCTTCGGATCGAACTGCGGCATCACGACCATTTTGCGGCCGGTCCACAGGTTGGTCATCATCGCGGTAGTGCCGGCGATATGGTAGAACGGCGCGCACACCAGGAAAGTCCCGCGCTCGGTGCCGTCGGCCATCTCGATATTGGCGGTGACGTACGCGGTGAAATCGCGAAAGCTCAGCATCACGCCCTTGGGCAGCGAAGTGGTGCCGCTGGTGTA
Organism: Binataceae bacterium (SeqCode); assembly: GCA_036489375.1. Taxonomy (GTDB): domain Bacteria; phylum Desulfobacterota; class Binatia; order Binatales; family Binataceae; genus JADMIL01. The sequence continues at coordinate 18,394 of DASXFX010000173.1, read as the reverse complement.
CATCAGGACGGAGACATCCTCGTCCTCGACCTCGGCATCTTCTTCGTCGGGCTCGGCCTTGGCGATGAGGTCGGTCAGCTTGGTCATCTTGCCGTCACCATCGCCGAGCGCAACCGCGGGCACATTATTGAGCTGGGTATGAATGCGGTTGACGAGGTCAACATAGCGATCGCCGACGATCAGCAATTTGGTCTCGGCGGTATTGATCATGTATTCGAGTTCGCCTTCCTTCGCGCGATAGTTGAGCGGCAGGAAGGTCAGGCCGGCCTTGGCGGCGGCGTAATAGCACGCGACGTAGAGATGCGAATTGGTATCGAGAATCGCAACCACGTCGCGCTGCTTGAGGCCCAGCTTTTTGAAGACGCTGGCGAGACGCGCGACGAGTTCGTTGAGCTCGGCATAGGTCAGGCGATTCTGCCCGAAGACGAGGACTTCCTGATCGGGCACGATGGACCCGGGGATCGAGATGAAATTTACGGTATTCACGAGTTAATTCTCCTCCTGCGCGGCCTAAGCGGTTCGGCATCCTGGCTGAAGCCCGCTGCCACAGAAAATCGATCCAATCGCAGCGCCAGACGTTGCTCAAGTTCGAGGCCGTCCGCCAGCGATGAGTTCAAGCCTTCCCAGACCGCGATCTTCGCAATCGCAGCATGCTCGCGCGGCAGGCGTCCGAGTGCGGAAGCCATCGCATGGGCGGTGCGGTCCAGCGCTGTGAGCGGCACGACTTCGGCGACCAAACCTATAAACAAAGCCTGTTGGGCGTCAATCCATCGGCCGGTGATATTGAGATCCAGCGCCCATCCGAGGCCGAGCCGGCGCGGGGCGGTCTGGGTGCCGGCGACCCCTGGAATCATCCCGAGGCTGGTCTCGGGCAGGCAAAAACGGGTGTCCTCGGCGGCGATCGCGAGGTCGCACAACAGCGCCATTTCGAGGCCACCGCCGACCGTAAAGCCGTGCACGGCGGCGATCGTCGGGATCGGCAGCGCACGGATTCGGCCCCAAACGTCCCGGCGGAAGCGAATCCATCGAGCGGCGGTGGGCGAGGGCGCCTGTCCGAACTCGCTGACGTCGCCGCCAGTGGAAAACGCCGGACCCGCGCCCGCCAGCACCATCGCACGCACGCCGGGGTCCGCGTGGACCGCGTTCAGCGCAGCGAACAGATCGTCGCGCATCGCGACGTTGTAAGCGTTGAGCCGATCGGGCCGATTGAGCGTGACCCATGCGATCCCGTCGCGCTTTTCATAAAGCACGGCGCCATTGCCGACGATGGCGCCGTTACGGCTCGCAGTCTTGTTACGCGCGACCATGTTGAATCAAGACATCAGAGATCAACAATAAAGCCCAAGGAATCTCACGGCCCCGGCGCCAGAATCCCGCAAGCGCCAACCGGCCTGAAGCACCGAGGCGGCCTGAACCGAAATCTAGTCCGAATCAGGGAGAATACAAGTTTGCGATGTCGCTCTGGGCGACCGCAGGGCGTCCACGCTCGTAAATCGGGTGTCCGTTGACGATGGTCATATCGACGACCAGGTTGTGGATTTCGGCCGGGGTGAGAGTGAACGGGTCTGCGGGAACGACGATGAGGTCGGCGGCGGAGCCGGGGGCGATCTCGCCGGCATTGAGGCGACTCAGGCGGGCGGCGGATCGGGTAAAGAGATCGAAGGCTTGAGGGATCGAGATTCGTTCCGCCGGTGCGAGCTCATCGCCGTCGATCGAAAAGCGCGTAATAGCCGCGGCAATCGCGCTCAGCGGTTTGGCGGGAGTGACCGGGGCGTCGCTGCCGGCGGCCATCTGCACTCCCGCGTCGAGTAAACTGCGCGCGCGATAAAGGTAGGGCACCAGTCCCGGATCGGCGGCATACTTCGGCCCACGATAATGGATAAAGCCGGGGTTGGTTACGACCCATACGCCGAGCGCTGCGATCCGCTCCGGATAACCGTCCGGAATCATCCCGCCATGCTCGATGCGGCAGACGGTGGTTTCGAGCGTGCGTTGATTGACGTCGCGCCGAGCGGACCTGATCGCATCCAGCGCGATTTCGAGCTCATCGACTTCGGTCACATGAAAGGCGACATCGAGACCTTGCGCCAGCGCCCGGGCGACACGCCGTGCGAGTGGTGGCGGATCCCATCGGGCGAGATCCACGAACTTGACGCCGCCCAGATGAAGTCCGCCCGACTCGGCGGCTTGGCGCGAGATATTCGCGGCATCGACGTGTCCCTGCCCGATCATCACGGCAACGCGCTGGGTAATCGCACCGCCGGTGTGAAGGCGGGCTAAGGTAGCGACGTCGTCGGGGCCGTTGCGCACGGTCGCGTCGGTGAATGCGGTGATGCCCGCGGTCGCCAGCTCGCGACTATAGATGCGGGTGCGCGACTCGAGTTCCGCGGCGGTCACGCGCGGCAGATGCTGCGAGATCCATTCGTCTATCCCGACGGTCAAACCGGTCAGGCGCCCCGATGGATCACGCTCCAGAAAGGCGCCGTCGGGCAGTCTGACGCCGGCGGCCTCCAGCCCGAGTGCGGCAATCGCGCGCGAATTGAGCCACGAAGCATGGAGCGTTTGATGACGCAGACGCAACGGATTGCGCGGGACGGATGCATCGAGTTCGGCGCGGGTAGGGCCGCGCCGCTCGTGCATGAGAGCTTCATCGCAGCCGAACGCGCGGAGCCAGTTACCGGGCGGGGTTTTACCGGCGGCAAGCCGCAAGTCCGCAAGCAGATCGCCGATCGTGCGGCAGCGCACGACGTTCAGACCGTTCGCAACCGCAGCCCCTTCCATAAAGTGAAGGTGGCAATCGACGAAACCGGGCGCGACGGCGCGCCCGGCCAAACGAATCAGATGAGTCTGCGGGCCGACCAGCGGCTTGAGATCTGCGAAGGCGCCATGAGCGAGGATGATGCCGTCGGCGACCGCAATCGAATCGCTCCCCGGATGGCCTGAGACCACACCCTCGTGCAGGACCATGTCGGCCTTATCGAGGGCCATCAGTGCGCTCTTCCCACGGTACTAACCACCACCCCGGAACATCACCGCACGTCCGCTGCGCGCCCGCAGCGCGCGACCAAAAACTTAATCGGAGGACGGAAGCGCCTTGGCCTCTTTAAGCTTCATCTCGACCTCGCAACATTCGAAGGCGCCGGTGCCGGCCTTGTTACAGAGCACTTCGGTTGCGCACTTTTCACACAAATAACGCTTGCCCAATACATTAGCCATTTTCGCAACTCCTGCAGATGGCCGGGTTTCCCACGGCCGCGCTCAAATAGATAGCGTCGAAAGTAATCTTAAGAACGACCGGTATCATTATCAATCCATTCACGACTTGGAAACCGGTCGGTTGCGCCGAGGTCTCAGGCGAAAGGCAACTCCGAGACTTTTGCGGCAAGCTCGCTGCCGGCGTCAGCGATGGTGACGCCGGTGCCGCCCGGCCACGCGCTGTGATGGAGTATCGACAAGCCGATGACACCTAATCGAGGCGAGCGGACCACGCTCGTCAGGCGACCGACTTCTTTGCCCTCAAGCATGATCGCGTCGCCGCGGTCCGGGAGGGTATCGCCGGTGATCCGAAGGCCGAAGAGCCTTTTGCGCAGGCCGCCGCGCGCGGTCGCGCGCTCGATGGTTTCCTGCCCGAGATAGCATCCCTTATTGAACGAAATTGCGTAATCGAGCCGCGCTTCGAGCGCGATGGTCTTCTCGCTGGTATCGACGCCGACGCGGGCCAAGCCATGTTCGACGCGAAGGATGTCGAGGGTGTCCGCGGTGATCTCGGCGAAGGGCTGCGCGTCCGCGGCGGAGCCGCGGACGCGCAGCCCTTCGCGCAGCGACTCGATGCGTGAGCGCTCGTGCAGGACGGTGAAGGCGGGTCCGCCGGAGCGCGGGAGATTCGCGAAGCGAAGCTCCTGCGCTCCGGCTCCGGCGGCGGCCTCGGTTGCGGCGGCAGCATGCCGCCAGGGCGGCAGCGACAGCACCGCGTCGCCGACGATTGCGGCGAGCGCTCGCGCTGCCGCAGGGCCTTCGAGGTCGAGCACGCCGATGACGTCGAGTTCCTCGAACTCGACGTCGTCGGCGACCAGGAATTTCTCCAGGTGAGCGCGGGCCTTGGGCCACAGCGCGCGATCGATATCGATCAGTAGTGCGTCAGCCTCAGCATAGGCGAAGAAATCCGCGATGAGATGCGCGTGTTCGGTGAGTATCAGCGCGGGCGCTACCGTGCCGGTTGTCAGCCCCTTGATATCGGCGCTGCACATGCCGTGCAGGAAGGTGATGCGGTCGTCGCCCGTGATGCGAACGATCAGGCGATCGTCGAGTGTAGCGATGCCGACTCCGGACGAGACGGCGGCGAACTCATGCGCCAGACGACTTGCGCTAAACGCGTCCGTAGCGGCGCGATTTTCACCTTGGCTTTGGCTCGGCAGACTCACGATCTTAGCAGGTTGCGGACTGACTGTATGGAGTTCCTGAAGCCAAAAGGCTAACAGATCGTAAACCATTGCCACAACTGCGCGGCCGGCGCGTCATTTCGCGGATTCTAAGATGCGACAGATTTCGGTTATACTTGCCAGCGCAATGCCGGTTGCCGAAGTTATCGCGATGCGCCGATGCCCGATGGCGTCCCGGGCTTTGCGTCAAATGCGCAATGCCGCATTTGCGGGTGTCGTCGCGGTATGCGCGGTAGCGCTTGGGATTTCGCATTTCGAGGGAGTCGCGAATGCCGATGACGCGGCTGCGACGGCAGCTCAAATCAACGATGGCGCCTTCGCGATGCTCAACGCGGTCAACGCCAACGACGCCATCAAATCGAATCCGGCGCTGGGTGCGGTTGCGATTTTCGCTGGCGATGCGAATTCCCTGAGCCATTCGATGGCCGCCGGCGATCGCGCCGCTGCGGCGAGCGCGTTGGCCGACCTCGAAGGCGATCGCGGCGCAGTGGATAGCGTGGTGTCGGCGAATCCAGGACTCTTCAAAGCGGCCGACTGGAACCGAATCAAAACTGAAATGGCCGCGCTGGCGAAGGTGCTCGCGGCGAATGGCGTTCCGGCCCGCGCGTCGGGTTCGTCGTCCGCGCCGGCCGCGAGTAGTCGCGCGGCGGTCGCGCCTGCCGCGGCGTCGGTAGCTGCACCAGCGACCGCACACGCGGCTGTTCCTGCGGTCGCGCCGGCCGCGAGCAGTCACGCGGCGGTCGCGCCTGCCGCGGCGTCGGTGGCGGGACCGGCAAGCGCGCCCGCGTCGGTTGCCGCATCGAGTAGCGCGCCGGCCGCAGCTTCGGCCCCGGTGAGGTCCTCCGATTCGAGCCGGAGTGCACCGCCTCAAGTGGTAATCGAATCGCGCACTGCCGAAGGCGATACCGTCCACGTCAAGGGTTATCTCGAAGGCAGCGGGCTCAGACACGGCGGCATTTACGCCGGCTCGCACGAATTGCGTGATTTCAAAGTCGCCGGAGGCGCGGGCGAAGTGCGGCTGAATTTCGATATCGGCGTCGAGCGTCCGACGTCGAACGAGACCATCCGCGTGTACGACGCCGCCGGCAGAATGGCGCAGGCGCCGATCGCCGATGCGACCATCGCCATGTCCTCATCCGATTCGTATGCTCCGCCCTCCTCGGCGGACGCGGCGGGCGACGCCGCGCCGGAGATTCCGCCGCTGCCCCCTTCGGCAGGACAGCCTTCGAAACATGCCCCGTCGATCGAGGGTGGGGTCGAGGTCTTCCGCAATTCGACGGCGGACAACGACGAAGGCGCGCCTAACACGGCGGAGATTCCCAGCCACGGGACGCCGCGGCCATCGCCCTCCAAGCGCCACACCATCGGCAGCCATCTGGCAAATGTTCAGATCAACATCAGCGCGGCGAATCAAATCGGCGTGTCGCCGCCGACGTTCGAGGTAGTCGGACAGATTGTCGGGCACGGCGTGACGCGCGCGGGAATCTACCTCGATGGACGCCTGGCGCGGCCGATAACGGTTGAATTCGGCGACGATGCGACCAATTTCGACGAGAAGTTTACGGCAAGTGGCAGTGAGGCGAAGATTCGCGCGTATGGTATCGGCGACCAGTACGTCGAAAGCGCGCTCGACCTTTCGAGTGCGACCGCGACCGCGTCGGCCGATACGTCGATGAATCCCGCCGCGATTCCGCCCGGCTCGCTCTATGGCGAAACGATCGGCGGCGGTAATTCGGGCCTGCTGGTGCAGATTGCGGCGGTCGGGCCGATCACGCGCAACCTCTACGTCGTTTCGGGGGTGATTTCCGGCGCGCATCTTTCAACTGCGGGGCTGTATCAGAACGGGATGCTGGTGCAACGGATTCCGATCGGCGGCGGCGGCATCGGCGGCGTAATCAGTTCACTGATTCCCGGCGCGTCGCATAACGTCAATTTCAACGTGCGCTTCAATCCGCAGGCCGGGCCGGCGACGATTCGCGCCTTCGATTCGAGCGGCGGCTATAACGAGCAACCGGTGGTCATCGCCGGGATAAATCCATACGGCGGGGTAAATCCCTACGGCGCGAATTCTTACGGGAACACCTACGGCACCAATCCCTACGGCAGCCCCTACGGAACGAATCCCTACGCGGTCAATCCGTACGGCTCTTATGGTGGTGGAGTCGGCATGTCGCGCACTCCCTCCGGCGGCGGCGCGTTCGGGCCGCCGCCGGTTGCCCCCTTGATGCCCCCGACCAATCCGTTTGGCGCGCCGCCCGCGTCATCGTCATGGTGAGGGCTGGACGGTCAAAAAGGCGCAATTATGCCGCGGCACTCGTGGCGTGTGAGCGCTGGGGTAATTCTTGGCTCGGGGCCGGAAGATTCGCCCGGCCAACCTCCGCCTTGCCCTTGCGTGAAGGCATAGGTTAGACTTTCGTGTTTACATCACACCGATTGAGAGTGAACGGAAGATGCTAATCCAGGCAACGCAGCTCCGGCCCGGGATGATCCTCGAATACAATGGCGGCCTCTGGCGCGTGATGACCATCAACCACATCACGCCCGGCAACTGGCGCGGCATGGTCCAGACCAAGCTGCGCAATATCAAGAGCGGGTCGCAGACGGAAAACCGCTTCCGCTCGGAAGATCGGGTCGAGCGCGTGATCCTCGACCAGATGGAGATGGAGTTCCTCTACCAGGAGGGCGACGACTTCCATTTCATGAACACGCAGACCTACGACCAGATCACGCTGCCCAAGGATTTGATCGCAGATGTCGCCGGCTACTTGACGCCCAATCTCAAGGTCGAAGTCGAATATCACGAGACCACGCCGCTCAACGTGACGCTGCCCAAGACGATCTCGATGAAAGTGGTGCAGACCGATCCGGGTATCAGGACGGCTGCTGTGACCAATACCTTGAAGCCGGCGACGCTGGAGACCGGACTCGTAATCCAGGTGCCGCATTTCGTGGTCGAGGGCGACGTGATCACGATCAACACGGAAAACAACGAATACCTGTCGCGCACGAAGTGAGGTCCCGCAGCGGCGCTTCCGGCCCGAGCTGGATTGCAGTACGCGCCAGCGTCACAGCGGCGGCGCCCATACGGGGTGAAAATTGAAAGGCCTCAAGCCGCGTGACGAAATAATTCAGGCGCGGCGTCCACCGCCGCGTCCGCGCCGGGCGAATCCGGAGCCGCCGAAGCCCTTCAAGTTCGGCCCGCATATCTATCTCGCGCAAACGCAGCCCGGTTTTGAGCCCATCGCATGGAACGAAATCGCCGCGCGCTGCGATCACGGTGATGCGACCGAGCTTGGCCGCCGGCACGTGCCTGACCGCGTCGGCATGACGATTTTTTCGACTCCGCGCCTCGCTCCATTGAAGCTGATTCGCAGCGCCGAGGATTTTTTCGCGGTGATTGCCTACCGCCGCTTCGCGGTGTCGCCACTCGATCCCGCGCTGAAATACGTGCCGAAGAGTGCCGCCGAACACGACACCGACGAGCGCCTGGCGAGCAAGACTCTCGAGCGCGTGCGCACGGCTGGCCGCGATGCGCGCTTTATCGAGGAGGCGCTTGCGGCGCACGTCAGCCTCGTGCCCGGCAGTCGCGCCGGCAAACGTCTTTACTACCGCGTGATCGCGCGAATGGCAGGTGAGCATCCGTTTCGGCGCGTCGATTTGCAGCGCGCCGTCGAACGCGGAATCGGAGACCGCGACGATCATTCGTGGCACCTTGGTGGCGAGGACGCCGACGTCGAGTTCTGGGCGACGATGTTTCCCGGCGAATTTATCCTGACGATGCGCCTGAGCGACGAGCGCCTGCGCCATCGCGACTACAAGGTTGCGCATCTGCCGGGTTCGCTGCGGCCCTCGGTCGCCGCCGCCATCGCATGGCTGTCCGAACCGGCGCCTGACGATATCGTGCTGGATCCGATGTGCGGCGCGGGCACGATATTGATCGAGCGCGCGCAACTCGGGCGTTACCAGCAGCTTATCGGCGGCGACTCCAACCCGGTGTCGCTCGCGGCGGCGCGCGAAAATGTCGGGCCGCGCTACAAGCCGATCGAGCTTCATTCGTGGGACGCGAGCGCGATCGCACTCGGCGCCGCGAGCGTCAACAAAGTCGTCACAAATCTACCGTGGGGCATGCGCCACGGATCGCATGCGGAGAATCGCCGCTTCTATCCGCATCTGATCGAGGAATTTCAACGCGTGGTAAAGCCCGGCGGGCTGATCGTGATGTTGACCGCGGAAACCCGCTTGATGGCCGATCTGATGTCGCGCGGAGCGTTCCGTCCGCAAAAGATTCTGCGCGTTTCGATTCTCGGAGCGCCGGCCGCGATCTACGTCGTCCGCGCCGCCTGAACCGGCATTACGCGAGCGGTTCACGAAAGCTGAATCCCGAACATCTCTCTGAGGTGAGCGGTGAAATCCGCGCGGTGTCATTCGCGCTCCAGCACGAACACGGTGCTGGTGCGAATCGTGCGGATAGTCGCGCCGTCGCGGATTGCGCGCAGTCCTGCGCGATCGCCGTCGAGCGAGGCCTCCATCAATTCGCGAATGCGGGCGGCGTTGTCCGGCGTAGTATCGTTGAACCCGATCCAGTCTTCGACGGTGCTGCGGGCGTCGCGCGCGATTTTCATCACGGTGCGGAAACCATTCGCCGCGAAAATGCGCTCGAACTCGGAGACTGCGAGCGTGCGCGAGTGCGTCGGATCGGCCAGGCGTTCGAGCTCGTTGTGCAGCGCCGCTTTCGCCTCCTCCTCCGACGCCGTCATATCCGCGATAACCATCCATCCGCGCGGACTGACCACGCGCGTCATCTCGGCGAATACGCGCGCGGGATTCACGAAGTGATGGAACGAGAAACGGCAGGCGGCGCCGGTGAATGCGCCATCGGCAAACGGCATCCGTTCGAGTTCGGCGAGCGTGAATTCTGCATTCGCGAGGCCGCGCTGGACGGCTTCGGCGCGGCCCTGCGCGAGCGCCGGCGCCATCACGTCGATGCCCACCGCTTGGCCGCAGCGCTCGGCGAAAGCCAGCGTCATCGCGCCGTTCCCGCAAGCGACATCGAGCACGCGATCGTCACGTCCGCTGCCCGCAGTCGAGACCAGGAACAGGATGAATTTGAGCTCGCCCGTGCTGACGTTGCCGCGATAAGCCTGCGGTCGGCGGCGAAATTGCCGTTCGACGACGGCCAGCCGTTCAAGGTCGTTCATTGGGTGCGTCGCTTCCCTCGGTCCAGGCGTCTGTGGCGGCATCGAAACCCGCCGGCGCGCGTGATGCTAGCGCGCGGACCCGCTCAATGTCACGAGCCGTTCCTGATCCATTCGAGCAGGAACAGCGTGATCGCGACGGCGGCGCTGGCGCTGATCGCGCCCAAGAGCTGCACGTAAAGTACATAGTTCGGCGATCCGACGAGCCAGACCGCGGCGGAGTTGCGGCCGCGCGCCTCGTCGCTTCTGCGGATGGCGTAAGCGTGCAATCGCTCCGGCCACATCATGCAGAAGGTCGCGATGGTCGCGTAGATTGCGGCAAGTAGCGCTAGAAATGCGGTCTCTTCGGCCATGGCGAATGCTTGCGCCGACGGCTGCGCTGGACGCAGCGATCAGCCCGACGCGTGCAGCGTGAGATCGCGCGCCTGCGACCGGTAGGGTTCCGGCAGCACGACTTCGCGCCCGTCGGTCCAGTTATTCTCCAGGCGATAGAACTCGCGCACCGGCTCGAAGAAAATGTGGACGACGACATCGACGTAATCGAGCACTACCCAATGCCCGTGGTTGAGCCCTTCGATCGCGATGGCGCGTTCATCTTCGAGATCCATCCGCTCGCCGATGCCGCGCGCGATCGCCTGCACCTGCACGTCGGAACGTCCGGTCGCGATGATGAAATAATCGGCGATCGAATGCAGGTGCTCCACTTCGAGCACGACCAGATCGTAGGCCTTCTTCTCGAGCGCCGCCTCGGCCGCGGCGAGCGCTTTCTTGAGCGAATCCATCATTGGGTAAGCGGGTTGGAACCGCTGGGACCGCGCAGGCGTATCCCCGTCTGTTGGAAATTAAAGGGAAGAATAAAGGCCATGCCGTTGGATATATTCCGCGACATCATCGGGCACTAGGTAGCGTACCGATTTGCGCGCGGCGATAGTATGCCGGACGATTGTGGCTGATATCGGAAGGAAAGTAGTGGGTACGAAGGATAGCGTATGGCCGCTTGGGTGCTCGTAATGATCTTGCACGCGACTGTAGCCAAAATAATCGATTGTCGCAAGCGGAACCGCTGGGCGCGCTTCGCCGCCGCCTGACTCTCGCGTATGCACCGCCAGGTTGCACAGTCGCACCAGCTCGTCCGCTTCCCGCCACGTGTTCAATTCGGCGAACTGATCGGCGCCCATGATCAGGTGAAGCTCGCTCGGACCTCGCATTGTTGCTAGAAAGTAGCGAATTGTATCGATTGTGTAGGATTGTCCGGGCCGTTTGATCTCGGTATCGGAGACCATGAAATGGCGGTTGCCCTTGGTCGCCAGGCGCACCATCTGCAGCCGATGTTCCGCCGGCGCGAGGCCCGCGTGGGGCTTATGCGGCGGCGCTGCCGCCGGCACGAAGTAAATGAGGTCGAGCCCCAACGCCTCGCGATCTTCCTCGGCCGCGCGCAGATGGCCGAGGTGAATCGGATTGAAGCTGCCGCCGAACACTCCTACGCGCATCGTCGCACTCCCGGCTCAAGTCCGAATCTGGCCGTCGCCCGCGACGATGTATTTGTAGGTCGTCAATTCCTTCAGTCCCATCGGGCCGCGAGCGTGCAGGCGGTTGGTCGAAATGCCGGTTTCCGCGCCGAAGCCGAATTCGAAACCGTCGGTGAAGCGCGTCGAGGCGTTGACGTAAACCGTCGCCGAATCCACTTCGTGTTGAAACCGTTCCGCCGCCGCCGCGTCCGCAGTCACGATCGCGTCGGCGAGGCCGGAGCCATGCCGCGCGATGAATGCGATCGCCTCGTCGATCGAATCGACGACCTTGACCGCCAAAATGAGATCGAGGTATTCCGCGTCCCAATCCTCTGCGGTCGCGGCGCGGGCATCGCTGAGAATTGCACGAGCGCGATCGTCGGCGCGCAACTCGACGCCCGCAGTGCGCATCCGCGCGGCGATGCGCGGCAGGAATTGCGGCGCGATTTCGGCGTGCACGATCATCGTCTCCATCGCATTGCAGACCGACGGCCGGCTGCACTTGGCGTTGAGGCAAATATCCTCGGCCATCTGCAGATCGGCCGCGCGATCGACGTAGGTGTGACAGATGCCGTCGAAGTGCGGCAGCACCGGCACCTCGGATCCGGCCAGCGCCGCCTTCAACGCATTACCGCCGCGCGGAATGATGAGATCGATCGCTTCGGGATGACGTTTCAGAATCTGGATGACCGCGCGATCCGGATTGCCGATGAAGGTCACCGCATGCGGATCGAGATCGGTCTTGACCAGCGCCGCCGCGATCAGTTCGGCCAATACCGCGTTGGTCGAGAGCGCCTCGCGCCCACCGCGTAACACCACCGCGTTGCCCGCCTTAAAGCCGAGCACCCCCGCATCGACGGTCACGTTGGGCCGCGACTCATAGATGATCGCGACTACGCCGATCGGCACTCGCACCTGGCGAATCTCGAGGCCGTTGGGCCGGCGCCAGTGCGCGATCGTTTCTCCTACTGGGTCAGGCAGCGCGCCGACCTCTTCGACGCCGAGCGCCATTGCCGCGATCCGCTTGGGCGTGAGCGTCAGGCGCTCGACAAATGCGGGAGCATCGCCAGTCGCTTGCGCCCGCGCGACGTCTTCGTGATTGGCCGCGAGAATTCGATCGGTCGACGATCGCAGCGCCGCCGCCAGGTGATCGAGCGCGCGATTCTTACGGTCGGTTCCGATCAGTGCGAGACGGCGCGCCGCGATGCGCGCATCGGTGAGGCTCGCCAGAACTTCGGCTTCGAGGCTCATGCGAGGTCTTCGATCAGGACGAAATTGTCGCGATGAACGATTTCGTCGGCCACCTTGTATCCCAAAACGCGCGGGATTTCCTGCGATCTCATGCCTTTGACTTTTAGCACATCGGCCGCCGGGTAATTCACCAGTCCGCGGCCGAACTCGACGCCGTCGGAATCGAGCAGGCTGACGCAGTCGCCGCTGGCGAACTCACCGCGCACCTCGCGGATGCCCGATGCGAGCAGGCTGCGCCCTTTCGAGCGCAAGGCCTCGGCGGCGCCGCGATCGAGTGCGATTGCGCCGCTCGGGCGCAGCGCGAAAGCGATCCAGTGTTTGCGGCCCGCCAGGCGTCGTTGTGCCGGCAGGATCAGCGTGCCGATTTCACGCGCGGGATCGAGCGCCGCCGTCAGCATGTCGGGTTCCCGCCCGGGCGCGATTATCACCGAGATACCCGCACGCGCCGCCTGCCGCGCCGCCTTCAGCTTGGTCGCCATGCCGCCGGTGCCGAGCGGTCCCGCGCTCTCGGCCACCAGTCCGCGCATCCCGGCCTCGGGGTCGGTGATCAGCGGAATCAGTTGCGCATCGGGGCGCGTGCGCGGATCGCCGGTGAGCACCCCCGGCACGTCGCTCAGGATGATCAGCAGACCCGCCTGCACCATCCCGGCGACCAGCGACGAGAGCACGTCGTTATCGCCCATGCGGATTTCTTCGACGGCGACGGTATCGTTCTCGTTGACCACCGGAATCACGCCGGCGGCGAACAACGATTCGATCGTATGCACCGCGTTGACCCGGCGCTTGCGTTCGGCCAAATCCTGATGCGTCAGTAGTAACTGCGCGATAGTGCGGCCGTGAGCCTCGAAGGCCTTGGCCCATTGCCTCATCAGTTCGATCTGTCCGGTCGCTGCCGCCGCCTGCCGCTCCGCGATCGTCGAGGTGCGCCGCCCGAGTCGTGCACGCCCGGCCGCGATCGCCCCCGACGTGACCAGCACCACCTCGAGTCCGCGGCTTATGATCGAGTCGATCTGGCGCGCGAGATCGGCGATCACGTCAGCCCGCAAGCCGTTCGGATCCGAGAGCACCGCACTGCCAACCTTGACCACCAATCGACGCAGCGGCGCGATCAGCGCCTCCTTGTAACTTAACTGGGGCATTCGGCTGCGAGCGCCTGATCCATGGCCTGGGTGCGAAGCTTCGTTGCGATCGTCGCGACCAACGGGTCCAGTCCTGTCCCTTGATCGGCGGAAATTACGAAGACCTCGAGCCCCGTATGCGATCGCATCAGGTGCGCGATACGTTCCGACTCTTCCGGCGCGATCAGGTCGGCCTTGTTGAGCGCGATCAGCGCGGGCCGTTCAATCATCTCGGGGTCGAAGGCCTCGACTTCGCGCTTCACTGTAGCGAAATCGCCTTCCGGATCGGCGCTCAGATCGAGCACGTAAACCAGCACCCGCGTGCGCTTGATATGCCGCAGGAATTTGATCCCGAGGCCGTGCCCCGTGTGCGCGCCTTCGATCAGTCCCGGAATGTCCGCGATGTTGAACGATTCCTCATCCGAGATCTGGACGTGCCCGAGATTCGGCGTGAGCGTGGTGAAAGGGTAGGGCGCGATCTTCGGCCGCGCCGCGCTGAGCGCCGCCAACAGCGTCGATTTGCCCGCGTTCGGCAGGCCCACGAGACCGGCCTCCGCCACCAGCCGCAACTCCAGTTTGACCCAACGCTGATCGCCCGCCGTACCCGGCGTCGCAATTCGCGGCGCGCGCCGCGTCGAGGAGACAAAATGCATATTGCCGAGGCCGCCCTTGCCGGCCTGCGCGATGATCGCGCGCTCGCCCGGGATAACCAGGTCGGCGATCAAGTCGCCGGTCTCCTCGTCGATCACCATCGTGCCCGGCGGCACCCGCACCACCAGGTCCTCGCCCTGATGTCCATACTGCTGCTTGCCGCGGCCCGCTTCGCCGTCGCGCGCAATCAGGCGCGGCTTGTACTTGAAATCGAGCAGCGTGGACATGCCCTCGTTGACTTCAAATATAACGCTGCCGCCGCGCCCGCCGTCGCCACCCGCGGGACCGCCAAAGGGCCGATACTTCTCGCGCAGGAAAGCGATCGCACCGTCGCCACCCTTCCCGGCCTGCACGTAAACTCTGGCTTCGTCGATAAAGCGCATAACTGGATGGAATTATAGCAGTCCCGGCCACTCCCGGCGCGCGAGCGATGCCGGCTCCGACTTGAAGCCGCAACGGGTATCCGGACGCCGCGCGACCTGCGTATTCAAAACGCATCCGCACGCTCGAAACTGATCGGCAGTACGCGATCCGCTCGCGCGCTCAGTTGCCTAGATGCGCTCGGCGCGAACGCCCTCCCAGTCTCCCTACAGACACAACTCCGCGACCACTCGCAACGCCTCGACCTGCCCGCTCCCGAGGATCATCGTGCCGATCGGCGACGCCTTCCATTCGTCGAGTTGATCCTTGATGCGCTCGCGCGGACCGATCAGCGCCACCGCATCGACCAGCTTGTCCGGCACCGCCGCGGCCGCCTCTTCTTTGCGCCCGCTCAGGTAAAGGTCCTGCAGTTGCGTCGCGAGATCCTCGTAACCGAAATTGCGCACGTAGCTGTTGTAGAAGTTGCGATTGCGCGCGCCCATCCCGCCGATGTACAGCGCCAGGCTCGCCTTCACCGGT
The DNA here is from genome assembly GCA_036489375.1 of Binataceae bacterium (SeqCode). Classification (GTDB taxonomy): domain Bacteria; phylum Desulfobacterota; class Binatia; order Binatales; family Binataceae; genus JADMIL01. Next base: position 3,332 of record DASXFX010000173.1, on the reverse strand, counting down.
GCGCGGCATCTATCGAGGTCGTTGCCCAGATGCACCGGCACGTACGGCGCCAGGTCGAAGCTCGCGATACTCTTGCCGTGCCCGGCCTTCTTGAACCCGGCCTCCAGATGCGGCTGATAGAGCTGCCCATACCACGCCGGGCTCATCCACACCGGAATCACCCCGTCGGCGAGTTCCGCCGCCAGCTCGATCCCCTTGGGGCTGATCGACGCCGTGTAAATCTTCATGTCCGCGCGCCCGTGCAGGATACTCTTGAGCGGCTTGCCCAGCCCCGACGCGCCCGGCCCGCGATACGGTATCTGATATTCCTTGCCGTCGAACTGCAGCGGCTGCTCGCGCTTGAGGATGATCTTCATGATCTCGATATATTCGCGATAGCGCTGTAGCGGCTTGCCGTAGGGCATCCCGTGCCAGCCCTCCACCACCTGCGGATTCGACGGTCCCAGCCCGATAATGAAGCGCCCGTTCGAAAGCCCATCGAGCGTCATCGCGGTCATCGCAGCCATCGCCGGCGTGCGCGCATGCATCTGCATGATGCCGGCGCCCAGCTTGATCTTCGACGTCAGCGCTCCCACCCACGCCAGGAACGTGATCACGTCCGAACCGTACGCCTCGCCCGACCACACCGAATCGTAGCCGAGCCGTTCGGCCTCGAGTATCAATTCCATCGTCTGTGCCATGCGCGGGCCCGAGTATCCGGTGTTGATTCCGAGTCTCATACGAGTTCCTCCTGCGCGAGCTTGTCGGCCGAGCCGTCGGTCGCAGCGCATCTAATCCGCCGCCGTAACGCCCCGCCGTTACCATCTGCGCGGTCCGCCGGCCATTCAGCGCCAGAGTATAGCGCCACCACAACAAAAAGCCCCACGGTCTCCCGCAGGGCTGTTAAGTCAAATTCGATTCGATTGTTACGCGGACGGTTGCTCGGCTGACGTTTCTGCTGCCGAAGCCCTGATCACCGCATCGACACTCACCTGGCGCTTGTCGCCGTGATACGACTCGTACTTCACGATACCGTCGATCAGCGCGAAAATCGTGTAGTCGCGCCCCAGCCCTACGTTGCGTCCCGGATGAATCCGCGTGCCGCATTGGCGCACGAGGATATTGCCGGCGCGCACCGTCTGTCCCGCGTAAATCTTGATCCCGCGACGCTGGCCCGGACTGTCCCGCCCATTGCGCGTCGATCCCTGTCCCTTTTTATGCGCCATGGTTCAGGTACCTCCATCAACCAACGTTGGACTCAGTCGGCGTCGCGTCGCCGCTCGCGGATGCCGCCGGCGTCGCTTCGCTCTCAGGAGTCACCGCGCTGGCGCCGCGATTGATCCCCTCGATGCGCAACACCGTCAGTTCCTGCCGATGCCCGCGCTTGCGCCGGTAGTTCTTGCGCCGCTTCTTCTTGAAGACCAGCACCTTGGTGCCGCGCGGCTGCTGCACGATCTTCGCCCGCACCGACGCGTCTGCAACCGTCGGCGTGCCGATCTCGTTGATCGCGCCGTCGCTGAACGCCAACACCTCGCCCAGCGCCACTTCCGTACCGACCTCGCCCTCGATCCGCTCGACCACGATCTGGTCGCCGGGGCCGACGCGATACTGCTTCCCGCCTGTCTTTACTATTGCGAACATTTCATCAATTCCGAACCCTCTTAACTATCGGACGATGCCCCCAGTGTCAATCTGGCTGCCAGCCGAATCCCCGCCCAGCTTCGCCGCGCATGAGTATCCCCAGCCCGATCTTCGGCACTCCGCCCATTGCCAATCGGGGCCGCTTTGATCTAGGGCCGGGCCTTCGGAACTCGACCCCATTGCCAATCGAGGCCACTTTGATCTCAATTCCAGCGCGGATGCGAAATGATCAGGATCCCCATAAACAGCGCGAACCCGACGCCCGGCAATGCCATGATCAACAGGACGCCGTCTGCGATCCGCCGATGCCCTTTCGCGTTGAGCACCAAGCCGCCGATCAGGACCGCCGCGATGCACGACAGCATCGTCAGCCACAGCGACATGTTGAACGACGAGACCGAACCGTCCGCCAGTCCGATCATAAAGAAATACAGCGCGATGAACGCGATCACCGCATCGATCGCAACCAGTATCCGATAGAAGATCACCCCTCAGTCGATGCCGAGCTTTTCGCGCGCCTCCGGCGCAATCATCTGCGGATTCCACGGCGGATCCCACACCAGATCGACGTTCGCCTCCGATATCCCCGCGATCGTCATCAGCTTGCTCTTCGCATCGAATGCGATCGACGCGCCCATCCCGCAGCCCTGCGCCGTCAACGTCATCTTCACGTCAACCTTGTTGGTGCCGTCGGTCTGCGGCGTCACTTCCATCCCGTAAACCAGCCCCAAATCCACGATATTCACCGGTATCTCCGGGTCGTAGCAGGTCTTGAGCTGATCCCACACCATCGTTTCCAGGTCGCCGCTGCTCGGCGCCGTCGCCGCCGCCTCTGCCGCCGTTTTCCCGATCGCGTCGGCGTCTTTGCCCGCGATCCGATAGAGGCCGTTGTACGCCGGTATCTGCAAAGTGTAGGTGCCGCCCAGCGACTGCGTGATAAACACCTCGACGCCCTTTTCGAGCGTCATCGTATTGCCCGCCGGAATCTGCACGGCTTCGCATTCGCGTGAAAGTACGACTCGTTCCATAATTGATTCCCTCTGATCTCTCCTATCGATTGTAAGTCGTCCCGACCGCCTGCGCCAGCGCCGCCTCCCTCCGCGTCCTCCGTCCCGCCAAATCGTACTTCGCCATAGCGAAGAGATATCGAAAATAAGGCTTTTTGGTGTATAGCTGATGCGGGTGGATGAGGTTTGGCGGTAGTCGAGGATAGCGCGATGGGTGGTGGTGTAACCGGCGGCGAATTCGATCCCGGCGTTGATAGCAACGCCAGCGTCATTCAGGATCTCAGCGCTGACGAAGCTCGCGCCCATGACGCCGCCAACGCCTCAGCCTTCGCGCGGATGCCGCGGGCGACCGCCAAAGAAAAACTCCTCGCCTTCCTCCAGGAGCGCCCCGCCGGCGCCGATTCCGCCGAGCTGGTCGGTCTCCTGTTCAAGGGCGCCGGTTCCGATCCCGAACTCGGCGCGCGCCTCATTCACGGCCTGATTGGCGGCGATCCAACTTTCGTCCACGACGCCAGCGCTGGCATGTGGTCGCTGCGCCAAAGCGCCGCCCTGCGCATCCCGCTCGCCGACGCCCGCTTCGTCGTGGTGGACCTCGAAACCACCGGCGGCCGCGCTTCCGCCGGCTCCATCATCGAAATCGGCGCGTGCCGCATGGAGGGCCAGCGCATCACCGGCACCTTCGCCACCCTGGTGCGCCCGCGGATG